>JAISCR010000094.1 GCA_031265435.1 Treponema sp.
GAACGGGGATACCGGACCCGGCTTCTCAACGCCGCCTACCGGAACCAGTTCCACTGGTCGGAATTTATCGGCGGCGATATGTCCATGACCATCACCTACGACTGGCAGCAAAAGTTTAACGCCTCCGATGTGGAGGTGAAGACCCGCATTGATGATCCGGTGGACCCCCGGATCATCGCCGAACTGGAAAAGAAGTTCCCCGACTTCCGCCGGGCCTATGACGAGAAGGGTATGCAGCCGGAAGAATTCGATAACTTCGGTAGTACCCGGCGGACATTGCTTGCCTTCCTGAAAAGTTATGACGATCTCGTATCGGTGGTACGGGGGATTATGATCAGCGACCCCGATGTGAAAGGGGAATAGGAGTATAGTTATGAGCGAAATAAAAACACTAAAGCCGTTTATCAACGGGCGGTTTGTGGAATCCGCAACGCAAAAGTATACCGACGCCTACAACCCCAGCACCGGGGAGGTGATCGCCAAAGTCCCCTGCTGTACCAAAGAGGAAGTGGAACAGGCAATTGGGGCGGCCAAAGCCGCTTTCCCCGTATGGTCCGGTACGCCGGTTATCAAGCGGGTACAGATACTGTATAAACTGCGGGACCTCCTGATCGAACACATGGACGAACTGACCCGCCTGGTGGCCTTTGAAAACGGCAAAGCCTGGGAGGAGGCCGCCGGAGACGTGCTCAAGGCGAAGGAAGGAACCGAACAGGCCATAGCCGCTCCTTCCCTCCTGATGGGCGAAAGCCTGATGGACGCTTCCACCGGGTTTGACACGGTGCTCTACCGGGAACCCCTGGGGGTGTTCGCCGGGATAGTGCCCTTCAACTTCCCCGCCATGATCCCCATGGGCTGGATGACCCCGGTGTGTATAGCCTGCGGCAATACCATCGTGATTAAAGCGGCCTCCTTTACCTCGCAATCGTGTCTTCGTATAGCGGAACTGTATAAGGAGGCGGGTCTCCCTGACGGCGTTATCAACATCGTTACCTGTTCCCGCAATGAAGCGGAACTGTTTCTCTCTCACCCGGATATTAAGGGCATAAGTTTTGTGGGTTCCACCTCCGTGGGCCTGCACATTTACGAGACTGCCGCGAAGAACGGCAAGCGGGTACAGGCCCTCTGCGAGGCGAAGAACCACGCCCTGGTCCTGGAGGACGCCCCCATAGAGCGTACCGCCGCGGGTATCATCAATTCCGCCTTCGGCTGTGCCGGGGAACGGTGCATGGCCTTACCGGCGGTGGTGGTGCAGGAAAGTATCGCGGACAAGCTCGTGGCGGCTTTGATGGAAAAGGCGAAGGCCCTCAAAGTCGGCCCGGCGTATGAAAAGAGTACGGGCCTGGGGCCGGTGGTCAACGCCGGGCACAAAAAATTTGTGGAGGACTGGATACAGAAGGGCGTTGACGAAGGGGCCAAACTCGTACTTGACGGGCGGAACGTCAAAGTTCCCGGCTATGAGAATGGGTTTTACATCGGCCCCACGATTTTTGATCACGTAAAGCCCGGTATGACCATAGGGGACAGCGAGGTTTTCGGGCCGGTTATCTGTATCAAACGGGTCAAGGATTTCGCGGAAGGTTTAAAACTCATGAACGCCAATCCCTTTGCCAACGGCTCGGTGATCTTTACCCAGAGCGGATACTACGCCCGGGAGTTTGCCCGGCACACCCACGGAGGTATGGTGGGGGTGAATGTGGGCATCCCGGTGCCGGTGGGGATGTTCCCGTTTTCGGGCCACAAGAATTCGTTTTTCGGGGACCTGCACTGCCTGGGGAAAGACGGCTACCGGTTCTACACGGAAACCAAGGTGGTTACCACCCGCTGGTTTGACGACGCTGAAAAGAAGGCCGGCAAGGTAAGTACCTGGGACGGGACGATATAACGTTTGGCAGGAAAAACACGGAGGCGCGGGATCCACGTACTCCGTGTATTTTTTCTGAGTTTTTCCTCTTTCCTCTATATCCAAATTGGGTTAGGGGACATGAATGAGTTCATCCCTTCTTTTACTTTTTCGACTTTTTCGACCTGGCGGTAAATCTTCTTTTTTAGTGCTCTGCGCCGGGATATGTTGATTCAGTACTTAAATTCACTCTCTCCGATGAATTCCCGCAGAATACTTGTCCCCGGAACATGCTGGGGTGGAATGGGCGCGAAATTTTCAAGGAAAGAGAGCAGCCTTACCGCTTCCGAGTATTCTTCGGTTCCCGGCTTTACCGCGCGGAGCAGGGGATCCGCGTA
The DNA here is from genome assembly GCA_031265435.1 of Treponema sp. GTDB lineage: Bacteria > Spirochaetota > Spirochaetia > Treponematales > Breznakiellaceae > JAIRNJ01. Next base: position 2,242 of record JAISCR010000094.1, read on the forward strand.
GAATTTCAGGACAGCCAATTCATAGTCCAGCGCGGAGTTGAATGCGGCGTCGGCTTCATTCTGGAAAGGAAAGATCCACTTCCGCTCTCCCCGCTGAACGCTGGGCCACATCTTTATTGTACCTGCCGCATCCTTTCCCCTGAACTGGTAATCCCTCACCATGCGGCGGAGCAGCCGGTTATCGCTGGTAGGAATGCGGTTATGGTCATCCAGATTAAGCTGGGTAAGAGCCGAAACATAGAGGCGGAATTTGTTTTCACTCTTGATGGCCGGAGTAAGGGCGTCGTTGAGACCGTGTATGCCTTCCACAATAAGCATGCTTCTGCGGGTCAGACGAATTTTTTTTCCGCCGCTTTCCCTGCGCTTCCCGGATTTAAAATCGAACACGGGTATTGTAACTTCATCCTCGTTAAAGAGGGAAAGAAGCTGTTCGTTGAGAAAGGGAATGTCCAGAGCTTCGAGGTGTTCAAAATCCGGGTCTCCCTTTTCGTCCGGCGGAGTCTTTTCCGTGCCCACGTAGTAATCGTCCAGGCTTATGGCAATGGGTTCTATGCCCAGAACCTTCAGCTCAATGGAGAGGCGTTTTGCGCTGGTGGTTTTTCCCGAACTGGAAGGCCCTGCAATAAAAACCGCCTTGACAGAATCTCTGCGTTCATAGATGCGGTCGGCAATCTCCGCCATCTTGCGGGCCTGGAACGCTTCGGCTATGCGGATATAGTCCTTTATCGTGCGGCTGGAGATCAGTTTATTGAGTTCGCCAACCGAGTGAACGCCGACGATGCGTCCCCATTTCTTGTATTCCTGATACACCGAAAAGAGCCCGGGACTGTCCTCAAAGGGATCTATGGTTTTCCCCCGTCCCGTTCCGGGGAAACGGAGAAGGAAACCGTCTTCATAAGGCCTTAATTCAAAAGCGGAAAGTTTTCCTGTCCTGTTGATAAGAGGCTCAATATAGAGATCCGCAAAACTTTCGCAGCGGTTTACCTTGATCCTCGATTCACTGCGCTGGTTGAGAAGTTCCGCCGTATCGGCCTGACCGCTTTTTTGGAAGTACTGCATGGCTTCCCAATAGGCTATGTAGGAAAGGTTTATGGGGAGATCTTTCTTTACCAGAGACCGCATGGTCTCTTCCAGAGCCGCAATGTCATGATGTTCCAATTTGGCGCCCGCGGCAAACGTGTAATAGTAGCTGTTCCCCAGGGAGTGGCCTATGTAGAGGCGCTTTTCCGGAAACAGATTCCGTGCGGCCATAGCAAGAAGAAAGGCCAGGGAACGGCGGTAGATCATCGCCCCGTCCGGAGAATCTACGGGAACAGGCTCAAGACGGGCGTTTACCATTATTCTGGTACTGAGGGGCCGGATCTCGTTGTTTACCTTTACCGCGGCAATCGTTTCTTCGCCGATGTCAAAGCGGTCCAACAGGGCATCCGCCTGGATGTCTTCCCCGGTGCGGATTTCTTTCCCGCTGCCGAATTTGATGCTGATTTCGCTCATGCCTCTCCTCCGCCTATAAATCGCCCAGATAGTTTTCAAGAAGCTGCAGTTTCATGGCCCTTAAATTTTCGGTAACGGAAACCTTGTACACATGGGGATTCAGGAATCTCTTGTAGCTCTGATCAAAACATTCAAGATCCGCGGCCGCGTGGAGGCGGATCTCCGCAAGATCCGGTTCGGTTCCGCAGGGGTTTCCTTCTTCTATCCGTTTTTTCAACAATGCTTCCGCGGAACCTTCCACGACATGCTTAAAATGACGGTAGTCGGCCTGGGGATGCCAGAAAGAATATTTTTTCCCGGTTTCAATAGTATCACTGTTGTCCCCGTTGTCGATGGACATGACATCAGTTACCGCCATACCCGCGGAATCTTTGATGCGCCAGACCTGTTTGATTCCCGGAGTGGTGGTCTTTTCGGGATTATCGGAAAACTTCATCACCGGGATGATTTTCCCCCCCTCATGCCGGGCGGTCAGCTTGTAAACCCCCGTAAAGGCCGCGTCATTCCCCCCGGTAACCATCCGGGTACCCACACCCCAGGAGTTGATGGGCGCGCCGGCGATACTGAGCGTCTGGATAATCGACTCGTCAAGATCATTGGAAACGGTAATTGTCGCATCATGCAAACCCGCCTCATCAAGCCGTTTGCGGCATTCAAGGGCCAGATAGTGAATATCCCCCGAGTCCAGTCTTACCCCGAAATTCTTCCCCTTTTCGGCAAGCCTTTTTCCCGCCTTGATGGCATTGACTATACCGCTCTTCAGGGTGTCGTAGGTATCGATGAGAAAGATCGTTTTGTCGGGGTAGATTTCGGCATAAGCTTCGAAGGCCTCCTGTTCGCCGGGAAAGGCCATCACCCAGGCATGGGCCATGGTACCCAATACCGGTATGCCGTATACCTTTCCCGCCAGTGCGTTACTGGTTCCCCAGGCGCCGCCTATATAGCTTGCCCTGGCAGCGCTCAACGCGCCGTCCGGCCCCTGCGCCCTGCGGAGACCGAATTCCATCACCTGGCCCTTTCCGCTTGCAAGCCACACCCTGGCGGTTTTGGTGGCAATAAGGCTCTGGAAGTTAACCGTGTTGAGGAGCATGGCTTCGATCATCTGACATTCGATGATGTCCCCTTCAAGGCGGATCAGCGGCTCCAGGGGAAAAACGACAGTCCCTTCATCCACAGCCCAGAGCGTTCCCCGGAAGCGGAAGTTTTTAAGGTAATCCAGAAAATCTTCCCCAAAGATCCCAAGGTTCCGCAGATACTCTATATCCTCCGCGGAAAAGCTGAAGGAAGCAAGTTTTTCCAGCAGGGGACCGAGGCCCGCAAAGATCGAAAAACCTCCGTCGTAGGGCTGGCGGCGGAAGAACATTTCAAAAACCGCCTTGCCGGAAATTTTCTTGCGGAAGTAACCCTGGCTCATCGTAAGGGCATAGAAATCGGTGAGCAGCGCGGAATTTTCCGTACTCATGCGGGAAACCCCGCGGAGAGTTCCGGAGAGTCTGCGAGAATCACCCCGGCCCGTTTCATGTCTTCCAGGGCTTTTTCAACGGAACCTTCCGGATAGCCCACCCCCCGGCAGGCGTCGGGCAAGACGATGGTTCTGTACCCTTCCTTTACGGCATCCATGGCACTGTAGAAGACGCAGTAGTCTGTCGCGAGGCCGCCCAGCACCACCGTCTCAATCCCCAGGCCCCTCAGAAACGCCGAAAGGCCGGTTGGGGTTTTCCGGTCGTTTTCGTAAAAGGCCGAATAGGAATCCAGTTCCCGCCTGAAGCCCTTGCGGATGATAAGACTTACACATTCAAGATCCAGCCTTTCATGAAAAGCCGCGCCGTTTTTCCCCTGTACGCAGTGATCCGGCCAGAGCATTTGGCCCTTTAGCTCCGCCGTATCAATGATCTCTCCCGCTTTACAGTCCGGATGAGATGACGCAAAAGAGACGTGACCGCCAGGGTGCCAGTCCTGGGTGGCAATAACCCGCGCTCCCCGGGCGGCAAAGACACGGGCAAGCTTGTTCAGGGGTTCTATTACATCATTCCCCCCCCTTACCGCCAGGGCGCCGTCCGGATACTTTTCACCGGACAGCGAAGCATAAGCGGGACAGAAATCGTTCTGTATATCAATTTCGATAAGGGCTGTATGGCGAATATCGCCTGTCATGCTATACTCCTTACAATGAATACACTATACAATGCACGCCGGGAAATGGCGAGGGGGATGATGAAAAAAGCGGGAACCTCATCTCTTGTTCTCAGCCCCTCAAGCGATCTGTACTATCTTTCAGGCTGCCGCTTTCATCTTTCCGAGCGGCTCATTGCCCTGGTATTAACCGGGGAGGGGACCTTCCTTGTCTATCCCCGTTTTGAAGAAAACTATGTAAGCGAAGATCTGCGTTCCTGCGCCGAGTGCATTCCATGGGACGACGGGGAGGATCCCTTCAGGATAGTGACCGCCCTTCTTCCCCCCTCAGGCGGCCTCTGTGCCGCGGCTTCCTCCATGCCCGCTTCTTTTCTTCTCCGCTTGCAGAAAAACGCGGAGCGCTTTTCTTTGTCGTGGCTTGATGCCGTCTCGATCATGAAGCCCCTGCGGATGCATAAAGATGAAGCCGAATACGCTCTGCTCAAAGAGGCCCAGGAGAGGGCAGGGGAGGCCCTGCGGGATCTCTACAACTGGGGCCTTGAAAAGAAAAGCGAAGAGGCTGTCGCCGGAAAACTTAACGCCCTGCTCCGGGAGAAGGGTCTTGAAAAGGCGGACTGGGGCCCCATCGTGGCTTCGGGGGCAAACGGCGCTTCTCCCCATCATTCGGTAAGCGGAAGGATCATTGAGAGGGGAGATCCGGTGGTGATCGACTTTGGGGGAGTATGGCAGGGCTACCAGGCCGATATGACCCGCAGCCCTGTGGCGGGTAAGGCTTCGCGGGAATACCGGGAAGTCTATGAAGTTGTTCTCTCTGCCAACGAAGCCGCCTTCAGGGCGGCCCGGCCCGGCGCCGCCTGCGAAGATGTGGACGCTGCCGCCCGGGAACTCATTACAAAAGCCGGTTACGGTCGGTACTTCAATCACCGGCTGGGCCACGGTATAGGCCTTGATATCCACGAAGATCCCTACATGGTGGCGGGCAACAAGACTCCCCTCGCGCCGGGCATGGCCTTTTCCGACGAGCCGGGGATCTACCTTCCGGGAAAATTCGGCATCCGCACGGAAGACATACTCTTTATGGGGAAGAACGGGGCGGAACGTCTCACATCCTTTCCCCATGACTTACAGGAAATTTAATATATAGTGTCTGCCCATAAAGCCGGTTATTCTATATAGTCAATTCTGCCCGGGGCAATGGGATGGGCTTCCTTGCTTCCCGCGGGGTAGCCAACGGAGATCGCCACGGCATATTTATAACCTTCCGGGAATTTGAGGAGTTTGGCAAAATGATCCCCTTTTGGCCCGTTAAAAGCCGGTTCAGCCCTGCCGAGCATAACGGTTCCCAGGCCTATGGCGTGGGCCGCCAGACAGATGTTTTCCGCGGTGATACCCACATCGTGCCTCCCCCAGCGGGATACAGGATCGCAGCTTATAAAGATAACCGTAGGGGCCTTGAAGAAAATGTCCTTACCCTTTTCATTCATCTGTTTCAGGGACTCTTCCTGAATTTCCGCAATCATCTCCGCGTTCTGCAGCACCGAATAATGCCAGGGCTGCAGATTTGCCGCGCTGGGCGCCTCCTGGGCCGCCTTGAGCAGAATCTCCAGTTCCTCCTTTTTTATCTGATCCGGCTTGTAGGCCCGGATGCTCCGTCTTCCTGAAATTGCCTCAAGTACAGGATTTCCCATGGATTAATCCCTCCTTATGTGTTTTTTTGAAAGCGCATTCATTTTATATGATGCCGGATGTAATTTCAAGCGGAAAAAGAGAGGGTTCCGGGCTCATAGACCTCAATAAACCTCAATAAGAAAAGCTGCTGTTTTATTTGACTTTTGACAGTCGATATATAATTATAGTAATAAATACATTTACATAAAAGCTGATTTTTTTGGAGGTTGCAATGAACGAAAGTTACTACGGCTGCAGCACCTGTGCCAGTGCGGATAAAACTCTCGAAAGCTTCATCGCCGGTTTACCCATGGAGACAAGCCATCACCGGGTCGAATCCCAGGAAACACACTGCGGCTTCGGGCTTCAGGGAGTTTGCTGCAGGCTTTGCGCAAACGGCCCCTGCAGGATCACGCCGGAAGCGCCCAGAGGTATCTGCGGCGCCGGTCCGGATACCATTGTCGCCCGGAATTTTCTGCGTGCCGTAGCTTCCGGTTCAGGCTGTTACATCCATGTAATTGAAAACACGGCCTTAAACCTCAAACACACGGCGGAGATTAAGGGCCGCATCCGGGGGAAAAATGCCCTGGAAAACCTCTGTACGATTTTCGGCCTGAGCGGCACAGACGAGCATGAAAAGGCCCTCAAGGTAGCCGACGCGGTTCTGGACGATATCTACAAGCCCCACTACAAAAAGATGGATCTGGTAGAAAAGATGGCCTACGCTCCCCGCTTCAAAAAATGGAAGGAACTGGGAATCCTCCCCGGCGGGGCAATTTCCGAAGTCTACCAGGGGGTGGTGAAGTGTTCCACCAATCTCAACAGTGATCCTGTCAATATGCTGCTGGACTGTCTCAAGCTGGGAATCTCCACCGGGATCTACGGCCTTGTGCTTACCAACCTCCTGAATGACGTGCTCCTCGGTGAACCGGAGATCCGACCGGCTCCCGTGGGTCTCAGGGTCATCGATCCCGATTACATCAACCTGATGATCACGGGCCACCAGCACACAATGTTTGTACACCTGCAGGACAGGCTTACCGATCCCGATGTAGTTGCAAAGGCAAAGGCCGCAGGCGCCAGGGGTTTCCGCCTTGTCGGCTGTACCTGTGTCGGACAGGATCTCCAACTCCGGGGCGTCCACTATACCGAAATTTTTCACGGCCACGCGGGAAACAACTATACCAGTGAAGCGATTCTTGCCACCGGCGCCATTGACGGCGTGATCAGCGAATTTAACTGTACCCTGCCGGGCATTGAATCTGTCTGCGACAGGCTGCATATCAAACAGATCTGCATCGACGATGTCGCAAAGAAGGCCAACGCGGAACTCAAGCCCTTTGTGTTTGAAGACCGGGAACGGCTCAGCAACGAAATAATCGACGCGATGATCGCAAGCTACAGGGAAAGACGGGCTAGCGTCAAGCTCAATCTCCTGCCGGAACACGGCAACGACAATACCATTACCGGGGTAAGCGAAGTTTCCCTTAAAAAATTCCTCGGCGGAAACTGGAAACCCCTGGTAGACCTTATCGTTTCAGGTGACATTAAAGGTGTTGCCGGCATTGTAGGCTGTTCCAACCTTACCGCCGGAGGACATGATGTGCTGACAGTGGATCTGGTAAAGGAACTCATCGCCCGCGACATCATCATTCTTACCGCAGGCTGCTCCTCGGGCGGCATTGAAAACTGCGGCCTCATGGTTCCCGAAGCGGCAGACCTTGCCGGCCCCAAACTCAGAGCCGTGTGCAAGAAACTCGGCATTCCGCCGGTACTCAACTTTGGGCCCTGTCTTGCGATCGGGCGGCTTGAGATAGTGGCTACCGAACTTGCACAGACCATCGGCGTGGACATGCCCCAGCTTCCCCTGGTTCTCTCCGCGGCCCAGTGGCTGGAAGAACAGGCCCTGGCCGACGGCTGTTACGGTCTTGCTCTGGGACTGCCCCTGCACCTGGGGCTGCCACCCTTTGTTACCGGAAGTCCCACGGCGGTAAAGGTTCTTACCGAAGATCTCAAGAACATCACCGGCGGACAGGTTGTCATCAATGCCGATGCCAAAGAATCCGCGGATATTCTGGAGAAGATCATCGAAGAAAAACGGGCAGCCCTGAAAATATAAGAAAGAATGAATGAAAAGGAAGAATGAATGAAACGGATTTTTATCGATAAGGATAAATGCGACGGCTGCAAGAACTGTACCGTAGCCTGCATGAACGCGCACCGGGAAAAACCGGGAACGGTTTACGATCTTGATCTTACGGACTTAAAAAACGAAGCCCGTCACGAAATCAGGATCGACGGCAGGGGCGGCTATGTACCTGTCTTCTGCCGCCACTGTTCCGAGCCCGACTGCGTGGCTTCCTGCATGAGCGGCGCCCTGAAAAAAGAAGTGCCCTCAGGACACGTGCAGTACGACAAAGACCGCTGCGGCAAGTGTTTTATGTGCGTGATGAACTGTCCCTACGGCAACATCAAACCCGACAGGCTTACCAAAAGCCGCATCATCAAATGCGACTTCTGTGCTGGTGACGGCGAAGAGCCGAACTGCGTCAAAGCCTGTCCTAAAAAAGCCCTGCATATAGAAGAAGTTTTCTGGCAAGGAGTAGCGGTATGAATCATCTTATCATCGGTATCGGCGCCGCCGGAGTTACTGCCGCCCGTACCCTCCTCAAGGAAAGTGAGGAAAACAAGGTTACTATCGTTTCTGAGGATACCCATGTTATTTCCCGCTGCATGCTCCATCGTTATCTTTCCGGAGAGAGAACCGTCGAGAGCCTCAACTTTATCAATGACGGCCTTCTGGAGAATCCCCGGCTTACCTGGATAAAAGGCAAGACCGTTACAAGGCTTGACGGCGGCAGCAAAACTGTCTATGCCGGGGATGAAAAACTTGCCTCCGCCGATACACTCATCATCGCTACAGGATCAAACAGCGTTACTCCGCCCATAGGGGAATTGAAGACGGCAAAGAACGCCTTCGGCCTCAGACACCTGCAGGATGCGATCAATATTGCCGCCGCGGCAAAGACCGCGGAGAAGATCGCCATCATCGGCGCGGGCCTTGTGGGCATGGATGCCGCCGGCGCCCTTGTTGAAACCGGCAAGAAACTTACTATCATTGATGTTGCTCCCACGATCATGGCGATCAACCTGGATGATCATGCGGCGGAACCTTACCAAAAAAAATTCGAGGAACACGGCTGTACCTTCCATCTGGGCTGCAAGGTGATGAATACCCAGAGCGACGGAAAGGGTAACATCACAGGCCTTGAACTTGATAACGGAAAGGTGATCCCCTGCGACCTTGTGATCGTGGCGGTAGGAGTGCGTCCCGCCACAGCCTTCCTTGAAGGTTCAGGCCTTGCCGTTGAAAGGGCTGTCGTGGTAAACGACAAGCTTGAAACCAACATGCCCGGTATCTATGCCGCAGGAGATGTGGCGGGCCTCTCCGGCATCTGGCCCAATGCCCAGAAGCAAGGAGAGATCGCCGCCAAAAACATTTCAGGCTGGGACATGATCTACGAAGATCGTTACGCCATGAAGAATACCGTCAACTTCTTCGGCCTCGTATCCCTCTCCATCGGCTCCATGAAAATTGAGGACGGGGATGAAGTCCTCAAACAGGAAGACCGCAATGTCTACAAACGTCTGGTTCTCCATGACGGAGCGCCGGCAGGAGTGATCCTTCAGGGGGACATTGCCAACTCCGGCTTCTGGCAGCACCTGATCAAAAACAAGATCCGTATCGACAAGCTGGGAAAATCCCCCTGGAAGATAAGCTATGCGGATTTCTGCGACACGGAGACCAACGGAGAGTACAGGTATAAGGTATAGGGAGGGCTCCGACTAACCACCGACTATCGAAGTCCCCCACAAAATACCGGCAGGTGGGTAAATAGTGCAAATCACCCTCCATGCCGAACGGCTCAACCGGGAAGCGCTGGACGTGCTTTCGTACCTCACGCTCTTGGAATCATGTATAATCTGATACGATAACACTATTCACGTTTTTCATGCGATGAAGTCTCACAAGAGCTTTCTTACGGCCCTAATGGTAGCGATTGGCTTAGTCAGTGTGAAATGCGCCTTTTGGGAATGTCCAATACGATGGCGACAAGGGTGATTTCCGGTTATTGACAATAATGATTTTCAGGTGGATATTAATTTGTTGAACAAACAAATTACACAAGGAGCTTCAGGGTTGGAAGCGGTATGAAATTGATAGTCCCTGGAAACACCGAAAGGCTTAGGCATCAAAGGGTTGTAAAAGAATCCAATATCAAACAGGTCTTTGATCTGGTCTTCGGGGACGAAGGCATATCCCGGATAGAGATCTCGAAAAAAACAAGACTCAGCCGATCTACCGTATCCCTTTTAACAGATGAATTGATCCGCATCGGGCTTATCAAAATGACTGGATCACAGGATTCGGAAACTTCGGGCAGGAAGGGCATAAAACTGGAAATCAACGCGGCTCATTTTCAGTTTATCACTCTTGGTCTTAAAAAAGAATATCTCCGCTATGCCCTCTATGATCTTAAAGGGAATGAAATTGAATCCTTTAACAAAAAGATAATTTACAAAAAAGGCTGCGGAAAAAAGATTTGGAATCACATTACAAAAATATCAAAGAATATGGATCGAGGGAAAGTACTGGCCATCTGTGCTTCGATTCCTGCAAAGATCAATAATCAGGATAAGACGGTTGATCTCTCGGTACTAGATATTGAGGAAAATTGTGAACTTCTCCGGGAACTTAAGTCCATGGCACCGGAACTGCCCCTTCTAGCGGGCAATCAATCCTCCGCCTATGCCTATGCGGAGTATACTTATACCTTTCATGACAAGGGCCGGGATCTTATCTATTTTAACATTGATGAGGGGGTTGCCGCAGGGATCCTGATCAATGGTAAGGTTTTTACCGGTGAAATTGGACACATGTCCATCGATCCCCAGGGGGTCCTCTGTTCTTGTGGAAGACAGGGCTGTCTTGAAAATATTGTGGGCAGGAATGCAATCCTGCGGGAATTTGTATCCCTGATACCGAAAAATCCGCTGCTCCGAAATATGGTGAAGAGCGGGGAACTCAACTATGGGCATATAAAAAAAGCCATAGACATCGGGGATAGGGAAACTATACGAACCGCCGGAGGGATTGCGGAGAAGATAGCCTTTGGTATAAGTAATGTAATCTGCATGTTCGATCCTGAACGGATACTCTTGGGGGGCGGCATTGAGGAGCTGGGGGATGCGTTTCTTCACATGATCCTCGCCAAGGTTCGGATTCCTGGCGATGGCGGGATCTGTTCATCCGATAACAGCCATATCAGTTACGCTGCCCTGGGATCCAATGCGGATCTCAAGGGAGTATTCAGGTATTTCCTGGATAACATCTTTACCATCACCCGGAAGACAGAGAATAAGATTCACGGCTGGAATTAGGTCTAAAGTCCATTGCGAATTTCTTTTTGAATCCACATCTCCGCAAAAAAATTCAGTAAACCATGAATATACATCAGCACCGTAATTCTTTTTCAACCGAATTTATGCCAAGTACATGGGAAAATTCATCGGACGTTTTCTTAACTTGTTAGAATTGTATCGGAAACCATAGAAAAGGCCCGGAAACAGTTGGCGGACGAGCCGAACCTCTCTCCAGCCCTGAAAGTAACGTTCGACCTGCTCATCAATCTCTGCCTGCTTCTTGTCCGAAAATGGATCCCGAAAAACTCAAGGAACAGCAGTATCCCGCCATCGGCAGACCCAAACTGGGGAAAAACATCCAAGGCCGAAGGGAAAAGGAAACCCGGCGGATAGACCGGACATCCGGGGACAACCCTGAAGCCGGTAGATACCCCTGATAAGATAGTTCCACATACCAGGCGGAGATACTGGAGAACGAATGGGGGGAACGGGTAAGCGCCGCGTTTCCCGAAGGAGTAGTGCAAAGTGCCCAGTACGGGGAGAGCGTAAAAGGCCATGCGGTATATATGTCGGTACACCAGATGGTACCCTGTGAACGGGCAAGCGAGCACTTTGCCAACCAAAGCACTATCCCATTGAGCGCCGGGAGCGTGTGTAACTTCAAGGAGGAAGCGTATACAAAGCTGGAATGGTTTGAAGGCTGGGTAACCAAAGTATTACAGGGGGTAAAAAAAATCTCCGTAACCGCTTGACAGGTGTGAAGAGTCATGTTATCATTTGTTCGTTGAACAAACAAATGAATTTTGTTCTGGCAAATCAGAGGAGTGTATGGTTGTTTTGGGAATTGGCTGTCATCCGGATGACCTTGAGATAGGCTGCGGAGGAACCCTGGCAAAGTACGCCAAAGCGGGGCATAAAGTCTTTATGTGCCACATCGCCAACGGGAATGTAGGCCATGCGGAGATCATGCCTGACGAGCTTAGATGCATCCGTACTGCCGAGGCGGAAAGAGCCGCCAAAGTTTTAGGGGCCGAGGCGATCTCTCTCGATGTAGGAGATCTGCAGGTAGAGGCTTCCGTCAAGGCAGTACGGGATGCACTTACTGAGGTACTGCGCCATACCGGGGCGGATCTCATTATTACCCATAACCCGGTGGACTACATGCGGGATCACGAACAGGCAAGCGCCCTGGCCCGGGATGTTTCTTTTACCGCAACTATTCCCCATCTCTTTACCCAATCTCCCTATATTACTAATTTTAAGCCGGTTTTCTTTATGGATACCCTGGCGGGGATCAATTTTATCCCCACCGAATATGTGGATATCAGTGTCGAAATTGAACAGAAGCTTGAGGCAGTGAACTGCCATGAAAGCCAGGTTAAATGGATGCGGGAACATGATCATATTGATTTTCTTGATTTTGTAAGAACCTGTAACAAGTACCGGGGCCTTCAGTCAAACTGTGTCTATGCAGAAGGATTTCGTCAGTATCTTGCCTGGCCGCACATTGTCCCGCGGCGATTATTACCCTAAGGAGTTTGCGTATGGATTTTATTTCTACCATGAAAGGATCTAACATGGAACACTTTCTGCCAAAGGGATGGGATTTGGTCAAAATTGACCGGTGCTGTTCTCATCAGCCTGAAGAAGTGTTTGAACGTCAGAGCCACTGGCACCCGAATTTTGCCCCTGTCTCCTGCGATGATGACAGAGTTTTCGGTGTCATGATGGGCCACGAGATAGCCCTTACCATCAAGCAGGCCCGGGACGCGGGGAAAAAACTGGCCGTCATCTGGCCCGTGGGCCCCATGGGTATGTACCGCTGGCTGGTTTACTACCTTAAAGAATGGAACGTGAGTTGCGATCATGTCTATGGTTTTAATATGGATGAGTGGAGCGATGCCACTGGAGCGACTTTAGCTCCCTCGGATAAGGGTTCCTTTCAAAATGCCATGGAAATAGCTTTTTATGGTCCCTTGGGTGATTTAACCATTCCTGTTAAGCAGCGAAATTTTGCCACTAAGGACAATCTGCCCTCTTACGGGGAAAAAATTGAAAAACTCAAGGCCGAGGGCGCCGATCTCGTCACCGTATTCGGTATTGGCAGAGTATTTCATATAGCCTTTTGGGAACCTCATTTTGCCGAGGAGTTCTCCTGTGTTGAAGATTGGAAAAAACCCACCCACAGAATTGGAGCAAAACTCCACCCCCTTACCATTGAGCAAAATGCCCTGCACAGTTTCAAAAGCAGAATAACCCTGGTTCCCTGTTTTGCCAATACCATAGGCCCCGGTCTTTTCCTCAAATCCGATAAAATAATCGGTGGCTGTGACGGCTCTTACAACCGTAGCATGATGTGGTCCGGTATGTCCCTATGGGTGGCTCTGCGCTACGGCCCTGATATATGGGTTCCTGCCAGCTTTATGCCAACAATGCCGGGGAAACTCTTTTTCTTTAAGGAATTAGCCGGTCCTCTCGCACCGGAGTGTAATTAGGATCCTGCTATTGGGGATCATATAAATATGTTCTTTACAGTTAAGTCTGTAAAATATTTTTAGGAGGAAGATATGAAACGAGGTAAAGTATTTTTTTTGATCGTGTTAAGTACCGGGATAGTGCTGGCGTTAGGGGGCTGCAGAAAGGGGGAAGAGAAAAGTTCCGCCGGGGGAGCCATAGAACTTAATGCTTTGCAGCAGCTTGATAATTCAACCCCCTATTACCCTGAGGATTCCAAACAGGTATGGGAGCCTTTTGAAAAAGCCAATCCCGATATCCGGGTGGTCAGGGAAGATCTCTACAATGACGGTTACCACAATAAGGTAGAAGCCTATGCGGCGGCAAATCAACTTCCGGATATCATTAGCGTATTCCCGGCAGGGCGTTCCAGTACCCTTCATTCTCAGCGACTGCTAAAGGATCTAGGTCCTTTTATTGAGCAGGACGGATTGCGTGCATCCTATTCACCGGCTACATTTGATCCCAATAACCAGTTATCCGGTTATGTAGCTATGATTTCCGAAGGATTATTAATTACGCATATCTTTGTGATCAATAATGAGGTACTCAGGGATTGCGGGCTTACACCGGCCAAGACCTATGCGGAACTTAAAGCCCAGGTACCTATACTCAAGGCCAAAGGATATGATACGATCCTCATGGGTAATCAGGATACCTGGGTCAACCAGTCAACCCTTTTCTCTATGGTGGCCGGTCGTTTCTGTGGAGAAAGATGGGAACAGAATATCCATGCAGGAACAGCTAAATTTACAGATCCCGACTTTGTAGCAGCTCTTAATTTTATCAAGGCCATGTATGATGATGGAGTCTTGAACCGGAATGTACTTACTACCGATTATGGTTCCGTAGTGGGTCAGTTTGCAAATAATCGGGGTGCATATTTCATTGATGGAGACTGGAGAGCCTCAGCATTCGTTACCGATCCTTCTACCGGAGAAGCCCTTATTTCCCCGGATAGACAGACGAATAATTTCCAAATCACCGTTTTCCCGGATATTCCCGGCGCAAAGCTCAATAGATCTACATCGGGACAACTCTCCATGGGATGGGCCATGAGTGCCGCAATCCCTTCAGGTTCTCCCAAGGAAGCGGCGGCTTGGAAGGCTATAAAATGGCTGACTGGCAAAGAGGTTCAGACGGTAATGCTTAAACTTGGTAGAATTTCCGCTCCCACCAGAATCGATGTTGATACAGGCAGTATTGATGTGGAACCACTGCTGAAACAGATAATGAACCTTTCCTCACAGTATGATACCATGACCGGTGTAATTGATAATATTTTCCATGCAGATGTGTGGACACCGATTAATGACGGGCTTGAAGAGATTGGGATAGGTTCCAGAACCCCGGAGCAGGTCGCTCAGACGGTACAAAATGCGTTTGATGCCTGGAAAGCCACTCAATAGCCATAGGTAAGCACATGGAACTGTTCAAAAAAGTGGGGGAACTTCTTTGGGCAGTTCTTTTCTAATTGTATGACTAAAGGAAGGTGCCGATGGCTGAATTGACTTCAAAACGGGAACAGTGTTGGTCTTATCTCGTCCTGGTTCTTCCGGGGATACTTATTTATCTCTTTGTAATGGCTTTTCCCACAGTGCTATCGGTACTTTTAAGCTTGACCAATTACAATGGGGGGCCTGTCTTCGGGAACCGTAATATCAAAATTACCGGTATATCCAGCTACCTGCAGGTATTTCAGGATCGGTATTTTTATATGGCCCTGCAGAACAATATGCTCATCGTATTGGTCTCTGTTTTTGGCCAGATTCCTCTGGGATTTACCCTGGCATATATTCTTTCTCGTAAATTGGTGAAAGCCGGTGATTTCTTCCAAACCATGATCTATCTTCCAAATGTTATCTCGCCGATTATTATTGGTATTCTATTTAAGAGTTTCTATTTGAATCATAACAGTCTATATATGGAAGTGCTAAAAATATTCAATCCTGCAGTGGAATTTTCCATGAACAAGTATCCCATGATCCCGGTTATGGTGGTGATCCTGTGGATGTATACCGGCGGCTATGTAATAATTTTCCTTGCTAATCTTCAACGAATTGATACCGCTGTTATTGAGGCGGCAAAAATAGATGGCGCCGGAGAAGCTCAAGCTTTATGGTATATAATACTCCCCGCCATCTCCGGAGTGATCGTAATAAGTGCAATTCTCGCCATTTCAGGTTCATTGAAAGTCTTTGATCTCCTCTTCGTAATGACCCAGGGCGGCCCTGCTCATAAAACAACGGTACTCTCTCTGTATATGTACGATAAGGCTTTTAAATCGGGGGTAAATTTTTCCGTTGCAAACGCTATTTCAACTATTATGGTGATTATTAGTTTTGTGTTGATCACCATTACCCAGCTGTTTGAAAACTACTTCGGCGGAAAGGAGTAAAGGCCATGGCAGATGTACGAAAGAGATCTTTCTGGGTAACGCTAGTTGTATATCCGGTGATGTTTTTATTTACGTTTTTTGCTGTATATCCTATTTTATGGCTTATTATCCAATCTTTTAAGACAACTCAGGAATATGTTTCTTCCAGCAAATTAGCTTTACCCAAGGTCTGGTTTGCCGGTAATTATGTCTATGCATGGAGACAGGGTAATTTTGGCATACTGGTGTTTAATAGTGTATTCTATACCGGCGTAACGGTGACCGTAGTTATCCTTTTGGCATTTATGGCAGGCTTTGCTTTTTCGAAAATTAAAAACCGGGCAACCCCGGTTCTTCATGGCATATATATAATCGGTATCCTGCTTACTCTGCAGTCTATCATGGTACCACTCTTCCTCCTGATAAATTCTGTAAGGCTTCTTAATACACGGCTCGGGGTGTTGATCCCCTATATCGGTATAGGTCTTCCTATGGGAGTATACCTTAGTACCGAATATATCCGGAATATTCCCGATTCGCTGGTGGAATCGGCCCGGATTGACGGCGCAAAATATCTCAGGATATTTGTTTCTATAATTTTTCCAATGGCCATGCCGGTTGCTATAACTGTAGCGATTCTCACCTTTACCGGTACATGGAATGAATTTATGCTTATTAATATTCTGACATCAAGGGATAGTTTGAAATCAATCCCCGTTGGCATTAACAAATTCTCCGGCGCTCAGTCAAGCGATTATGGGAAACAATTCGCCGCCCTGGTAATTGGGCTTATCCCTATGGTGGCATTCTACCTGATATTCAGAAAACAGATAACCAAAGGTGTTGCCGCTGGTGCGGTGAAAAGTTAATGCATGGAACAAGAAAAATTTATTGTTTTCAAAGGAGGAGGATGACATGCGCTGGGAATTATTGACGCCCCCGGATTTTAAAAAGCTGGCCCGGGAGGAACAGGTCTGTATTGTGCCCCTGGGATCCCTGGAACGGCACGGAGATCATCTGCCCCTAGGAACAGACTCATTAATTGCCCATCGTGTCGCCTGCGAGGCGGCTGAACAGGAAAAATGTGTGGTCTTTCCACCTTATTGGTTCGGACAACTTCACGAAGCTTCTTGCTTTACCGGTTCTATCGTTCTTTCTTCCAAACTTACTCTCCAGGTCTTTGAGGAACTGCTGGACGAAATAGGCCGAAATGGCTTCACGAAGATCCTGGTACTTAATGCCCATGGGGGAAACAACGGGATGCTTGATTATCTTGCCTGGTCCACCGTGGAAAAAGAAACTCCTTATACCCTTTACCTTATCAGGATGCTCGGCCCCGATTGGGGTGAACGTACCCGGAAATGTGCAGAGCGACTCAAAACCGCACCAATAGGCCATGCTTGTGAATACGAGACCAGTATGATGCAGGCCATTACGCCGGAGGCAGTACGCATGGAATATCAAACTCTTGCAGAACCTATTCTTCCGCTGAAAAGGCTGGAACATTTACCGGGAATATATTCGGGACTGTCATGGTTTGCCGATTATCCAAATCAGGTTATTGGTTGTCCCTCTGCGGGATCCCGTGAGACAGGAGAAGCCTTTATCAAGGCTATGGCGGTGGATCTGGCTGAATCGCTTAAGAAGATCAAGGATGATACTTCTATGGCCCTGCTAAAAAAGGAATTTCTGGAAAAGCGGCGATCCGTAGAGCAGGGATCCTAAATGCCGGGACAAAAAAGTCACCGGATAATGAAGATAAATACCTTCGGTAATCCCCCGGCTTTGCCGGGGGACCCCAAAAGTTTGACGTTTCAGGGAATATAAAAGAAACTCCTATCAGGTGGACCACGCAAAGTTCAGGAGATAGGAGGTA
>JAISCR010000098.1 GCA_031265435.1 Treponema sp.
CCATCTCTCCCCTCTGGGCGGGGGGGGGGGGGGGGCCCGCCCCCCCCCCCCAGAGAAATAACCGGCAGTCAGCGCCGGACGGGAGAAGACAGCCGGGACGCGCCATGCCGCCCCCCGTCATGTTACGGAGAAAACCACCCTTCCGGCCTTTTTGGTTTTCGTACAACTCTGCCACGAAAAACACCCCTTATAAAGAGCCATAAAATTACTTACGGTAATATTATTTTTTAATGCCATAAATTCGCTAAAGTGTCAAGCTGCAAATTTCCCCTTAAAGCGGCATACTTTGAAGAAAGAATTCACTGCAAAGGCTTTGTACCGAAACTTATTCGACTTTTTCGACTTGGAGGTTAAAAATTCTTCCAAAACTTGGTAGTTTTGACGAAAACCATTTCACGGTTTTGTCCTGGAACATGAAAGTAAATGACGTTGCCCTGAGCAGTACCCATATACGGTTGAAGAACAGGGTGATGTTCTATGCGTTTATCCTGCCCAACAGGGTGAGGAGGTCCATTTGAGCCGGTGAATAATCTGGTCGCCGTGTCTTCCGACAACTTCACCCGCGCGGGGGTCAACAATAATGTCCATGCCCTCAAGGGGGATTGCGCCAAGTAAAATCTCGTTGGCGTGGGGCAGCACGAGGGCATCGCAGGTGGCCCGACGGTCTTTCCACCAGACTTCCAGCGGCCCTACGACCGCACAGGGACTCGAAGCGCCATCGGCAAGGTTGACGGTATCGGTTCCCAGCGGCTCAAGTCCCAGTTTGACGCGGGTCTCCTCGTTAATAACCAGCGTCCATGCGCCGGTATCCACTACGGCCAGCACCGTTTCCTGCCGGATCTCTGTTTTTTTGATAAGACCTTCTTTAGCCTTACCCACATCTACCCCGTTTTTCAGGGTTATTTCAGTATGAACTTCGTACATCGGTTACTCCTTACCTCAAGTATACCATGGGAAATGACGCTGCCCCGGAGGCGGGAAAATTCACTCTCCACACTTCACCCTCAGGCTACACATACTTTTTAACCAGTGTTTCGGCAATCCGTAGCGCCGAATCCCACTTTGAATCCATGGAACGGATCAGGGCTATCTGGTTCCGGCAGCGATCCAGATTGTGACCCGGCCGGGCAATCTGGTAGTAATGATCCCCCTCAAGGTAATCGGTAAGGAAACGAAGGCCCATAATCTGGGCAAAACTCCGGCCCGATTCGGCAAGAAGCTTCAGCTCTTCGCTCTCCAGGAACTGTGAAGCCTCGGACAGATACCCGTCCAGCAGGGCCTCGAAAAAGGCCGTATCAAATTCAACCCTGGAAAGATCCCGCTCATCCTCTTCCGCCCTGGTGGCCACGGTACGGATAAGATCCCCCACATCAAAGAGACTCGATCCGGGCATCACCGTATCCAGATCCACCATGGAACGGACTTCTCCATCCGTATCATCGATTAAAATGTTGTTCATCTTGGTATCGTTATGGCAGATCCGTTCGGGGATGGAACCGTTCTTGAGAGAGCGGATCAGGATGGCGCCCCGTTCCTCATTCTCTCTCATAAAGGCAATTTCAGGCACGGCTTCCCGCACGCGGCCTGAGCTGTCCTTTTGTACCGCCTCGTAAAACCGGCGGTACCGTTTCTCCATGTGATGAAAATCCGGTATGGTCTCGTAGAGCCGCTTTCCGCCAAGGTCGGCAAGCTGTTTTTGAAACTGCCCGGCGCTTTTCCCCAATACCCGCGCTTCTTTCGTGGAAGAGGCAAGCTCCAGACTGTGGGTTCCCTCGATAAAAAGGTAGGTCCGCCACCAACCTCCCTCGGCATCCCTCACCCAGGGCTTGCCGTCCCTGGAAGGAACAACGGTCAGCACCCGGCGGCTTATGTCTTCCGCGCCCGACACACGGAGCTTTTCCGCAATATGACGGGTAATACGCTGTATGTTATCCATCACCTCGTCCGGGTGGGCAAAGACCTTTTCGTTGATCCGCTGGTGAGTATAGCGCAGTCTCGTCCCTCCCTGATTCCAGGAAGAACGGAAGGTACTATTGATATGACCCGAGCCGAAAGCTTCGGCGGACTCAAATTCCCCGTAAATGGCAAATTGATGTATCACTCCCCGCAAGAGGGACAGTCTGTCCGTATCCATCACTACATCCTATTTTATCACATCTTCATCGTCCAGCATGATGATGTTCCCTTCTTCCCGGCCCCTGCGGAACCATTCGAGGAAATTCCGGGCCGCCCGGTCGGCATCCTGCCTCCTCACCGCACCCATAATCTCCATCTCTTCCAGGATAAGGGCACGCCGCGAGGCCGACACATTGGAGAGAACTTTCTCCGTAAAATCCTCGCCGCGGCCCTTGAGGAGCAGGGCAATATCCTTGTCTTCCATGGAGGAAAGCTTGAACCGGAGAGGTTTATTCTCCATCTTGAGCACGTCTTCCAGGGTATAGAGCCGTTCCCTCAGTTCCCGGCTCAAATCCGGGTCCGCACCGGAAAGTTCGTCCAAAAGCTTGTCCCCAAAGCTGATATCGGACTGTTTGAGGATGGCCGCCAGCGCGCCCATGCCGTCAACGGAGGCGGAATCGTCGTGGCCTGTGTTTCTGGCCTTTTCCCTCAGGACTTCCGCCACTTTTTCGAGCACTTCGGGGAGTATTTCTCCCTGCCGGGCGATGCACATGACAATGTCCAGTTTCCGCTGTCCGCTTAAACAGGCAAGGGCCGCCGCGGATTTTTCCGGGCTGAGCCGGGAGAACACCAGCGAGGCCGCCTGGGGAACTTCATCCCGGAGGAGGAAGGCTATCTGTTCCCCGGAAAAATCCTCAAGAAAACCGAAAGGGCTGTCATTTTCCGGCGGGGCAGCCTTTCTAAAGATCTCCTCGCCCTTTTCAGGCCCGTAGGCCGCATAGAGAAGCCGTCTGGCAGCTTCCGGGCCGCCCGAAAGAGCCCCCCGGGCGGGAGCGGGATTGGAAAGGAGTGAGCGGAATTCATCAAGAACCGACTCGGATTCTTCAGGCCCGATGCTTTTAATTGAAGCGATCTCGGCGCTGATAGCCTCAACCTGGGGAGGATCAAGCCTGGAAAGGATCTCCGCGCCCCGGTCGCTCCCGATAAGGATGAGAAATTTGGCCACCTGCCGGTATTTTGACCCGGAAGATTCTTTTTGCCTTTCATTTATAAGCTTTACGAATGTTCCGCTCTTGTCTTTTTCCATTGAAATATATTATGCTTACTTTATCTTAGAAATAAAAGGCATCCGAAGCTGTTCCAAATTTATGATTCTGCCGGATCGCTGAATTTTAAAAAATCCTTGATTTTAAAAAATTCCTGGTTTTGGAACAAGCTTTTCTGTAAAAAAATAAGCCATTAGGGTGTAGTTTGGTAACGCTTCATTTGTAACATGTAATTATGAGAAAAGAAATTTTTGATAAAGATGGGGGAAGCTCGGGCGCCTTTACAGGCGATATTATTCAGCGATGGGAAATAAACCCCCTCCAGCGCAGGGCCTATGAACTTTTAGAGCAATATCAGAAGGCCACCGACTCCATGGTATCGGTTCTCAATCAGGATGGGCAGGCTATTGAAGAGATCGATTATAAAAAAACTGTCTCCTTCTGCGAATTCTGCAAACGCTGCTCGGAAAAGAAAAACCGGGGAGAACATGAATATCCCTGTACTGCCATGCATGTCCAGGCTGCCGCCGAATCCCGGCGCAGGGGAGGTTCCTATATATATCTGTGTAATCTGGGTTTCCTCTTCTGGACGAGCCCGTTTCGCCTCGGCAGCCGTTCCGCCGGCTTTCTGATAGCCGGAATGGTAATCGGTACCGATAAACAAACGGTTGCCGAAAAAATGTTCGAGTACTGCAAGGGCAGCAAGTCCGGGGAAGAGATTCTTTCCATGCTGGACAATATCCCGGTACGGAGTCTTGCCGTTGCAAAGGATCAGGCCCGGCTTTTGAGACTCTGTGCGGAAGAAATATCCGCCCAGGGCAATACGGAATCCGCCGAAGGACTTGAAAATTCCGTCAGCCCTCCCGGAACTTCCGGGGATACATATCCCCTGAGCCTGGAACGGTCCCTCATGGCGGCTATCAGGCGGGGAGATCACCAGCAGGGAGAAAAACTTCTCAAGGATCTGCTGCATCCCGGAGATATTGAATTCCTCCGTTTCAGAACCACCGAACTTGCCACCCTGCTCTCCAGAGTCGCTTTCGAAGCGGAAGGCAGCGGGTGGACTCTTCTTGAGGCCGCCGATGTCCGTTTCAGGAAAATCAGAAACGCCAAAAACAGGGAAGAGCTGCTGGACATTCTTTCCGTCCTGATTGCCGAAATAGGGCCGCAGCTCTTCTCTTTCCGGGGAATCCGCCATGCGTCTGCCCTGAGGAAGGCGGAACGCTTTATCTGGGATAACTGTCACAGAAAACTAAGCCTTGATGAAGTTGCCGGAATATCGGGACTTTCGGCGCCCTACTTCAGTACAGTCTTCAAGGAAGAGATGGGAGAATGTCTGTGCAATTATATTAACCGCCTGCGTTCCGAAAAGGCCGCGGCGCTTCTGCTGGAAAGTTCCATGTCCATCAATGAGATCTGCAATGTCTGCGGCTTCAAGGATCAAAGCTGGTTTTCCAAAATTTTCAAGGAATACATGGAAATGAGCCCCGGAAGATACCGGGAATCTTCCAATCATCAAAGGAGATCGCCGTATCTTCATTTTCAAAATCACTGAAAGGCGATAGAAAAAAGGATTACAAAACATGATAAACGAAGTTCAAAAAAACGGTACGGAAAGGCAGGTAAACAAAACCAACCCGGTTCTGCAGAAAGCGGCAAAGACCTTAACCATGTACGCCCGGGCAACCGGGGCCGTGGTATCGGTTCATGACGAAAACTACCTTCCCATTCCGGAAAGCATGTACAGTATTACTTCCAATCGCAGCATGTGTATGCATTGTACCAAATACCGGGCCAAAACACACATAAAAAGTCCTGAGGATTTCCGTCTGAATCCCTGCGGGGAACTGCATATTAACGGGATGAAAAAATCAGATCGGCTTGAAGGATCATACATCTATATGTGTGAACTGGGATTTGTCTTCTGGGCCGGCCCGGTATATTCCGAAGGTAAATTTATCGGCGCCCTTCTGGGGGCGGGGGTTTTGGGAGAGAACGATATACAGGAAGACGCGCGGCTTGCCCTTATGAACGGCATGCCCGAAAATGAATTCAGAAAACTGATTGCCTCTTTCCCCCAGGGAGACACCAAAAAAATAAAGGCGCTGGCAGAGATGCTGCTGCTCTGCGCAAAATCCGTGTCCCGTAAAGGCAGCGTCTATTTCGACACCCTAAAACGCAGAACAGAACAGCAGAAGGCGCTGCAAAAGAAAATGGACGAATTCCGGAATAATTCCGGGATAAAGATCCAGCCCTATCCCCTGGACAAGGAAAAGAAGCTCCTTGCATGCCTGCGGAGCGGGAACCGGGAAAGCGCCCTCGCCACCCTTAACGAACTTTTGGCGGAACTAAGCCTGGGAAATTCGGGAAATTACCGCTTTATCCAGCTGCAGACCATTGAACTGGTAGTAGTTCTGTCACGATCTGATATTAATACAGGATTGAACGAGAAGTCGCTTCTGGAAACAAGTACAAACTATATCAGAAAAATTCAGGAAGCCGGCGACATGAACGCATTGACGGATACTATGTACTCCATAATCGAAGAAATGAATTCCAGGATATTCTCCTTCCAGGGAGTTCAGCATGTCTCGGTCCTCAAGCGCGCGGAACTGTATATACGGGAAAACTACACCCGCAAGATAAGTCTGAAGGAAATTGCCGGTGTTTCGGGCCTTTCCGCCCCCTACTTTAGTACGATCTTCAAGGAAGAGATGGGAGAAAACTTCTCAAGCTATCTAAACCGTTTGCGGGTGGAAAAAGCAGGAAAACTGCTGCTGGAAACGGATCTTTCCCTCTGCGACATATCCTGTAACTGCGGGTTTGAAGATCAGAGCTGGTTTTCCAAAATCTTCAAGATCTACACAGGTTCCAGCCCCGGCAAATACCGCCAGCAGGGGGGAATTTCCCTGTCCGAAATAACCGAAGAGAATCTGTCCGAGGGGGTGATACAGCAGCTTGCCGATGAGAATCCGGCGGTTGACGCCTGATTAACCGGCAGTACAGGTTAAAATCAGGCTTTTTGAAATTTGTTGTGAAAATTACGCTAATACGGAAGCGGCCCTGCCCTATAAGCTGCGCAGCCGGCGTATACAGTCTATGCCTACGGCGATAATGATGACCAGGCCGATGATGACCATCTGGTAATAAGACGAAACACCAAGCAAATTCATGCCGTTGCGTATGCACTGCATTACCAGTACCCCGATAAGGGTGCCCCAGATATTGCCCCGCCCGCCGGACATGGAGATACCCCCTATGGCCGCCGCCGCGATGGCGTCGGTTTCGGAACCGCTGGCCACCAGAGCCGTGGTACCGTTCATCCTACCGGCAATGATAATGCCCGCCACGCCGCAGAGAAGACCGCTTAAAGTGTAGATAGCGCATTTGGTAAGCTTGACGTTGATGCCCGACAGCCGGGAGGCCGTGACATTCCCACCTATAGAGTAGGTATACAGTCCAAAGCGGGTATGTTTGAACAGAAACCACGAGATTATGTAAAGCGCCAGTACCACCAGGACGGCAACCGGAACTATACCGATGTATTTCTGGCCCAGAAAATTTATGCTGTCCGGAAGGCCATAAATGGCCGCCGCGTTAGTCCATTCATAGGCAAGCCCCCGAAAAATAGTCATGGTTCCCAGGGTTACTACAAAAGGCGGCATGTTGATGAGGGACACTAAAAGCCCGTTCATAAGGCCGGCCATAAGGCCAAAGCCGAGGCAGATAAAGATGCCCGCCAGTCCGGGGAAACCCATTTTGACTACGAACTGCCCCATCATGGATGACGAGAGGGCGACCACGGCGCCTACCGAAAGATCGATGCCGCCGGAGATAATGACAAAGGTCTCGCAGATCGCCAGGATACCTATAATCGACGCCTGAAG
>JAISCR010000114.1 GCA_031265435.1 Treponema sp.
CCCCCCCCCCCCCCCCCCCCCCCCCCCCCCCCCCCCCCCCCCCCCCCCCCCCCCCCCCCCCCCCCCCACAAACAGTACCGTATTCCGCGGTTTTGTCAGAAAAATACGCTCCTTTTTCATAAAACTCCTTTCGGGGAAACTCCTGATAATATATCTTTTTATAAAAAAGTATACCGCCGGCCGCAAAAATTAGAATTTAATGCGGTGCGACACGGTAAGCGTCATGAGGCCGCCGCTTCGAAAAACGCGGCCTCATGAGCTTGTTCCAAAACCCGGTGGTTTCGGAACAGGCTCCCGGCTTAAAATTTTGCCTCTTCGCTATTTCAAAAATTTCGCATTGATCCCTGAATAATCGTTATCAATCTTGAGGGAATCGAGAATCTGGGAGATCTGCCCCCGGTGATGGGTGTTGTGGGTCTCAAGCGACTGCAGCATAAAATAGAGGGGCACTGCGGCAGGCTTACCGCCGTACCAGTCAAGCTTGACCGGGGCCGAAAAATCCTCGTCCTTGAGGGCTTCGGTAAAACCTACATAGGCTTTGTCCGCGATTTTCATGGCGGTAACGATTTTCTTCCAGCCCTCCTCATCGATCTTGCCCTTGGGGAGTTCGATTTTTTTCAGAGGCACAATGGCTTTCTGCGCTTCCGCGTTGCCGCTTACCGCCTGAGCAATAAGGCCGAGGAAGTAATACGTCCCGCCGGCGATGTGAGAAGCAAGGCCCGCAAGGCTCTTGTAGTAACTCTTGCGGTTTTTTACCATTTCTGAGTTTTCCATCTTGCCCAAAATGGAGATGATCTTCTCATCCGCCTCCTGGTTATACTTTGCAAAATTGACAAAAATCTTTTTCACGATTAGTCTCCTTATTTATTTTATGAAGAAACGCAGCATGAATATCACAAACAATACCCATGACGCTACGGTAATATCCTTGAACTTGCCGGTAACGATCTTGAGGAGTACATAGGATATAACTCCGTACACAATACCTTCCGCAATGCTGTAGGCGAAGGGCATCATGACGATGGCAAGGAATGCAGGTATACCTTCCGTGGGATCGGAGAAATCAATATCCACCACCGGCCGCATCATGAGGAAGCCGACAAAGATCAGCGCGGGAGCGGTGGCCGCTCCGGGAATAAGGAGGAAGAGGGGCGAAAACAGCAGAGCCAGCAGAAACAGAACACCTGTTGACAGGGCGGTAAGGCCCGTGCGTCCGCCTGCGGCAACGCCCGCGGTGGATTCCACATAACTGGTAACTGTGGAGGTACCAAGGGCGGCGCCCGCCACCGTTCCTATCGCATCGGCAAGAAGGGCCTGTTTGACCCGGGGAATCTCA
The DNA here is from genome assembly GCA_031265435.1 of Treponema sp. Classification (GTDB taxonomy): domain Bacteria; phylum Spirochaetota; class Spirochaetia; order Treponematales; family Breznakiellaceae; genus JAIRNJ01. The sequence continues at coordinate 1,337 of JAISCR010000114.1, forward strand.
CCGTTTTTGCTGATCAATCCTGCCTGGGTGGAAACCCCGACCAGAGTACCAACAGTGTCAAAGATATCCACAAAGAGGAAGGTAAAGAAAACGGTAAAAAACTGGAAGCTAAAAATCGAAGAAAAATCAAACTGGAAGAGGAGAGGAGCGTCAGGATGACCGACGGGAGACCAGCCTTCGGGAACAGCAGTAACTCCCATGGGAATACCAATGATAGTGGCCAAAAGGATTCCGATCAGAATTGCGCCGGGCACCTTCATCGTATAGAGCACGATGATAATGATAAGCCCCAGAAGCGCCAGAAGCGGCGCGCCGGAACCAATGCTCCCCAAGCCCACGATGGTACCGCTGTCACCTACCACGATGCCCGCGTTGGCAAAACCAATCAGGGCAATAAAGAGGCCGATACCAACCGCTACGGCTTTTTTAAGATTCGCCGGAATTGCCTTGATAATTGCTTCCCGGACATTAATGAGGGAAAGAATGATAAAGAGGATGCCTTCCAGGAAAACTGCCGTCAAGGCAATCTGCCAGGAATACCCCATGCCGAAAACGACGGTAAAGGTAAAGAAGGCATTGAGCCCCATACCCGGCGCCAGAGCTACGGGCAGATTGGCCGCAAACGCCATGACCAGGGTGGCGATGGCGCTTGAAATGGCAGTTGCGGTAAAAACCGCCCCCGGCGTCATGCCGTCCCCGATACTCCCCAGCATGCTGGGATTGACAATCAAGATGTAGGCCATGGTGAGGAAGGTGGTAAGCCCCGCTATGAGTTCCCTCTGCACCGTCGTGCCATGTTCCTTGAGCCTGAACAGTTTTTCCATGTTAACCTCCAATTATTTTTTTGTTCGGAAACCGAGGTTCCCGAACAACAGACCCTATTTCGAATAGAGGGCTAAAGCCTCATATTTCGTGTGAAGGAGTTCGTGGGCCTTATGCCCGTTGGGTTCTCCCAGAAATTCCTTATACGCCTGCTGGATAAAGGGATTCTGGTGGGAACAGCGAATCTGACTCTTCTCATCGTCGGTATAGATACCGGCGGTACGCTGTTTGCGGATCTCATCGGTACAACCGTAGGGTTGTCCGCCGCCGCCGATACAGCCGCCCCGGCATGCCATGACCTCCACAAAGTGGTAGGGGGTTTCCTCACCGGCGGCTTTGGCTGCCCGTATCTTGTCCAGGACTGCGGCGATATTCCCCATCTGATGGGCCACCGCGATGCGGATCTTTGTACCGTTTTGGAAGTCAACTTCCGCTTCCTTGACACCCTCAAGGCCCCGGACGGGTTTGAAGTTCACATCTCCCAGTTCCTTTTTGGTAACAAGGAAGAATGCGGAACGGACAGCGGCTTCCATGACGCCCCCGGTAACGCCGAAGATTGTACCCGCGCCGGTATAGGGGCCCAGGGGGTTGTCGGCTTCCTCATCCTCAAGTTTGAGAATCTCAATGCCGGCCTGCTTGATCATCCTGGCAAGTTCCCTGGTGGTAATGGAAATATCCACATCGTAACCGTGACCGGCGCTCTTCATGTCGTCGTTCCGGTGCGTTTCCCATTTCTTGGCGGTACAGGGCATTACGGAAACAGAATAGACCTTGTCCGGATTAACATTGGCCTTTTCCGCCCAGTAAGCCTTGATCATGGCGCCCATCATCTGCTGGGGACTCTTTGCCGTGGAGAAGTTGGGAATCATGTCGCTGTAATACTTCTCCATATAATCTACCCAGGCAGGGCAGCAGCTTGTGATAAGGGGAATCTCACCGCCCTGGGTGAGCCGCTTCACCAGTTCGGAGCCCTCTTCCATGATGGTGAGATCCGCGGAGAAGTTGGTGTCAAAGACCGTCTTGAATCCCAGACGCCGCAGGGCCGCGTAGATCTTTTTGGTAAAGACCGTTCCGGGAGGCAGGCCGAATTCTTCCGCAAGGGCAACCCGGACTGCCGGAGCAATCTGCACCACGGCATGGGTCTCGGGATCCAGCAGGGCCTTCCAGACCTTGGGAGTGTCATCCCGTTCGTAGATGGCCCCGACCGGGCAGTGAGCGGCGCACTGGCCGCACTTGATACAGGGACTTTCCCCCAGGGGAGTATCCGCGGCGCTGGCAATACGGCCTTTGATACCGCGGCCCAGGAATTCCAGGGCCCAGACATTCTGCATCTCCTGACAGACCTTTACGCAGCGGCCGCAGCGGATGCACTTTTCCGGATTAAGCACGATGGCAGGGTTACTGTCGTCTATGGGAAGCCCGTTGGCAATATGCCTGAAAGGCAGTTCCCGGATACCGAATTCGGCAGCCAGAGTCTGCAACTCGCAATTCCCGTTCCGGGGACACTGGAGACAGTCGGCCGGGTGGTTACTGAGAATAAGTTCCAGCACCGTGCGCCGGGTAGCGATAATCTCCGGATCGTGGGTAACGATATCCATGTTCTCCGCCACCTGGGTGGTACAGGCCCGCGCCATACGGGGAGAGCCGGGGCCGGCGGTACGCACAATGCAGATACCGCAGGAAGCCCAGGGAGGCAGATCCGGGTTGTAGCAGAGGGTGGGAATCTTTACATTCACCAATTTTGCCGCTTCCAGGATCGTCATATCATCTTCAACCTGAAGAGGCTTGCCGTTTATCTTTATGTTAACCATGGTTTTTCACTCCTCCGCTTATTTCTTGGAAATTGCGCCGAATTTACAGGTCTTGAAACATTCACCGCACTTGAGACAGGCAGCCTGATCGATATGGTAAGGCGGCCGTTTCTTGTCCGGATACTTGGAAGCATCCTCCGCGGTGATACAGTTTGCCGGGCATTTCTTGGCGCATGCGCCGCAGCCGATACACTTTGCGGAATCAATCGTGAAGCGTACAAGCTTCTTACACTTGCCTGAACGGCAGATCTTGTCATTGATGTGTTCCAGGTATTCTTCCCGGAAATTTTTTACCGTAGACAGCGTGGGGTTGGGAGCCGTCATGCCCAATTGACAGAGACTTGCCTTGGACATGGCCTTGCCGATGGTCTCAAGTTTTTCCAGATCGCTTTCTTCGCCGTTGCCGTTGGCAATTTTTTCCAGCAGATTGAGGATCTGGGTAGTACCGATACGGCAGGGAGAACACTTGCCGCAGCTCTCGTCCACACAGAACTCCATGTAGAAACGGGCCACATCCACCACACAGTCGTCCTCGTCCATGACGATCATACCGCCTGAACCCATCATGGAGCCGTTGGCGGTGAGGCTTTCAAAGTCAATGGGGGTATCAAGCACCTTGTCGGTGAGAATACCGCCCGAAGGGCCGCCGGTCTGCACACCCTTGAACTTCTTGCCGCCCTTGATGCCGCCGCCGATCTCGAAAATGATCTCCCGGAGGGTGGTTCCCATGGGAACTTCCACAAGGCCCGAATTCTTTATCTTGCCGGTAAGGGCAAAGACCTTCGTTCCCTTAGACTTTTCAGTTCCGATTTGGGCAAGCCACGCGCCGCCTTTGGAAGTAATCACGGGAATATTGGCCAGGGTTTCCACGTTGTTGATGATCGTGGGCCGCTGCCACAGTCCCTTGTTGGCGGGGAATGGGGGCTTGGGAACAGGCATACCGCGGTTCCCTTCAACAGACTTGATAAGAGCCGTCTCTTCGCCGCAGACAAAGGCCCCGGCTCCCAGGCGTATTTCAATATCAAAATCGAAACCGGAACCCAGAATATTCTTGCCGATAAGGCCGTACTGTTTGGCCTGTTCCAGCGCAATCTTGAGCCGTTCAATCGCCAGAGGATACTCGGCACGGATGTAGACAAAACCCTGGTTGGCCCCGATTGCCTTGCCCGCGGTAATCATTCCCTCGATGACCGAATGGGGATCGCCTTCAATCGTGGAACGATCCATGTAGGCGCCGGGGTCTCCCTCGTCGGCGTTACAGATGACATATTTGATGTCCCCCTGGGCCTTGCGGGCCAGATCCCACTTGAGCCATGTGGGGAAACCGGCCCCGCCGCGGCCCCGGAGCCCGGAGATCTTTACCTCTTCGACGATCTGTTCGGGAGTCCAGGTAAAAAGAACTTTTTCAAGGCCCGAATAACCTTCCCGGGCGATGTATTCATCGATATTTTCAGGATCGATCACACCGCAGTTGCGGAGCACGACCCGGAACTGCTTCTGATAGAACTGGATGTCTTCGACGGCGGTTCCCTTGTGTTTGGCGTTTTCTTCCCTGTAGAGGAGCCGGGGGACTTCCCGGCCTTTGATGATCTGCTCGGCGATGATCTCGCGGGCGTCTTCGGGTTTTACTCCCACATAGAAGGATTCTTCCGGAAGTATCTTGACGATGGGGCCCTGCTCGCAAAAACCGAAACAGCCGGTTTTAACGATTTGAACCTCCTGCTTGACATTCTGCTTCTCCGCTTCCTCAAGAAGACAGTTGTAAATTTCGTCTCCCTTGTTGGATTCACAGGCAGTTCCTCCGCAGCAGAGGATAAAGTGGTTAAAGGCCATATTTTTCTCCTATTTCATGATGTCGGCGGCAGGCCTGTTAAGGATATGATTATCCAGTAATTCATGGCCCAAAATATGCTTCTGTACAATTTCCCTGGCTACTTCAGCATTTACATTGCCGTAGATCACGCTGGGCATTCCGGGAGAAATGACCTCAACCGTGGGTTCGGAATGACAGAGCCCCATACAGCCGGTCTGACGAACCAGTACGCTGTCCACCAGCTTCTTTTCATCCATGGCATTGATAAAGGCATCCAGGGTTACCTTGGCGCCGGCAGCGATCCCGCAGGTTCCCATGCCGACAATTACCTGGATTTCCTTTCCTTCCGCATCCCGTCTCTGGAGATCCGTTTTTTTTGATTCCCGGAGCTTCCTCAGCTCCTCTAGTGTCATACCCATTTTTTCAACTCCTCACGCTTTATAATTTTCTTAATCTTTCAGGATAGTCCTCTCATCTCATTCATCTTCTTCCAGCGATCTCAGGTACTGATTCAGCAGTATGAGGGATTGAGTATCCTCAAGATCCCCCAGGGCCGCCGCCAATTCAGACTTTTTGACCTCGTATCCCAGTTCCTCCCCTTCCGCGCCCTGCCTCTGCCGCCGGATAATAAATTCGCCGGGGCCCGAAAAAAGCAGAACGGTTCTGAACATGCCGGAAATATCCCCCAGGGGAGGCGTATCCACGTTGCCCGGATCAAACCAGGCGCTCACCGTCGTCCCCTGCCCTTTTTGGCTTTGAATATCCCAGCCGCCTCCGCTTTGCTCCGCGGTCTGAATCAAAAAAGGGATACCCAGCCCCACCTTCCGGTGCGGATGCTTTATCCCGTCGGTAATAAAAGGGTCCTGCGCCTTCTTCATCTCCTCTTCAGTCATTCCCTTGCCGTTATCTTTTACGCTGAAGCGGAACTGCCCGGGGCTTTCCCGGACTTCCAGTTCCACCTGCGTTGCTCCCGACTCGGCCCCGTTCTGGGTAATGTCGGTCACAAGATCCGTTAAGGTAAAGTGCATTTCAAGACCCTAAACAGGCTTTGAAACACGCGCAAAATCCCCCGCCCGCGAACTTACACATTCTGGTATTTGGCGATGATCCCGGGAAGCATATCTTTGGTGAGCTTGCCATAGGTATCGTTTCCTACCGTCAGCACCGGCGCAAGGCCGCAGCAACCGACACAGCGGACCGGATCAATGGAGAATTGACCGTCTTCGGTAACCTGATCTTCGGCAATACCGAGGAGAGACCGGGCTTCTTCGATGAGATCGGCTCCTCCCTTGAGGTAGCAGGCGGTACCAAGGCACACGGAGATCTTGTGTTTTCCGGGTTTGGTGGTCTTGAAGAAGTGGTAAAACGTAATGACCCCATAGATACGCGCCAGGGGAATACCGGTGAGCAGGGAGAGCTTCTCGGCTGCGGGCCGGGAAATAAAGCCGAAAACCTCCTGAGTCTTGTGCAGAATCATGATAAGGCTTCCGGGCTTTATTTTCCATTCATCAATAAATGAAGAGAGTTCACTGGGAAAATCAATTTCCCCCGCGGTGGAATTTGCCATAATTTTCTCCATAAGTATAAATTTGTGATTAAATTCGGGCCCCTTCCAAAATCTGAAATTCTGAAAGTGTCTTGAGCCTGTTCAAAACCTCAATGGTTTCGGAACAATCGCTCTTGTTTTCTATTTTATATGCGGGATCGGTTTTTGGCAATAGACAAAATGGCCGATGCCGAAAGCTGTTTCGATGCCTGCTACCTTTTGTCCGGTTATTGGTTTATAGTTGGAGGCACATGATGAAAAAGATGAAATACATGGCGGGCGGCCTTCTGCCTCTTGCGGTTTTGGCTTTGGGCGGACTTTTGTCCTCCTGCTCGGGAGACATTTCGGGGACACTGACGGCCGGGGGTTCAGGGGATTTTACGGTAAAAGCCGCCCTGCAGCCCCGGATGGAGGCCTTTATCGGCAGACTTTCGGCCGTTTTGGGGGAAGGTTCGGCACGGGCGAATATCCTGGACGGGGCGCTTATCGGCGCAAGCTTGTCACGGGCGCCGGGTGTCAAGTCGGCGTCCTTCAGGAATTCGGCGCCGGCGGCCATTGAAGGCCCGGTAGAGATCTCCAATATAGCCGAATTCCTGGCTCCCGGCGGGGGAAAGGGCTTTATCAGCCTCGCTCCCGAGGGAGACGCCATCCGTCTCGGCATCCGCCTGAGCCGGGAAACAGGGCCCGGCATTCTCTCCCTGGTCTCCCCCGAAATTACCGACTATCTTTCCGTCCTCATGGCCCCCATCGCCACCGGGGAAACGGTTTCCGCATCCGAATACCTGGATCTTGTCGCTTCGGTTTACGGTAAAGACATTGCCGCCGAAATAGGCCGGGGCCGGATTAAAGCCTCCATCGATTTTCCCGGCCCGATCCGTTCGGTCAAGGGCGGCAGCTTCTCCGGAAACCGTGCTTCCTTCGATATTCCCCTCCTCGACCTTCTTGTGCTGGAATCCCCTCTGGAATACGAAGTGATGTGGTAGCGGCCTTCAATATCGGGAATGTTGCCTTTATTGGCAAATACTGCGGGGCTCTTGCGGATTTACCCATCCCTTCTCAGATGGACAACAGCTTTATTGGGATAAACGCCTTTATGTATCTACTAAAAACCATTTTCCGTCAGCCGTTTTAGCCTTAATTCAAGGGTTGCCATAAATCGAAGGGACGGGCCCCATCCGCACGCCCCGCAACCTTTATCAAAAGCAAAAATTCACATGATGAACCGGCTTTATGGGCAGACTTCGGATCTCCCCCGCGCAAGCGGGTTCCTGGGAGGCGTGGGATCAATGTTTTTTACAAAAAAATTGCGGGGTCTTGCGCTTGCGCGTGACCCCGCCTGGTGTTAGGCGCCCCCCGCGTTACTCTAAACGGCGGGCGATTACCGTTCCTGTGCCTTAAAACCCCTTACTTCAGGGACTTGCAATCAGCGTGTCGTTCGTACCGTCGCCTAAGGGCACAATACTGCTGCCGTCGCCCCACTTCGCCGATATGGCGTTTGTATCCACATACAGTGCCGCACCACTATCCCCCGCGGAGTTGGCAAGGTTGTTGCCGGTAGCGCCGTAAATCGTTCCGCCTTGCATGGTGAATTTGCCGTCTTCGCTGACATTCACGCCGCCGCCCTCGGACCAACCGCCGCCTTCCGCTTTATTCCCGGAAATCGTTCCGCCTTGCATGATGAACTCGCCGTCTGCGCTGACACGCACGCCGCCGCCGCTGCAGTAGCTGACGTTGTTTACGGTATTCCCGGAAATCGCGCCGTCTTCCATGGTGAACTCGCTGTTTTCGCTGACACTCACGCCGCCGCCGCCGCCGTCGTGAGATTTTACGGTGTTCCCGGAAATCGCGCCGTCTTCCATGGTGAACGTTCCATTCCACACGCCCACACCGCCGCCATCGGACCAACCGCCGCCTTCCGCTTTATTCCCGGAAATCGCGCCGCCCTGCATGGTGAACTCGCTGTTTTCGCCGACGCGCACACCGCCGCCGACGCTGTAGCCGACGCTGGATTTTACGGTGTTCCCGGAAATCGTGCCGCCTTCCATGGTGAACGTTCCATGCGCCACAAACACGCCGCCGCCTTCAGCCCCGTTGTCGCTGTTGCTGCTGGTGGATTCTGCGGTATTCCCGGAAATCGTGCCGCCTTCCATGGTGAACGTACCGCCATCATCCACCAACACGCCGCCGCCGAAAGCCGACTCTCCGTTGATGTTGATGTTACCCGTAATCGCGCCGCTTTTCATGACAAAGTGGCCGGTTCCACTACCGCCATTACGCACGTCTACCAATGACCTGTTGTTGTTTGCCACTCCAACCAGCGTGACGCCGTCAAGAGTGAGTTTCTTGTTAGTACTGCCACCCACGACCTTGAGAAGGTGCCCCTGGCCTCTCAGCCGGATGGTCCCGCTCCCGTTGATGGTCCTCTCACCTGCGCTGTCTTCCAGGCGGACCCTCTGATCCTTCGAGATCACCGTGCCGTTCACGGTCAAGGCCGCGCCGGTCTCCAGCTTGAGTACCGCATTGTCTGCCGTTACGTCAAGCGTAACGCCCGCCGGCACGGTGAGACCGCTTGCGCTCCCTATGGAAATGGTGTCCGTGAGCGTTACCGTGGCGCCCTCCACAGTCGCGCTTCCCGATGCGATAGCGTTGAGCTCAGCGGATAACGCCGCGGCCAGTTTCCCTGTCGGGGCGGTCTGCGGGAATACGGCCGTTACCGTGCCGGTGTTTGGGGGGTTAGTAGTTGAGTCTGCCCCTTCAACGGTGAAGAAATCCTGCTTCACGCCGTCCAGTGTATAGCCCTCTTTCGCCGTCAGGGTGATGGTGGCGGTGTAGACCGTATCGTCGACAAAGGTTTCAGGACTCCCTTCCCATGCCACCGTTCCGGTGTACTGCGCCGTTGGGGTAATACCCGTTGCCGGAATTCCGCCGGTCGCCGGGACGGGTACGCCCGGTATCGCCGCGATACTAACCACCGCCACGGCGGGGCGGTCGTTACCGGCGGGGTCATTACCGATGGGGTCATTACCGGTGGGGCAGCCCGCCAGAACCAAACCGAACGCCATCCCGATGATGAGCGTTCTTCCAAAACACAAAAACCTCTTGTTTTTCATGTTGAAAATTTCCTTGCAGTCTTTCCTGCCGTCAAAATGTTTATGTTCACCGCTTAAGCGGGTAACATCTTTGTTAAGGACGCTATTTTGGGGTGAAAATGTTCCCTCGTGGGTGAAGAGATTCCCTTTTATGATGAAGGGGAACCCCTCAAAGACGCGGAGGTTCCCCTTTGGGGTGAGGCTTAAAGATTTTGGTGTGAAGTCTAAAGAAGATGCGTTATTGCTTTGAGACAAACTCCATGGGGGGGGGGGGGGGGGGGGGGGAAAAAAAAATAAAAAAAGGCCCGGCGTTTGTAAAAACCAGTGAAATATTTTAG
>JAISCR010000016.1 GCA_031265435.1 Treponema sp.
GGGAGACTGAAACAGGAACGCTGGCAGGATCGGGAAGGCAAGGCCCAATCGCGGGTGATCATCGTGGCGGAATACGCCGAGTTCAGGCCGGACTTCTCCGGGCAAACGGAAGCGGCGGCGGATAAGGAGGCGGAAACGGAAGAAAGCGAAGTGAACGAGGAAGCTTTCGTTCCCACTTTTTAGGAGAAATGCCATGTCGCATACCGCTTATAAGCCGTTCGCAGGGGCGGCTTTTCCATTTTAGAGCAGGAGATACAAATGAAAACAATCGCCTTTAATTCAATAAAAGGCGGCACAGGAAAATCGATCCTGTCCGTTCTTTTTATCAACGCCCTGGTAAAATCCGGCTTCCGGTGTCTGGCTATCGACGCGGACGCAAGCAACAATTCGCTTTCGTTTTATTATAACGAAAGCGAACACCTGGAATCGGGAAGCCGCAAAACGGTTTTCAATCTCTTTATGGGCGAGAAGGCACGGAATTGTGTAACCGGCATTAAGGAAAACCTGGATCTGATATGCGGCGATGTCCGCCTGAACGAATTCCGCAACACCGACAGCCTGAAACGCCTGAAACGGTCTTTGCAAGAGGATACGTTCTACGACTTTACCGTTATCGACACCTCGCCCACTTATGACAACATCACCGGCAATGTGCTTGCGGCAAGCGACATTCTCCTAATTCCCATACAGCAGGATATTTTCAGCTACCAGGCGTTAAAGTATCAGTTTGAGAAATTGGCCGATTTGGAACTTGAAAACCTCGACACCCACATCGTGTTCAACCAGTTTGAAAAGCCCTTGACGGACAACCAGGGCGCATATCGCAACCAAATTACCAATCTGTTTCTGGAAGACGAAACCTTCAAACCGTTCATCAATCCGAACTGTTTATCCCGAAGCGGCGTATTCAGGAAATATATCAACAAACAGAACTACCGTCTTAACGGCAGGGCGGAGACCCAAAAGAGCTATGAGGAAATCAAAAACCTTATACACAGCATTTTGGGAATCGGCATAACAGGGGCGGTGTGATGGCGAAGCTGGAAATGTTGAAGAACGTCCGGGAACGGACCGTCACGGGAGACAACCGATCGGCAGCGCTCACCGTCAGGGATATTCCCATCGGGGATATTTACATAAAGGGAAATATCCGCAAAGACTACACGGGGATTGACGAACTGGCGGCGAGTATCCGTCAGCACGGGCTTTTACAGCCCATTACCGTTTACGGGGAGGAGGACGGATATATCGTCAAGACAGGGCATCGCCGGTATATGGCTTGCAAAACGCTTTACGGGAAGGAACCTGAAAGGTTTCACCGTATCCGGTGCGTTGTATCGGACGCGGAAAACGTTGCCGTAATCCAGCTTGTTGAAAATGTCCAGCGGGTAGACTTGTCGCAGACAGACCTTTTCACCGCCCTCTCCTCGTTGAGGGAACAAGGCATGACCTTAAAACAGATTGCCGAAGTAATGGGGAAGACGGAAGGGTATATCAAAAAAATCTTTGTCGGCGTAAACGAGATTCAGCGCAATGAAGATTTGCGGGAAGCAATAGGTTACGCCGGCGTAACCATTGAGGATGTTGTTGAAACCAAAGGCATCCCCAATGAACAGGACCGGCTCAAACTGCTGGAAGAACGGAAAAACGGAACGCTGAGCCGGGCGGATATGCGAAAGAAAGCACAGGAACTTAAATCCCTGAAACCCAAGCCCGAACATCCGCTTTTCCCACAAGCGGAGCGAATCAAAGTCCGCATGAAGGTCTTTGCCAATCTGCGGGAAATCATTGTCTTTACCGATAAAACCGAGAGTGTAAAACAGTTTAACGCAATCGGTGAAGATGTGCGCCGGTTTTTCATCCGGAACGAAAAATACGATCTGGAAATGATTGCGCCGGATACGAAACCGAAAACGGCAAAAACGAGGAGGAATCAAACATGACAAAGACAGAACAGAACGAAGCAAGGTATGCCACCCACGGCTATAAAGACCGGGACGACTACCTTAACACCCTTGCCGACGACAGGGGAATTGACAGCATGGCCGTCCACATGATCGCCGATATGCTGGGAGAATCGGAGGATTTTGACGGATTGGTCAGCGAGCTTGAGGATTTTGAGGAATTAGGATTGGCATAGCCAATCTGAAAGCGGGAGACCGCAAATACATTATTGGCGGAGGCTATGTATGCATGGCTTATTGGAAAATGACTTTATGTTTTCCGGCAGGGGGGAAGTCCCCTGGCACGGCATCGGCGCGGTACTGGACGGGGTACTGTCGTCCGATGAAGCAATCAGGGCGGCGAGACTGACCTGGACCGTCGATCAGACCCCGGTGTTCACGGCAAACAACTGGGCGCAGCCCATACCCGGCTTTGTTGCCAACGTGCGGAGCGATACTAAAGAAGCGCTGGGCATCGTTTCGGAGCGGTACTGTGTGGCCCAGAACAAGGACGTGTTCGCCTTTGCGGATGATCTTATCGGGGACGGCAGGGTGAAATGCGCCTACGAAACGGCGGGTTCCCTGTTCAACGGGCGGCGGGTGTTTATGCTGGTCAATATGCCCAAAGGCCGGATTGTGGGGGATGAATACCAGCCCTACCTGTGCCTGTCCAACGCCCACGACGGTTCGGCCTGTTTGCAGGTGTTCTTGACCGGCATCCGGGTCGTGTGCAACAACACTTTGTCGGCGGCGCTTCACACGGCGAAGCGGAAAATATCAATCCGCCACCTGTCTATCATGGAACAGCGGAAGGACGAAGCGGTAAAGACGATGGGGGCGGCTTCCAAATACTTCCACGACCTTGAGGCATTCGCCTCCATGCTGGCCGGGAAGAAGGCGCATATCGGCAAAGTTCTGGACAGGCTGTTTCCCGTTTCAAGGGAGATGTCAAAGCGGCAGATAAACTCCAACGACGAAGTAAAGGAAACCATCAAGAACCTGCTTAAACGGAAGGACGATCTGCAAAACTTCAAGGGCACGGCATGGGGCGTTTACAATGCCATCGCCGACTACCGTTCAAACGCCGAACCGAAACGGCGGACCGCCACCTATGCCGACAGCAAAATGGCGGCGTTTCTGGACGGCGATGAGGTGATGGACAAGGCGCAGGAAATCATTCTGGAACTGGCCGCTTAACCCTTTTCTCTCCGCTTTCCGGCAGCATGGAAACTGCCTTTAGATACCGCACAGGGGGCTCCGCAGGGAGCCCCCTTATTTTTGTCCCGGAGGTTTGTAATGTCCGATGAACAGAAAAAACAGATTCGGTTTATCGACAACGATTATAAAACACTGTTCTGTCTTGCATCACTTCCCATACGTGGGGATTTTATTTTCAGGAGGCACGGTTATGAGAATAACCAACAAGCTTAATCTTCCGGACGGGCTGGTAAAAGCCGTCAGCACGGAAAAACACAACGCGCCGCTGTGTATGAGCGCGACCACCTTATTGCAGGGGGTAAAACAAATCATCCTTACCGAGCGCTATTGGGACCAGTTGCAGGATGACGTTGCGGACCGCATCTGGGCGATATGGGGACAGGCGGTTCATTCCCTTCTTGAGCATGAAGGGGAAAATGATTTTACCGAACAGGAGATGTCGTATAAGGTGGGCGGCATTACCGTGACCGGACGCATCGACCATTACGACATGAAAAGCGGCGTTATTTCCGATTACAAAACAGCGTCGGTCAACAAGGTAAAATTTAACGACTTTACCGAATGGCGCTTGCAGGGAATGATTTACGCGTGGCTTTTAACCCGCAACAAGTTTCCGGCGCGCTGTTGCCGTTTTATTGCCCTGCTCAAGGATCACAGCAAGACCGAGGCGCGGTATGACCGGCAGTACCCGCAGACCCCGGTGTATGTGTATGAGTTCCCGGTTACTTCAACCGGGCTTTTCAAAATCAGCGCGTTTATCCGGGACAAGGTAACGGCGTATCTCGAAAATTGCGAAAAAGCCGACGACGAGATACCGCCATGCTCGCCGGAAGAACGCTGGGAGCGGCCCTCCAAGTTTGCCGTAATGAAGGAAGGCAGACAGCGGGCCGTAAAGCTCTACGAAAATGAATCGGAAGCCCATGCAAGGGCGCAAGAGTTAGGAGTGGGATATTTTATAGAACACCGCCCCGGCGAATCAGTCAGATGTCAGAACTACTGTATCTGTTCCGGTTTCTGTAATTTCTGCCGTGAAAATGCTGCTGCCGAAACGGAAAAGACGGCGGCGTGATCATGGCTTATTGTAGGAGGTTATAACCTATGGCATTTGTTGACGCGGAGCGTTCCCAGCTTTGGCTGAGGTGCGCGTTATTCGGCCCGTCCGGTTCCGGTAAAACCATGACGGCCTTACGGATGGCGAAAGGGATTGCCGAAAAAATGGGCGTTCCCTACGCCGTGATTGACACGGAAGCGAGGAGCGCCTCGAAGTACGCCGACCGTTTTAAGTTCAAGGTTGACAACCTTGCGGGCAAGACCATTGATCACTACCTTGCCTCTTTGAAAACCGCCCAGGAAATGGGCTACAAGGTGGTGGTGATTGACAGTCTTTCCCATGCGTGGCGGGAACTTACCGACGAGGTGGACCGTATCGCACAGTCAAGCTCCAGTAAAAGCACCTTCTCCCCCTGGGCAAAGGTGAATCCCAAACAGAAACGGTTTATTGACGCGATTCTCAATTTCCCCGGCCACATCATCGCTACCATGCGGAGCAATACGGAATGGGTCGTCAAAGAGGGGAACGGCGGCAAGAACCGGCCTGAACGGATCGGCCTGAAACCGGAGCAGGGCAAGGGCATTGAGTTTGAGTTTGACCTGCTGCTTGAGCTTGACCAGAACCATCAGGCGGCGGTGATTAAAGACCGTACCGGGAAATATCAGGATGAAACCATCGACAAACCCGGCGAGGAATTCGGGGTGGCCCTGTACGAATGGCTTATGGACGGCAAGGCCCTGCCTGCCCCCGCTGTGGTAAAACCCGCTGACACGGCTGTGAAACCGGATAGTAAACCTGTAGCGAACACAAAACCCGCTGTCGCGAAACCGGCGTCCCCCAAAAGCAATCCCTTTAAATTGCGGGGAGACGGGCTGATACAGGAAATCGGGAAGCTCTTTACCGCCCTTGACAACGAGGGCAACGGCTACTTCAGCGAGGATGAAAAAGCCGAAGGGCGGAGCATCATCGCCTCCGCCACCCTCGATGAAAAAGGAATCAAAGAGCTTGGGGAGTTTAAGGATTTTATCGCCGAAGAACTCCTGAAACGGCAGGGGGTAAAGGCCGCCTAAACGGTTAACGCTTTTCATTTTTCCTGGCCGGTGCCACACGGAAGTTTTCCGCGGCAGCGCCGGCTGTTTTTTCTTATCAATGTAGAGGAGGTTATTCATGTTGGATGAAACAAGTCATTCGCCGGTTGATGTCAGCGCAATAGCTAATTGGCAGGGCATTAACTATCCGGTAAAAATTACGGAAGCCCTGCGCAACGCGCTTATGCCGAATGAATATCTTGCCGGATTGGGCGTCTCTTTTTCCGAGCGTCTGAATAATATTTTAGGCTTTCTGAAGGGTTCCCTCGTTCCATCGGATCGGTCCCCCGGTGAAACAGTGCCGGAAGAAGGAATCGTGATTCCTTACGCCGTAACCCAGGGGCCGCTTATCCGGGAAACCGCTCTTTCAATCAGGGCGGCGCTTTGCGGCGGCAAGGAAGGCAAACAGGAGATTGTGCTTTCTCTTATTAAGGATGACGAGTAAGAGGAAGCGTATGCTTCCTCGCATTGTATACGGAGGTACCTATGTTTGAGATTAAAAGAACCGCGGTAAACGCGGAGGATTTCGAGCGGGCGCGGTTTGTCTGCAAGGCAGCCCGCCCGAACAGACCTGAATATCCTTTCGCCGCGGTCGTTCATGTGGAATGGACCCGGACCGGAAGCCGTCTTGTGGCTTGTGACGGCCTGCGTCTCCATGTCGCTGAGATACGGATGAGGATACCGAGGGGCGATTACAAGCCGGTCATGTCGAAAGACAGCATCAGGTTTGGCGAGCCGGCACAGGGGATTAACTTTCCCAACTGGAAAATGTGCGTTCCCGAAAACCCGATCCGCAAGGGAACCCTTAACCTTGAGAAAACCGGCATGAGCAAAAACAGCGGCCTCGCCGCCGGTATATCCCTTGTCTTTTCCGATTTCGTGGAAAAAACCGGAGAGGTGGTGAACATCCGCTACCTTGACGACCTGCCGAAAACGGAATGGACCGTCTCTGTCCACAAAGACAAAAAAACCATAATCCTGCTGGAAGAAAAGGATGCGGGACGGGAAACCTACGCTGTATTGGTTCCCCTGGCGAAAGCCGCCTGACTTCCCCATTCCGGATGTCCGCCGTATCGCGGCCCGCGTCCGGGATGTTTATTTTTGTTTTATTTTATATGGAGGATCATTATGTTTGACGAGTATAACCCCCTGACAAAAATCCCGGAGAATTCCAAAGCCGGGATAACGGTATGCCTTCCGTCCGGTGAGGATGACGAACCCTTTGAGGCGACGGTGTATTTCAGGAAATCCGGCAAGAGCCCGGAGGAGCTGCGGAATGACGATGCCGTTATTATTACCGCGAGCGGAAAGCTCAGGCTGGATATTGGCAAAAAAGGGTATGTTGAAATCTTCGGCGAAAATTCCGCCATGCTCAAAAATACCGGGGATGAAGGCGAAAAAGAGGAGGATGACGATGCGGTGCCCTTACTGTAAAGAAAGAATCCGTAAAGACGCGGTGCGGTGTAAACACTGCCATTCCAATATCGGAAACGGCGACCCTGATGATGAGTGTATGCGGTACCTCAAGAACGGTTTTGCGAAAATCGACAAAGAATACGATGC
>JAISCR010000135.1 GCA_031265435.1 Treponema sp.
CCTGGCCCAATTGGCCTGTTCAAACTTCAAGGTTAACGGTTCAAATAGTTTCATGAACTCTTTATACTTTCTCATTTGATCTTTGTCTATATCTTGACTTTATAGACAGACACTATATAGGAACGGTTATCTTTATGCATCCCACCCTGCCCCAGCGGGAAGGGGAAGATCTGGGCAACACGGCGGACAAGAACGGGATCTACTATGTACGGGATCTCTATGAAAACGCCCGGAAAGGCGGCGGTTTTGTTTCCTTTACCTTCCCCAAACCGGGACCTAACGGAAACATGCAGGACGCTCCCAAGCTCGCCTATGTGGAGTACATTCCCGGTACGGATATCTGGATTTCTACCGGTATCTATGTTGATAACATTGACGCGCATCAGGCGAAGCTGAGGGAAGAGCTCTCAAAAAGCCTTTCTCACCGGATAGCTGTCATAGTTTTCGGTGTCGGAATTCTCCTTGTTCTGATATTGCTGCTCTGCATACTTATCCTGCGTTCGATCAGCAAGCCTCTCAAGGAAACTGTCAGCGCGGCCCGGCAGTTGGCCGCGGGAAATCTTGATACCAGTCTCAGCGCCTTCGGAAAAGATGAAATTTCTCACCTTCAGCGGGCCTTTATGGATATGGCCCGGAGCCTTAGTTCCAGTCTCAATACTGCCCAGATCAAGGAAACGGAATCCCGTTCCCAGGCGGAGGAAGCCCGGAAAGCCAGCGCTACCATCCTGGAAGTTGCAAGTCAGGTGGGAACCGTTTCCCATGAGGTAGAGGAAGGAGTTAGCAGTATTTCACGCAGTTCTGCGGGCGTAAAGGACGGGAGCCTCAACCAGGCCGAAAGGATCCGGGGCATTCTTGCGTCCATAGAGCATCTGAGTTCCGGGGTGCTGCACATTGCACAAAGTGCCGAAACCGCGGCCGGTCAGTCCCGAATATCCAACGAAAAGATGGAGGCCTCAGTCGGCATGGTACGGGAATCGGGCAAGGCCATAGAAAATATGCACAATATTACCCAGAGCCTGACGGAAAATGTACACAAGCTGGGGGAACAGTCCAATTCTATCGGGAATATCATGAAGGTTATCTCCGATATTGCCGCCCAGATCAACCTTCTGGCAATGAATGCCTCGATAGAGGCCGCCCATGCGGGAGAAGCGGGCAAGGGTTTTGCCGTTGTAGCAGGAGAAGTGCGGGCCCTGGCGGAAAAAACCAAGTCCGCGGCCCAGGAAGTGGAAGGCAGCATCAAGGACATGCAGAAATTGGCGGAGATCAACATAACAAGCATGGATACCGCGGTCAGCTCCATTGCCCAGGTAACGGATCTTTCGGAAAAAACCATAGTATCCCTGACGGAGGCCCAGAATACCGTAAAAGACGTCATGATGCAGGTTCAGTCCATCGCCGCATCTGTTGATGAACAGTCCTCCTCCTCCGGCGAAGTTACCGCCCTGGTGAATGAGGTTTCCGGTATTGCCTCGGAGAATGAAAAACTGGTCAACGGGGTTGATGAAGAGCTTCGCTCCCTTCGCAGCAAGTCGGATGAGCTGCTGGATCTGGTAACAAAACTCCAGAGGAATTAGGAATTCCGGGAACCTTCACCTGCGGCGCTTTAAAAAGGCCTCCACCGCCCGCCGGGTAGAATCAAAGGCCAGCTCTTCGCTTTTTATCTCTTTTGGGTCCGCAAAACGCAGACCCTCGATCTCGGCAAGCTCCAGCCGGAAATCTTCTTCTCTTAATCCGGGCGCTTCCACGGTAAAAAAGAGATCACAAGTTTGGTATACGATGCCCTTGTAGGGGTAAACATTGGGGAAACTGGCAAACAGTTCAAGCTTTGCGTCTCCGGGCGGCTCCCAGCCTATCTCTTCCCTCAGTTCCCGGCGCAGACCCTCCAGCGCCCCCTCACCCCTATCCACAAAGCCCCCCGGCAGATCCAGCCTGCCTTTTGCAGGCTCCTTGCCCCGGACGAGAAACAGGACTTCCCCCCCGGCTTGTATCACGCAGCCGGTAGCGGCGGCAATGTTGTGATAGTAGGTAAAGCCGCAGTCGGGACAACGGAACACCTTTTCCCGCTCAAAACGGATATTTTGAGAGGCGCAGGAAGGGCAGTAACGGAACATGGCTTTACTCTATCTGTCCGGGCCGTTTCCTTCAAGTACAGATTGCACATGGGTTTCCAAACGGCGGCAGGCACGTTTTGCGTTCATCCTTCTGTTAAGCGCAACAGGCCTGTCAGCCACTAATATTTAATGGCCGCGATAGTTATTTCGTCATACGAAGTATCCATTTCCAGCGTTACCACGAGTGTATTCGCGGGCATTGTCGTCATAAAAACATCTTCCCTGGTTTGCGTGGAGGAACTGCCTGTCGAAGTGTAAGGATTTCCCAGCCGGGTGATGATCTGGCTCAACAAATCTTCATAAGCCGTATGACTAATATTATTCAGCGTTACCGACAACAGGGTGGCGGGGCTTCCGGTTTCGGTTACATCGTCTACCGTAGTCCCAGCGGGCTGGGTTAAGCCTGAAAGGTCAAAGACCGTCCACCGGCTGTTATCGGGCCAGACAACAAAGCCGCCGGGGTCATCGGGTTCTATGGACAGTATTAACATTCCGCTTCCGTGGGTCATGGTGAGGGTAAAGTTCGCGCCTGAATACACGTAGGCAAGTTCATAGATGCTGTAGCCGGATTCGTTTGAGGCCGCGGGAATACCGTCGAGTACCGTAAATTGGCCGGCCAGATTATCGAAGGCCGTTGTATCGGCGTTCTGGAGATACACAAGCAGCGCCCCCGACGAAACAACGGCGGTGTAGATTGTGGTTCCGGGGGGCTGGGTTAGCCCCGAAGAAAGGCCGTAGTTTTGCCATGTCGCGGCCTGGGGCCATACCGCCGTACCGTTGCCGGGAGCGGGCGGCGGGGAAAGATTCACCGTAACCGTATAATTTTTCGCCTGCCCGTTTTCCGCCGTTACCGTGAATGTCCGCGGGGAGTTGAAATCAAGCGGCGTCCCCGGCGCGGGGCTTACGGAGGCTCAGGTATGGGCTGCCGTAAAATCCATGCCGGTAAGGTTTGTCCCGAAGGGGACGGAAACATCTATCATGGTTGAATTGGGAACAATTACGCCTTCGGAGGATACGGGGCTTGTTATGCCAAACCGTATTATATCGTTGCCCCTTGTGTCGATGTTGACGGGTATTTGAAGGGCGGTTGTTTTGCCGCCCTCAATGACAGCCGTTGCCGTGCCGCTGCCGATGGTTT
>JAISCR010000156.1 GCA_031265435.1 Treponema sp.
GGAATAACAAAAATAATCACAAATGTAATGGCTGTCCTCTTTCCGTATTAAATATGGTAGAATGATGCTGCTTGACTATGAGAATCAGAATAAAACAACGTGAAAATTCGGCGAAAAAAGAGAGTGCCGGGTATAGGATAGATTAAGACCAAAGTAAGTAAGGTGTATTCAAGGAGAAAGTTCAAATGGAAACAAAGAGTTTACGCCCTGTTATTCGCGTCCTGGAAGATAAGTGTGTTAATTGCCATCGCTGCATCATGGTCTGTCCCGTCAAAATGTGCAACAACGGGGCCGGGAACACCGTGGACCATCACAGCGATCTTTGCATCGGGTGTGGGGAATGTATCAGCGGGTGTCCTCATCATGCCCGAATCGGCCTGGATGATTTTGCAAGTTTTATGGAGGATCTAAAAAACGGGGCCGGCGTTATTGCCATTGTTGCCCCTGCGGTGGCCGCCAGTTTTGACGGGAAATATCTTAACCTCAACGGTTTTCTTAAATCCCTGGGAGTTAAGGGAGTATTCGACGTCAGCTTTGGGGCGGAATTAACCATAAAGTCTTATATCAATTACATGGAAAAAAAGAAACCCTCTACAGTCATATCTCAACCCTGTCCCGCTTTGGTCACGTTTATTGAGATGTACCGGCCCGATCTCATCCCTTATCTGGCCCCTGCGGACAGTCCTATGCTGCATCTTATGAAGATGATCCGGCGGTATTATCCTGAGTACAAAAACTGTAAAATCACGGCCATATCCCCCTGTTATGCCAAGAGGCGGGAATTCGACGCCTGCGGTCTGGGAGATTACAATGTTACCTTTAATTCGATACAACAGTATCTGGACAGCAAGGGGGACAAGATTTCCAATTATCCCGAAAAGGATTATGACAACCCACCGGCGGAACGGGCGGTGCTTTTTTCCAGCCCCGGCGGACTCATGCGTACCGTAGGACGTTATGACAGCGAAGTAACCGCCCATACCCGTAAAATCGAAGGTTGTCCCGAAGTCTATCATTATTTTGCCCATCTTTCCAAATCTATCGAAACAGGAAACGCTCCGGTGTATCCGCTTATCGATTGTCTCAACTGCCACATGGGCTGCAACGGAGGCGCGGGGACGGGAAACCGGGGAAAAAATTTGGACGATGTTGAATATCTGGTAGAAAAACGGGCCCGGGAGGTACGGAACAGATATCGGCCCAAGGGGCTGGCGAAGCTGTTCGGCAAAAACAAGATCGAAAAGATCCTTAACGCCTATTGGGAAGAAGGGCTTTATACCCGCTCCTATGTTGATCGCTCCACGGTTTTTAAGGAATGGGTTAAAGCCCCTTCCCAGGCGGAAATTACCGCAGTCTTTGTGTCCATGCACAAAACCGAGGCGGGCGATATCCGTAACTGCTCCGCCTGCGGATACCGGAGCTGCGAGCAGATGGCGGTGGCCATTATCAACGGACTTAACAAACGGGAAAACTGTCAATACTATGTTGAATTTGAAAAAAATCTGAGTAATGAACAAAAAATGAAGGATACGGTGAACACGGTTTTGAACCATGTCCTTTCGGAGATGAACAAGAGCATGGAAGGGATAAACAGCCTGTTTGAGCAAATAAATTCCGCTACGGAATATGTGCTCTCTTCATCCTCCGTTATAGAAGAAATGGTGAAAAATATCCATTCCATAGATGCGACGCTGGATCATAACGCTGCCACGGTTCTCAAACTGAATGAATCATCCACAGAGGGCAAAAAACGGATAACCAGGATAGGAGATCTCATCGGCAGCGTTTCTTTCCAAACCGATTCCCTTATTCAGTCTTGCCTGGCCATCGGTAATATAGCGGATCAGACCAACATTCTGGGAATGAACGCGGCTATTGAGGCGGCCCACGCGGGGGACACGATAGGCAGGGGTTTTGCGGTAGTCGCCGGTGAGATCCGGAAGCTGGCGGACAATTCGGGCCGTCAGGCCAGGGAAATTTCCGAGAACCTTAAAAACATCAAAGATCTGATTGATAGTTCCCAGGAATCTTCAAGCAATGCCCAGGCCCAGTTTGATTCCGTCATGTCCCTGGTAAATGCGGTAAAAGACGAGGCGGCAAGCATAAAGGAAGCTATGGATGCTCAAAGCGGTGGCGGAAACCAGGTTATAAGTTCCCTGGGAGAAATAAACAAAGTGATTGTCAAAATCAGAGACGGATCGGCGGATCTCAGATCTCTGGGAGAGAGCATAGTCAGGGATATACATTCCCTTAAGGCCATATAGAAGACTTTTTGTAACGGGTTTGGGGCTGCCGTAAGTGTAAAACCATTTACCATAAAGGCATGTGTGGAATTACCGGACACATCGGCGCCGGCCAGGCCGCGCCGGTTCTGTCTGGCAAAAAGCGTTACGGTAGAGTGATGTTCCCCTGCGGGCCGGTGAAGGGTCCGCCATGCCCCGCGGCCGGAACAAGCCCCAGATGTTCCAGCGCCCGGACGATGCCCCCTTCTCCGCAGGGAGCGCTGATCCAGTCCGCCGCCGCCTTCAGCTCGTCGCAGGCGTTTCCTACGGCTATGCCGATGCCGGCATAGCGTATCATGTCAAGGTCGTTGGCGCTGTCGCCGATGGCGACGCTGTCTTCCCGGCGTATTCCGGCGGCGTCAAGCAGTATCTTCATGCCTTTTGCCTTGCCTTCACCTTTGACAAGGCAGTCAAAATGGGGAATCTGCGGATAAATGGAAAAATACCGTTCCAGCGCGGCCCTGGTTTCACCGTCAATGGTTTTGTCCACCGTCATCATCGCGATATGGGCGTCACTGTACTTTTTGGCAAAATCGTCCCCGCTCAGTATCGGGATTTTGCCGTTTTTGTTGATGCCGAAAACAGCCTTGTCGCCCTGAAAGGTACACTGCTTTCCTTTTGCCAGAAATAAAGCGCTTATTTCGCAGAGCGCTTTCACGGGCGCCGATTTCTGGTACAGGGTCCTGCCGTCCAGGATCACGTGAACCCCGCCGCCGGCGACAATGCCGTCAATCCACGGCGCGTCCCTCAACGGTTCCGGAGTATGGCCAAAGCCCCGGCCGGTACAGATAAAAAAACGGTGCCCCGCGAGCCGGGCCGTTTCAATCCCCCGGATGTCGTCGGGGAAAGGTCCTTCCTGGTCGCCGGTAATAATCGTACCGTCAATATCAAGAAAAACCGCTTTTTCGCTCATATTCCGTCCACCTTGTTTACGCTATGTGGGATTTTGAGTACAATACTAAATGATGAATCTGCCTGCCGCAATATGTCTTTTTCCTCTGGTTTTTTCGGCTCTCGCCGTCCCCTTTCGGGCTTCGGCGGATTCTTTTGAACTGGATTCTCTTGAAAGAGAATCCAGCGGAGAACCCGCGGTGGGAATCGGTTCGGACAGGGCGGTTAACCTGGCCCTTTCCAGCCTTCCAGGGGTAAAAATCGGCTTTGTCCAGGGTTTTACATTCCCGTTTCTCAGGGGCGGGAGCGTTTTAACGGCGGATAACAACTTCAGGACGACCCTTACCGCCGAAGTATCCCCGGTTTCAGCAAACGGCATCGTCGAAGGGATACTGACCCCCATCGCCTTTTTACAGGTCGCCGCCGGGTTCAGAATAGGAACGGGATGGAACATAACGCTTTTCGGCAGCGATCTTTACGGTATCGGAATCAACCGGTCCGGCGCCGGCGGAAAAGCGGAAACGACAGGTTCCGCTTTTGACGGCGTTCAGTGGAAAGCCCATTTCGGCGGGGCGCTCCAGTTTGACATGGCGGCGGTTTTTCCCGGAGACTGGAACCACGTTGTGTTCAGATCCTATCACGAAATCAACTATAAGGGTTATAGCGCCGCTTCCAAAAGCGATTCCTGGTTTTTTGAAAATGATGGGGGAGAAAACAGAAACGGCTTTAACTACTACGGCAACTTTCTTGCTGGATATCAGATGCCATTTTTTTTCAACATGGCGGCGGTCCTCGTGGAAATGGACAAGTTCCTTTACGATACCCCGGGCCGGGACAGTTGGGGCGATGATCTTGTCCGCTGGACCTTTTCGGCGGTTTTTAACTTTACCGTTACCGACCGGATCGGCGCCGTCCTGATTCCCCAATGGAGGACTGTTCGGAACTACACCGGTTCCGATTCCGATACGTTTTATCAAAACCGGAGCCTCGACAGGGCGCATCCTTTACGGTTTGAATTCTACCGGGTTGCCGCGATTCTGACTTTTAAACTGCCGTAAATGCAGAACCCGAAAGCCGAATATTCCGCTTCTCCTGTTTCGGCAAAAACCGCTGCCCAGGCGGAAATGTTCGCGAACCGCCTGGTAAAGCGTCATCGTCATCTTTCAAAGTGGGCGCGCCGGACCGGCGTGGGCGCGTATCTTCTTTACGACAGGGACAT
>JAISCR010000026.1 GCA_031265435.1 Treponema sp.
TTGGGGAAAAACCGGCAAACAGTATCGGGCTCAAGGATATGACCGGGAATGTATGGGAATGGTGCTACAATATCTATGAAAACAAACGCCGTTGTTATCGCGGCGGGGGCTGGAACACAGGCCCCTCCGACAGTACCGTTTCCTACCGAAATTCCAGCGCCCCCTATCGGCGGAGCAACGATCTGGGACTTCGGGTTATCTGTCCCTGAACCCGTCAGGCGGATCAACCGGCGGCAAATTCGGAAAACGGTTTTGTCCGCCGCCGCCCAAGCCAGTCCGCGAACCCCGGTACTTCAACAACCCAAAACTTTTCGGCATAGCGTTAATACTCATCGGTATCATATTCTTTGGCAACAGATAGCCGATAATATGAATAGGGGGTTGGAATGAATCTTAAGCCTTACTTATTGGTAGTCACTGGAAGACCTGGTTCTGGAAAAACAACATTTGCTAAAACACTTGGCAGTGAAATTTTTATGCCCGTAATTAGCCGGGATCAAATCAAGGAAGGATATGTACATACATTCGGAAAAAAGCACACGGAACTACCGCCGGAAACTAATAAAATTGTAACTGAACTTTTCTTTGATACCCTTATGGGGTTGGTTAGCAACAATGTATCCGTAATTGCCGAGGCGGCATTCCAGCATAAGTTATGGTCGGATATGCTTGAACGCTTCATGGAAAAAGTACGGATATATTTGTTAATTTGCAAGATAGATGACAGGCTTGCTGTTGAAAGGTTTATAAATAGAGGATTGGAAAATCCACTGAGGGAATACTTCCATGGAGATAAAGGAGTTGACATGGCCAGGAAGGGAATTATTGAGTCGAATGTAGTCCCTTACGAAGAGCCTCAATTAGATGCACCTACGTTCCATATTGATACTTCGGGAGAATACAATCCATCCATTAAGGAACTGTGGGGAAAAATTATGGGCTTAGAAATTGAGAAAAAAACCGATGTTATATATGATTATGAGAAAAAATAAAAACTATTGGAAAAGGCAAACGACATTTAACAGGTCTGTATGCGTTCCGCGCCCGTTGGGTGCTCCAGGGTTCTGTTCGCCTAGGTCGTTCCGCTACGCTCCACTCCCGCACCATTGCTCCGGCACATTTTGTCCGCCCTGGAAATCCTACGCATTTCCTTATTCGGGCTTGCAAAAAACGTCATATACAGCCGAAACCGTTAGGCGCAATGCCCCTAAAATATTTATAAAAATTTATTGACAAAAATACCGTAACCAAATATAATTAGTGTCTGTACACAAAGACGGTTACTTTGCGGACAGGCCTTGCATTTGCTTCCGTTTTGTACCAAAACGGTACGCAAAATG
The DNA here is from genome assembly GCA_031265435.1 of Treponema sp. Lineage (GTDB taxonomy): Bacteria > Spirochaetota > Spirochaetia > Treponematales > Breznakiellaceae > JAIRNJ01. The sequence goes on from JAISCR010000026.1 coordinate 1,341, forward strand.
TGAATTTCAAGGAAGTCGCGGATCTGCGATCCGAGTCCATAATGTGTCTACATTATGGACAGGCTCTAATTATCATGGATAAAAGGGAAAACATATGTTAAGAAAATTTGTTAATTATTTTCTATTATTTGATTTAATAATTATGATATTATTTTGCTTTATACCAATACCAATAGTATTATTCTCTTGGAGGGGAATATTATATAACGAATATCTTTTTTACGAAATTCCAGAAATAATATATTTTTATTCAATCCTTAAATGTTTTATTGGAATAGTATCTTTCATTTTAAAACCGGTAAATAGAAATAATATATTTTCAAAAATATTATATTTAATACCCTCATTGTTGGGATCGTTATTTTATTTATATAGTTTTATATACAATATATCGTCTAAATACTATTGGACTATAAAATTATCTGGAAATGAATTTTTTATGCGTAATATTGTTAATAATAATGAAGTGCTATTATTAATAATATTTGGAATTCCATTATGGGTGAACGGCTTGTTTCATAAAATTGATTACAAATGGAAAAAAATATTATTTTGTATAATAACTCCGATTAGCATATTGCTGTCGACATGTATAATACTTTTACGCTATACATAATAAAATTAAAGTACGGGGCACTGCGCATACCAGGCCTGTATTATGCTCCGCCGCCTTTGGCGGCTCTGGAAATCCTGCGCATTTCCTTATTCGGGCCGTCAAACCGTCGTAAACAGCTGAAACCGTTATGTTCACTCCCAAAATATATGTTGACAGAATGAAAAAAATCTTGTATTATAACGAATTACGGAGGATAATATGAAAAAATATATTGAAAATATTAAAATAAATGTTTCGTTAATGCCCTGGGTAACAGAAGCGCGGTTTGATTATCGTTCCGAATGGTATCCCGCGACTAATTTTAGGCCAATAACAAACTATTACACCATTATTGAACAATAGCCGGGGACGGGAACGCCCCAATTGGTTTTTGTAGTGTTGAATACTATTCATATAAAAACTTATTCGACTTCTTTGACTTGGTGGTTTATAAAATTCTTCATGCATCCACTGTTACAATCGTGTACGAACACTAGCCTTTAATCGCACCCGCGGTAACGCCTTTGATGATTTTTTCCGAGAGCAGGATATAGAGCACGAAGGTGGGCAGGAAAACGATGACCACGCTGGCAAACATACCGCTCCAGTCGCCGGTGTACCGCATGGACTGGATCATGCTGTAGAGGCCCACCGCTACCGGGCGCACGGCGGAGCGGTTAGCAAAGATGAGGGACATGAAGTATTCGTTCCAGATGGTGATGAAGTTAAAGATGGTGACGGTGATAATGCCGGGCTGAACCAGGGGGAACATGATTCGCCAGAAGGTCCAAAAGGGGGAGCAGCCGTCTATAGCCGCGGCTTCCTCGTAGGTAAAGGACAGGTTTTTGAAGAAGGCCAGCAGGAAGAAGATGCCGAAGGGGACGTTCATTGCGGTGTAGAGGAACATCAGCACCCAGCGGTTGTTGGTGAGCCGCATCATGGACACGAGGCCGAACAGGGGCATGATGATCATGATGACCGGGATGCCCAGGGCGGCGGCGAACATGCTCTGGATAAAGCCGTGACCGGGGAAATTGTAGCGGGAAAGGACATAAGCCGCCGGAGAGGAAATCAAAATGATGGCCGTGCAGGACACTACCGTGTAGAGCAGGGAATTCATAAAAAAGACCGACACCCGCTGGGTGGTCCAGGCTTTAACGTAATTTTCAAAATGAAGGCCGCTTTGAAAGGCGAACATGTGATTGGAAAATATTTCCGGCGATGTTGACAGGGACGCGAAAAAAACCCAGCCGATGAGTACAAAGGTAAAGATAACCCACAGGCTCAGCAGGGCGTATCCCGCAACCAAAGAAAAACGTCTTTTTACCGCCATACGGGCCTCCTATGCCGCCGGTTTCTAGAGTTCCGCGTCATCATTTTTGACGATAAGGCTGGTCGCGAAAAACACCGCCACCACGATCAGGGCGAGGATCACCCCTATGGCCGCTCCCGCACCGGAATCCCGGGCTGTTGCGGTGACGGACGAAGAGCCAAAGACTAACTCGTACATATAGTTCATGGGGGCCACCGTATCGTTGGAAAGATTTACCGGACTAAAAAGCTGGCCCCACACGAAGAACCCAACGGTGAATACGGTCCACATAACGATATTGGTACGGATAACCCCCCGTATGTTGGGGATAGTTACATAGATAAAACGCTGTAATCCGTTGGCCCCGGCAAGGTAGGCGGCTTCGTAGTAATCCCGGGGAACCTGCTCTATGCCGCTCATAAAGATAAGCATGTGGTACCCGACCATACCGAAGCAGTAGGCGGCGAGCATGCTCCAAAACAGGTTGCCCGGCGCGGTCCAGAGGGTCCGGCTTGCCCCTTCCAGTTTAAGAAAGGCAAGGACGTTGTGAAGCAGACCGTAATCGGAATTATACACATAGTTGATCCACATGGTCCCCATGGCAACGGCGCTGACCACGTTGGGGAGGTAGATGGCGCTGCGGAAAAACTTAACCGTGGATTGCCGTGCGCCGGGATTGTTGGTCAGAATCACCGCAAAGAGCAGGGCCAGGAACATCACACCGCAGCCTCCGGCAAACCAGATTCTGCCGATGTTTTTCAGGGACTGGCGGAAGATGGGGGTGGTAAACAGCTTGAAATAATTGCCGAACCCGGTAAAGGCCCATTTTGATACCGGGTCCGACACGCTTTCCACTTTGAAAAAACTCATCACCAGGGTTCGGAGGGTGGGGTACAGAAAAACCAGTACATAACAGATTACCGCCGGAGCAAGAAACGTGATAATAACCGGTTTATTGGGTTTCAGCATGCGCCCTCCTTTCCTGATATTTTGTTCCCGGGGACGCCCCTTACCGGGCCATGTTCGCGGCGAATTGCTCGGCGGTAAGATTACCCGCCACCAGGCGCGCGAAATTCTCTTTGATCTTCGCGTTGATGTCGGGGTTGTCTTCCATCCCCACCGCCCAGGGAAGCCGTTTGGTAGTGGCGTTCACCACCGCCTGGGCGTCGGCCAGGGCGGCCGGCCACCGGGAGGCGTTACCCATGGGGATACCGATGCTTTCGGTTGCCAGGGCAGCGTCCCATTCACCGGTGGTAAGCCAGACGATGAAACGGAAGGCTTCTTCCGGGTGTTTGGTGTTTTTGTTCACCCCAAAACTCTGGGAACCGAAGTTGTTCGCGCCGGTGCCGTCGCCGTTGGGCCCTATGGCGGGCCAGGCAAAGCTGCCCCAATTCATGTTGGGGGCGTTTCCCTTGATCTCATTGGGAAGCCAGGTGCCGTTGAGGTACATGGCGACCCGTCCGGGGGCGATTTCTTCAACCTGTCCCGCAGGGTAGATGTTTGACGCCGCCCTGGCGCTGATGTACCCGTTTTTCGCCATGTTTTCCCAGATGCGGCCGAATTCAAGGGTCTGAGGGCCTGAAAAGTCGTTGTTTTTTACCATAGCCAGGGTGGCGTCCATACCGACAAGGCGGTCAATAGTATAGCCGAAAAGGCAGGCCATGTACGCGTCGTCCACGGTGATGCCCGCCACGCCGATGGCTTTGAGTTTTGCGCAGGCGTCCAGCATCTCATTCCAGGTCTTGGGAACGGCGGTAATACCCGCCCGCTGGAACAGGTCTTTGTTATACATGGTCACAAAGGTGGAAGGCTGGTAGGGACTGTTCTTGACCGTACCGCCGCCGAGCTGCCGGGCAAGGTCCAGCAGGGTTTTGTTGACCACGCTGCCGAAGGGCTGGCCGCCGGTAGTCGGGTACGACCGGGAAACATAGGCGTCCAGGGGCAGCAGGTAGTTTCCCCAGGCGTTGGCAACCCGTTCAATGTCTTCGTCAAAAAGATCGATGACTTCCCCGGCATCAAGCGCGGGCTGCAGAGTCTTGCGGATATCCCGGCCGTTAAAGTTGATATCAACCTTAATGCCCGTATCCTTGGTAAAGGCTTCCGCGGCCCTGGCAATTACCTGACCCTGGGGTTCCGCCTCGTTCCACATGGACCAGTACACCAGAGTTACTCCCGAACCGGCGCCGGCACTCCTGCCGCCGGCTCCGGCCAAGGCCACTACTAAGGCCAGCAGGGCCGCTCCTAAGACGATACGTTTCATATTCTGCCTCCTGATACGTGATACTGTTCTCCAGGGACAACAGTCTGCATTATTCTAACATCAGGACGCGCTTATGTGCAAGGAAAAACAGGATATTGGGGTATACCGCCGTTGTTACCTATGTATAGACCCTGTCTACTTCCCCGCTTTTTCAAGCAGATCGTAATACATGGAGAAGAGGCTGGAATACCAGTCAACCAGTTCTTTTACCGGCATGTTCCATTTATTGGGATACCGGGCGTTTATCTCGGAACGGAGGGAATCTGTGAATTCAAAGTCTTCCTGCGCCTCACCGGAAAGCCGCGCCATCTCTACCCGGCTCATCAGCCTGGTCAATTCGGCAGGATATACGGCATTGGGGAAGACGCCGCTGACAAATTCCAGATTTGCGTTGTTTTCCAGCATGTAGGCAACATACTGAACCGCCAGCTTTCTGCCTTTGGTGGTGCTGTCTTCGGGATAGCCGTCGTCGCGGACTGCGGCTCCACCGCTTGAAGGGGCGCTTTGACAGGCAAAGAACAGCAGCAAGGCCGGGAACAGGATCAGGGTTTTTACGGTTTTCTTCATGATAATTTCCTTAAATTATGGGATTTTATTTCCGTCTGCGGGAATTAACGAACCGGAGGAAATCGTTGATATTCTTGACGGCAATCTTGTCGGGATACATCTCCATCCGCTGCTGGGCAACAAACTGGCGCAGGGTTTCGTTGGTATCCTTGACGCTCATGCCGGCCCAGTGGGCAATATCATCAACGGTAGTACTGAACTCCCGGCGCTCCGTGGTCTTGTCAATATTGGGCTGGGCTTCATCCAGCATGAGGAAGACATCGGCAACCTTGGCCTGCGGTTCTTCCAGGGTAAGGATCATGAAACGCCGCTTGGAATCGTAGATCCGTTTGGCAAACATCCGCAGCAGTTTTAAGGCTATCTGGGGATTGCCCAGGAGCAGTATTTCAAAATTCTGGCTGTTGAATTCCAGCACTTTTACCGCGTCCAGGGCAATAGCCGTGGCGGAACGGGGGGAATTTTCCAGAATCGCCATTTCGCCGAACATTTCCGAAGGCTGCAAAATATCCAGGGTCTTTTCAATGTCCCCGATGATCTTTACCAGTTCCACCCGGCCCGACTGTATAAGGTAAAAGGTATCTCCGGGCTCAAATTCGCTAAAGATCATCTCCCCAGCCTGAAATGACCGGGCAAAACGTCCAAAGGCTGCAAGATCCATAGCCATCTTACGCTCCTTCCAGGGCCTTGAGAGCCCGTTTTGCCTTTATCGTCGTACCGTCGTCGTCATCCGCGGGCATGGACAGTATCTTTTTATAGAAGGCCCCCGCCTGGTCCTTCTGCCCCTTCCGCTCGTAGGATTGCCCGATAAAGAAAATCGCATCCCGGATATCCGGATGTTTGGGGTACTTGGTGAGCATGATGGTATAATATCTGATGCAGTCATCGAATTTATTGAGGAGGAACAGGCAGCGGCCGATTTCGTAACTGCTTTTGGCCACATATTCAGCCTCCTCGTTTGCGTCAACGATACGCTTAAAGAAAAGATACGCCTGCTGATATTTTTCCTGGGAGATAAAGCTTATCGCGTCGTAGTAACTTTTGGCCGCGGTGGAAAGCTCCTGGCCCGAACCGGCATCTGCCGCAGCCGGAGCGGACTGAGTCTGGGGCCGGGAGAACATGCCCGCTTCTCCCCCTCCGGGAGACCTCACGGTGCCCATGTGAGACAGGGAAGTTTCGGCGGCTTCCAGATATTTTGCGGCCTGGGCGGCATTCTTCCCTGACGGGTAGTAGGTCAGGTACCGGCTAAACACATAACGGGCCTGGGAAAAACGTTTGCCTTTGAGGTAATACTCACCTACATTGAAAAGCCCCACATCGGGATCGAGTTCTTCCTTCTCCATGAGGCTTGAAACCTGCTTGTGGATACGCCGCATCTGGTTGGAAAAAACCTTGAGCATTTTCATGATGATGCGGGTGTTTGCCATAGCCAGGGCTTCAAATTCCTGAACGGTAAAGGCCATAATCACCGCATCCTGAATGGCCGCCGCGTCTTCTTCACGGGGATAACGGCCCAGGGCGGATTTGACACCAAAGAATTCCCCGGGCTGAACAAGATCATGGAGATCAGACCCTGTTTCTATATCCTGATAGATCAAATTTACCTTTCCGGACTGAAGGATAAACACCTTATCCGCAGGATCACCCCGCATATAGATGATAGAACCGGAACGGTATTGAAGTGGTTTGGGCATGGCCTTCTTTTTTTCCTCTATAACTAATCGAATCAGTCGGGCTCGAAGGGCAGATAATCAAGCACCTTCTTAAAGCCTATCTTACACCGGGCTTCCCGGTAAAGACCCGCAGGATCGCCCTTCACAAACATCTGCCTCCCGCCGACCTTGATCGCGGTATAGCCTTCCGGCAATTCCCCTTTCTGCAGGGAAGAACCAAAAAGATCCAGGAAACGAAATTCCCCATAAACGGGAACGCCCTCCAGGGTCAATAGCTCTATGTCCTCCATCGAAGAACACAGCAGATTTTCGTAAGGGTCGTCATGCTTACCTTTCACCACCAGTATATCCGCCAATTTGCCTTTTTCCAATACACCTGTCCTGTCCTGCATCCAGAAGGCCCTGGCGGCATTGGCGGTAACCATTTCGAACATGGTTTGGGCGGAAAGATCCTCTCCGTAGAGTCTGCGGTACAGATCCCGGTCATATTTCATCTCCGCAAGAAGATTGGCGGAACCGGTAGCGGAAGAATCGGTTCCAATGGTGAGATTGACAGCGGCCTTGAGCATCTTGCGGATCTTGCAGGTAACATTGAACATGAACATATTGGAAAAACCGCACCATGAGACGCTGGCCCCGGCCTTCGCCACCTTTTCAATGTCCTTATCGCTAAAACCGATGCAATGAATAAAGAGGCAGTGGCTATCCAGGATCTTGAGCTTCTCCAGATGTTCCACACCTCCCATGGATTCTTCATCAAAACCTTCGCAAAGATGCGTGATAAAAGGCCATTTGTTTTTTACCGCCCGCTTATGCTCTGTTTCGACACCATCCCCCCATTTAAGATCATAGGAACTCGTTTCATGGGCAAGCCCGTATTCAAGAATCGCCCGAATGGGAAGGGTAGGGAGAATTTCCCTGTTGAACTTCTGGGGAAAGTGATCGTTTACCGTGGCTACACCGGAAAAAAGGCACTTATAGCCTGAAAGATTGTAGAGATCCTCACGGCTGAGTTGGGAACGTTCCTTAAAAGTATCGGAAGCCTTGAGGTCATTATCCCAGGGGAGCCAGGTAAGATAGAAACTTCCCGGTTTTGGGCCGACCGGAGGCCGGTAATTCCCCTGGAGATGATCGTGGGTATTGATCAGCGCAGGATACACCACCGAGGCGCCCTTGAGGTCAAGGGATACGGCAGCTCCCGAAGAGCCGATGATTTTTCCCTTTACGGTCAAACCGGCGCTATGCGGCTTTTGCCCTTTACTGACAATGAGACCATTTTTTAAGGAATACTCAAACAATTCAGGGCCGTCCTTCAACAAGAACACCCCGCTCCCTCCCTGAGCAACAGGCATCCTATCTTCCTATTTTATAATCGTCAGCCCGGACAGTCAACGATCCGGAACCCATTTGTAACTTATTGTCGGCAAAAAAAGGCAAATTTTTGAGCCTTTGTCGGTACTTTTCTTTCAAAACTTAATCTTTTCTGCTACACTGCATCGAAATGATAGATCTGCATACCCATTCTACCGCCAGCGACGGCTCCTGCAGCCCCCGGCGCCTGATCCGGGAAGCCTCCGGACAGGGTCTCAGTGCCATTGCCCTGACGGATCATGATACCATTGATGGATTACAGGAAGGAAGAGACGAGGCGGAGAAGCTGGGTATCCATTTTGTGCCCGGCATTGAGGTTGAAATTGAGCAGGAGCCGGGAAAAGACGGCTGGTCTTCCGGCGGAGAATTCCACCTTCTGGGGCTGGGCATCAAAAAGCCGGCTCCGTCTTTTCTGGACATGGTGAAGGATCTGCAGAAATTCCGGGAGGAGAGAAACCGGGAGATCCTTGACCGGATGGAAGAACAGGGGATTGAAGCAAAACCTGAAGATATTGCCGCCTTCTCGAAGGGAAGTTCCATCGGGCGGCCCCATTTTGCGGCCTTTCTTATCAATCGGGGGCTTGTAAAAAACATCGAACAGGCCTTTAGCCGCTATCTGGGGCCGGGACAGGTACTCTATGTGCCCAGAAAGGGAGTGGTTTTTGAACGGGCGGCCGCCGCCATACGGGAGTCGGGGGGCATTCCGGTGATAGCCCACCCTCTTTCGCTCTATCTGGCCTGGGGTAAACTCCCTGCCTTTATCGCCCGCCTCAAGGAGCGGGGCCTCCGCGGCATGGAAGCCTGGCATCCCGCCGCAAAAACAGGGGAATGTAAACGCCTGGAAAAACTGGGAAAAACCCTGGATCTCTATATTACCGAAGGCAGCGACTACCACGGAGAAATCCGGAAAGGCCGCCGGCTCGGCCTCACCGCGGGCGGAAAGAAAATCGAAGATTCGGTGCTGGAGGCAATACCGGAGCTGAGGGCAGGGCCGCTTAATTAGTGCCCGCCCATAAAGCCGGTTACTTTACGGACAAACTCTAGTTGGCTTGATTTACGGATATTTTATAATAGTCTCTTATAATTGAAATTTCTTTTCTGTATTTTAGCGTCGATTTTGTTACCGTGTTGCTGCCGGTATAGTAAAAATCGTCTCCTATTGCGGAAATTCTTTCCAGTGCATTGTCGTTTTGCAGAAATAAAGATGATCCCAAAAAATAGTTTTCGTGTTTATTTATATGCAAAAGATCAAGAACCGTTGGAGAGAGATCAAGAGAATTTCTTCCGTCTGCGTCAACAATGCCATGTTCTATTCCTTTCCGGTAAATAAAGAGAGGTACTGTGTTTACAAAATATTCCTGCCTGCTTTTAAATGCTTTTTTATATTCAGGTGAGTTATATGACGCATGATCCGTTGTAAAAATCAAAATCGTATTGTTTGAAATTTCACTCTCCATGAAATTTGCAAGGAATTTTCCAAATTGTAAATCAAAATTATGAAACCTGTTTCTTACAGAGTCACTGCCGTCGGCGTATTTTGCGTCAGGGCTGTCATAACCGTGATGTGTTCCCATATTGTACACGCAGATAAAAAAAGGGCTTTCGATGGTATTTATGCTGTTCCCGAGAAGATCAAATACCTCCCTGTCCGTTAAGTATCTGTCATGTATTTCACCGGAATATACGCTTCCAAAATGAAGATTCTCCAAATAATCGGAAAAACGGACATTGCTCGGTTCGGGGTTTAAAAAATAAGTCCCGTAACCGGCTTCATTCAAGATGTCTACAAGAGAAATCAACCCGGTTGCAAGCCGTTTGTCCATCTCCGTCCTCTCAACCTGCCCGAAACCAATGTTAGTGGAATAATACCCGCCAAGATGCTGATACATGGAATATAACTGTCCTCTTAAACCCCTGAATGTTGCCGCCGTATGATTATAGTAGTTTGTAAAAACAAGCGATTCATCGTATAATTTATCCAGATTTGGCGTCAAATTTAAATCCAGATCGTTAAATTTATCTATTACTTCCGCGGATAAGCCTTCGGAGAAAATTATAATTACATTGGGTTTTGCATTTTCCCCGGGGACAATTGTTGTTTCACTCCCGGTAAGCTCACTCTTGTAAAATTTTTGCAGTATTCTTTCCCTTTCACGGGGAGTCGTTTTATAATTCTGAACCAGCACTTTGGATTTTACACGCCTGTAAAGAGTCAATGACAGGGACAGTACCGGCGAATAAAAATTCCTGCTTGCAACGGCGGTACTTACCGAAATACCAAGAAATATCACGGGGAAAAGCAGAAAAATCAGCGCCCTTTTACGCGGTTGTGTTTTGAAAACCTGAAGTTTCCAGAAAACTCCGCTGTGTAATTTTTTTATGGTAATCTTATACGGCAGGAATGAAATAATCGCCGCCGTCAAAATAAAAAATATATATTTATATAACGACGATCCCAATGCCCTGAATTCCCTGAAATTATCCAGCATCACGGGTAAAATAAAATTACCGCTGTAATACAAGAAACCCTGCTGCAATAAAATTATAAAGCAGAAGACAGAATTGATGATATACGCGAACTTCCTGTGTCTGCCGGACAGTATGCCGGTAAAAATCATAACGAGACACAATTCCATAAGGGAGAGTAAAATATATACAAATTTCTGTGAATGTATTCCCGCAGCAAAAATATAAATTGACGCTAATATGAACTTTATCACTACACTCATTTTATAATAAAACGCACAAACCGTCAATAGAATTGTACAAACTAATGTATGTTCACCTTTCCAGGTTTGCCGCCAGTACCTCATAGGGGTCTTCTCCCTGCCTGCGGTACTGGATGGCCTCAAGGATGTGTACGGTTTTGATGCTGTCCGACGCTTCCAGGTCTGCGATGGTGCGCCCTACGCGCAGGATGCCGTGGTAGGCTCTGCCCGATATTCCCAATTGGGCGCTTGCCCTGTTGAGGGCCTCTCCGGCGCCTTCCCCCAGGCGGCAGCAGTTTCCGATGAGGGCCGGGGGAATCAGGGCATTGCGGCGGGGCTTTAGGCCGCTTTCGATGTTTTTGAACCTTTCACGCTGAATTTCCACCGCCCCGCGCACTCTGGCGGCTACCAGCGCGCTGCTTTCCTCCCCGGAGACAGAGGACAGCGTTTCCATCCGGAGCGATCCTACGGCAAGCCGTATTTCAACCCGGTCGAGCAGGGCGCCGCCGAATTTGCGCCAGTACCGGTGTATCTCTTCCGGGCCGCAGAGGCAGCCTCCCCCGCCTGAATCGTGATGTACGCCGAGTCTGCCGCAGGGACAGGGATTGGCCGCGAGGATCAGCTGGAAGCAGGCGGGAAGACGGGCCTGGGTTTCCGCCCTGGCAATGGTGATTATCCTGTCTTCAAGCGGTTCCCGGAGGGCCTGGAGCACGTCTTTGCGGAATTCGGGGGCCTCATCCAGAAAGAGTATCCCATAGTGGGCAAGGCTGATTTCACCCGGTTTTATCCCTTTGCCGCCGCCGAGTATCCCTTCGGCGCTTGCCGAATGGTGGGGCGCGCGGAACGGAGGCCTCGTAATGAGGCCGCTGCCCTCTCCAAAAACGCCGGCGAGGCTGTAGAGCCGGGTAAGATCAACCGCTTCTTCCGCGGTAAGCGGAGCCATGATCGAAGGCAGTCTGCGGGCCAGCATGGTTTTTCCTGCCCCCGGCGGCCCGAACACAAGGAGATTATGACCGCCGGCCGCGGCAATCTCAAGGGCGCGCTTGTAACCTTCCTGGCCCCGGACATCGGAAAAGTCTCCCCAGGAACCCGGAACATTTGAGTCTTCGGGCACGGAAGGTTTTGGGGGAAGGGGAAGGGAAGGCGATTGGGCGCGGACTTTAAGTATATGCACCGTCTCCGCAAGAGTTGAAACCGCCGCATAGCGGCAGCCCGGCAGGATGGCGGCCTCGGCGGCATTATCCGCCGGAACGATGAATTCTTCTATTCCCGCCTTGAGCGCGGCGGCCATGGCGGCCAGCACCCCCCTGACAGGGCGTATCCGCCCGGAAAGTTCCAGTTCCCCCATGACCATGAGTTCGTCCGGCGGGGGAACCAGACCCGCGGCAGCCATCACCGCCACGGCAATGGGAAGATCCAGAGATGCGCCGTCCTTCCTCAGCCCCGCGGGAGCCAGGTTGATAAGAATCCTGTCCGCCGGGAACTCATAGCCTGAATTGCGGAAACTTGCTCTGACCCGTTCCCGGGCCTCCCTCACCGCCCCCTCCGCCAAACCGGTAATGTCCACCCCGGGGATACCCCGGCGTATATCCGCCTCCACCCGGATGATGATTCCTTCGGCCCCGCAGGGGGCATAGGCCGTAACGTACATATATGCCTCCGGTATAAAGTTCTACCCATAAGCAAACGGCTTTGCGGGCAGACACTATATAGAGGGTGTTCAGATGGGAGATGCTTCAATGGTCGGAAAAAAACATGAATCCTTGAGGCTGTTCCAAAAAAACCTGAGTTTCGGACAAGCTCACTTTACACCGGCAGAGCCTTCACCCCGACTCCCAGAGCCGCGGCGGCTTTTTCCGCGAGGGCGTTTCCGGCGATAATTACCGGGCAGCGGGGTTTCTGCGATGCCAGGCGGGCGGCCGCGGCTGAAAGATCTTCGGAGCGCACCGAGATGATGCCTTCAAGCTTCCGGGAACGGTAACTGTCGTTGATTCCGTAGAGAAAGCGCAGGAAATCCGAAAAAGCCTTTGCCGAAGGGGTCAGGGGGTGGGTTTCCCTGGAATAGGCGCCGATGATGAGTTTTTCAAGTTCACTTTCCCGGTGGGCGGCATCTCCTGCCTTTTCCGCTTCAATCTTGTCAAAAGTTTTCAAAATCGAAGAAAAGGCTTCCAGGGAACGGAAAGGATCGGGATCCCGGTAGGTGGAAAAGGAAAAAGTGCCTTCCACATGATTCGCGTGGGCGAAAGCGCCGTATGCGCCGCCCTTCATCCGTATATGCTCCCAGAGTGCGCCGGTGGAAAGCTGGTGGGAAAGCACCAGTTCAGGCACATAGTGCCGCGAAAGGTAAGGGGCGGCGGAGAGGCTCATGGCGGCAAAACCGATTTGGAGAGAGGGAGCGGCAAAGACTTCAGCCTCCCCGGTTTCTTCCGGCCCCGCGCAGGATGCCTCAGGCGGCGCGGAAAGATACGGGAGCAGGGCTTCCCGGCCCCCGGTTTTACGGGGCCGGGGAGGGCCGAAAGCACCGAAACGCTCCCCGGTGACGGCGAGGGCTTCCTTCATCCTTTCGGGTGAAACGCTTAAGTTCGCGATGAGTCCCGCCCCGGCGGCCAGGGTATCCCTGATGCGGGTGAGCCGGGCGGCAAGTTCGGCGGTGTCCATGGCCGCAAGCCGGTGAACAAAGGGGATCTGGGAGAGGCCGTTCCAGATTTCTTCCACCGTCCGGGACCGGGAAAAATTCCTTCCGGAGCGGGCCGAAGCGTAGCTGTGGCCCATGGGAGCCAGGCTTGAGTCGGCGTCGTTTTTCATCTCCAGAACCAGATCCCGGATGCGCCGCAGATCGGAAAAATCCGCCCCGGTGATGAGACGCAGGGCGAGATCGCTTGAGTCCGCAAATTTTTCATCCAGGGCCTTGAGTCTGAACACAAGCCAGTCACGGCCCCTGATGTCAAGAATGCCTCCCGGAAGGGGAACCGCACAGCCTGAATGTTCAACAGCCGAGCCGGTCTCAAGATACGCGTTAAAACCTCCGGCTGTCCGGGCCAAAAGGCTGGAAACTTCCCCGTAATCCATGCCGGGAAGCCCCAGGGATGTTACTATCCGGCTGAAAAGCGGCAGCCAGGGGTAATCTTCCGGGGGAAGGGTATCCACCGGAAAAGCCAGATCCAGATAGCTTATCCCGTTGGTATAGAGTTCATGTGCCAAAAGGGGGACGCCCCCTGCGTCATGGAGATGTCGGTCTACCTTCTCCACTTCGGGCGAGAGATCCGTTCTTGAAAGGTGGGGAATACGCGCAAGCGCTTCCGGACTGTCCCCCTGCTCCTGCCAGGCTTCAAGCCCGGCGTTTTTCTTTTCCAGAGCCTCAATTTCCCCTTTGGAGAGATCGGCGGCCCGCGTCCTGAGGGCCGCGGCGGCTTCACTCTCCTTTTTTTCAAGAAAATCCGCTTCCGGCTCCAGGATCACCAGGGCCCGGTGGGGATTATCGAGAAGGTACTTCTTGATGAGCCCTTCAAAGTAACGCGGTTCCAGAGCCATCCGGCGCTTCACTTCCGCCATGGCAGGCGTGAAGAGAAGCCGTTCCCAGGGTTTTGTCCCATGAAGCCAGCCCCGCAGACTTTTTCTGAGCCATACCAGGGCCCAGGGACCGCCGGAACGCCGGATCTCCCGGTTTGAAAACTCCATGCCGAGCATGGCGGCTTCAATTTCCTCCGCGGGAATTCCCTCCCGCACAAGTTTTTCCAGAGCATCCATGATGATTTTTTCAAGATCCGCCGCGGAAGAGGAGTTTTCAAGGCCCCGGAGCCCTGCGGTAAAGACGGTTTCCCGTAATTCATCCTCAAAACCGGTGCCGGAGGCCAGATCTTCCCCAAGACCCGATTCAATGAGAATGCGTGAAAGGGGGGAACCGTCATGACCCAGAAGAATTTCCGTAAGGCAGGAAAGAGCCATGATTTCCGCGGTATCCGCGGGATCCGAGGAACAGAGCCAGGAAAGAAAGGCGGTGGGTTTTAGCTCTGTTCCCGCGGGACAGGGAATCCGGTATTCCCGCTTCTCTTTCCAGCGGGGCGCGGCATTTATGCGCGGGACGGCTTTCTCCGCGGAAATCCCTTTGAGGAACTGCCTATGGAGGAACTTTTCATGAAGGAAGGCAAGCTGTTTTTCCGTGGAGATATTCCCCGCAAGGAATATCCTGCAGTTGGCGGGAGAATAGCGCCGGCGGTGAAATTCTCTGAGTCCTTCCCAGCTTAAAGCGGGTATCCTTTCCGGGTCTCCGCCCGATTCATGCTCGTAGGGCGTACCCTTAAGCACGGACTTTACCGACCAGAGCCCCGCATAGGTGTCCAGGGACGAGTAGGCCCCCTTCATCTCGTTGTAAACCACCCCGCTGATGGAAGGAGGATTAGGAATAAAGTGATGCCCCTCCTGCATAAAGACCCATTCGGGCAGCAGGGGATGAAAAACCGCATCCCCGTATACCGCCATGAGATTAAAATAATCCCTTTCGTTTACGGAGCTGGCCGGATATACGGTCTTGTCGGGGAAAGTCCAGGCATTGAGGAAGGTTTGGAGGCTCCCCTGGGCAAGAACCAGAAAGGCGTCTTTGAGAGGATAGTTCTCCGAACCGCAGAGAACCGAATGTTCCAGAATATGGGCCGCTCCGGCCGAATCCTCCGGAATTGTGGCGAAGGCAAAGGCAAAAAGGTTCTCTTCATCATCATTTAAGACATGAAATACTTCCGCCCCGCTCTCTCCGTGCCGGGCCCAGATGCCCTTTGCCTTGAGCTCTTCAAGCTCTACCGTATCAAGAATCTCAAACCCGCTTGTCTGTTCACCTTTACGCATGTTTATAGACTGGGGATTTTTTCGATATTGTCAATAGAGGCGGGACAGGGCAAGGCCATGTACTTTTTTGCGTTTAAATTCCCTTGAAGCGGCATGGTTTAAGGAAATGGAATTTGGCGCACAGTGTGCGCCAAATCTGACATGGTCCCACATCAGGAGGATCATGCGCCTGACCGATAAAAACGCCATGCAATACTATCTTACCGAAGCCGCCGCTAATAACTGGTCGGTAAGGACTTTGGACAGAAATATCTCTACCCTCTACTATCAGCGCCTTTTATCATCCCAGAAGAAAGACCTGGTATCTGTACCGAAACCGATAAGACCATAGCCACGTATTCAGTGTTGAATGAAAGCAAACAACTTTTCGCCGCAAAGTATATGCCCTATCTGCCCACCGAGGAAGAACTAATTGCCGAGATCGAACGACAGAAGGAAATCCTGAAAATCCAGTTCAGTAATGAATAATCGGTAATTTGGTACACGCTGTGTATCAAATTTAAAGTTTTTTCTTTACCGCAAGTATATCATACTTTCCCTTTTTGCCCCGAAAAAAATTGTACCCGAGACGGGACAGGGCAAGGCCATGTACTTTTTTCAACGCCAAAATTACTCTTGAAGCGGCATGGTTTGAAGAAAAGAAGAGATTTACCGCGAGGTCGAAGAAGTCGAAGAGGGAAGAGAAAAAATGGAAGAAGGTGTCAAACAGCCATTTCAGTCGGGGTCCGGCAGTCCGGGCCCCGGAAGGTGCAAAATGCGCGGCATTTTGAGCACTAATACGGCGTAACCGTCAAGCCGATATTGCCGTTTCCGCCGATAAAGGCGTTCTGCCAGGCGGTATCATAGCCGGAAAGCGCCGCGGCAGGCACCATGACGGTAACGTTTTTGGAAACGGTAACGTCCTCGAACAGGTTCGTCCTCAGCGTAGGAACCGTAGTGCCCAGGGTAACGGTGAGGGACTGGCTGTAGGTATCCCGAAAGGCGCGCTCTCCGATGCTTGTGGCCACGGGGAGGTTGAGCGTGGTAAGGGCGGAACAGCCGTAGAAGGCGCCCTCGCCGATGCTTACGGCCGCGGGAAGGTCGAGCGTGGTAAGGGCGTAACAGGAGTAGAAGGCTTCCGAGCCGATGCTTGCGGCCGTCGGGAGGCTCACTGTGGTAAGGCTGGTACATAAGTAGAAGGCCGAGCTGCCAATGCTTACAGCTACGGGGAAGCTTACTGTGGTAAGGTTGGTACAGTAGGAGAAGGCGCTCCCGTCGATGATTGTGGCTGCAGGGAGGCTTACCGTGGTAAGGCTGGTACAGGAGGAGAAAGCCGAGCCGCCGATGCTTACGGCGTTGGGGAGGCTTGCTGTGGTAAGGGAGCTACAGCCGAGGAAGGCCGATCTGCCAATGCTTACGGTGTCGGGGAGGTTTACTTCGGTGAGGCCGGTACAGTTCTGGAAGACGGCCTGGCCGATGCCCGATATCCCGTCCAGCGTTACCGTACCGGAAGCCGCGGGGTAAGCGATGAGGGTTGTGCCGTCTTTGGAGAGGAGCATCCGGTGATCGCCGCTGTGCTTGTAAACGCTGTTGGAGGTATCAACGGTGATGGTTTCCAGACTGGTACAACCGCGAAAGGCGTAGGCGTCTATGCTTGTCAGCGTGGCGGGGAGGCTTAACGTGGTAAGGGCGGTACAGCCGCCGAAGGCGCCCGAACCGATATATGTGGCCTTGAGGAGGCTTACCGAGGCAAGGGCGATACAGCCGTCGAAGGCGCTCGAGCCGATGATTGTGGCCGCGGGGAGGCTTACCGAGGTAAGGGCGATACAGCCCTGGAAGGCGCCCGAACCGATGCTACTGGTGATCGCGGGGAAGCTTACTTTGGTGAGGCTGGTACAGTTTTCGAAGGTGAACATGCTGATGGATTTTACGCCCGCGGCCGTTAGGCTTTTAAGGCTTGTGAAGAGCTGGAACGAAGTGGCATCCGCTTTGACGCTTGTGGCCGTGTCGGGCAGAACCAGGGAGACTATCTTGCCTTTGCTCACGCCGGGGGCGGGAGGGTTAAACTCCGTGCCGCTCATCGTACAGCCGGAAAGATCCAGGGCCACATTCCTGCCCCTGGCATTTATGGCGGTGAGCAGGGCCGGCCAGTCGCCGGGGAGCGTTACGGCCACCGGCAGGGGGACGGGATCGCCGGCGGGGGCGCTGTCGATGCAGGCTTCGATGCCCGCTTCGATACCGGCGTCGAGGCCATCGGTTGCGCTCAGGGGCGCAAGCCGTACCATGACGGTCCAGACCGCTTCGGAGCCGTTCTCCCCGGTAACGGTGTAGTGTACCGGAGTAAAGCCGCCGTCGTAGAAGTTCTGCGAAACGCCGGAAGCGGGCTCGATACCCGCGCCGTTGTGGGTAATTTCGGGACTAAGGTTTGTCAGGTCCGTACCGCGGGGGAAGGTTACAATGACGGTCCGGTTCGCCGGGTTGGGGAATCCTTCCTCGCCGTTGATGCTGAGGGCCGTGATCGCCTCAGTGGAACCCGGTGGCGGAGATGGTGGCGGCGGCGGAGATGGTGGCGGCGGAGACACCGGAATGTCGCCGGGAATACCGGGGCTATCGCCGCCGCCGGGGGTACCGGAAGTACCAGGGGCATTGGGGCTGTTGCCGATGAGGTTGTCGCAGGCAATTACCGCCAGGGCGAAAAGGGCGATGACCAGGAAAGCGGTCTTGTTTTTCTTCATAACGATTCCTCCTTCAGGGAAAAATAGATGTATCTGCGGGGGTCTTTGGCCCAACATGCGCGCGGGTGGAGAAAGAGGGATAGGGACAAGGCATAAAAAAAGACACCCCTGCGCACAAAGGGCGCACGTGGATGTCTTTTTTCCGCACGGTAATACTGTTGAGCTAAGACATAATTCTTTGTATTATAAGGAGTTACATGGGG
>JAISCR010000174.1 GCA_031265435.1 Treponema sp.
GGGGGTAAACATTACCGTTTTGGCATACAGCCGGTCAGGCGTAAGCATGTGGAGAATAGTATCTGTCCGGCAATCCTGTCGTCTGCGTACCTTTTTCATACTCACTCTTAATGAATCAATGATGTTTAGTCTATCTCCTTTTTCTCCAAATGTCAAGCAAATGCATTGCCAGCAAAAAAGAAAAAAATTGTACCATTGAGGTTTCCGGTATTTTCCCTTATCATATTCATGTTTTGGGAAAGGCGATATGGTGAATCCATGAGGTACAGATTTTTTTCGGCAAAAACATTCATATTCATTACCCTTGGCGTTATCCTGGCGCTTAATGTTGTACAGGCCCTGTCTTTCTTTCTGAATGTCCGTTCCCTTGCCTACAACCAGATTCTGGGCAACACCACGGAAAACACCCTTGCCTTGACGGATTCGATAAGCCGGCAGTTCCGGGCATGGAACAGCCTGGCGGATGATACGGCGGTGGGGGTAATCCCCTTTTTAGCGGGGGATGAGAAAGACTTTGCCGCGGTTAAAAAATACCTCATTGCTATGGCGGAAAATAAAGATGACATTGCGTCTCTCCAGGTAGCGAGTACCGTGTCGCGGAACGCTCCGGGCGGCTATTTTGTGGCCAACAATTTCGATGCCGGGGACATTCCGGCCGATTCCATCTATAATGACCATATCACCTGGGATTATCTTATTCAGGCTATGGAAAGTCCGGGAACCCACACCTATTACGGGCCGTATTTTGATCTGATAACAGGGGAACTCATGATCTCTCTGGGATACATAGTACAGGATTATAACGGAGAGGATACAAATTTTTTAGGCTGTGTGATGATCGACATCCTGCTTGACCGGCTTATAGATACTATCAACAGGGATACGACCATTGAATACCGGGACACATTCCTTATAAACAAAACCGGCGAGTTTATCAGCGACAAGGATCTGGTCCACCAGGAAGAACTGGACATCGCCTATGCCGTACCAAAGGATTTCTTTGTGGAAAAGAACCTTGAGGCCTATCGGGAAGCGGTGCTTGGGGGGGACACATTTTCCCATCTGGACAAAGATGTGTTTATCCATTCCGCCTATATCCCCGCCGCGGACTGGATACTGGTTTCGACCATTCCCGCAAAAACTATTTTTGCCGACGCCAACGTCCGCATTTTGCGGAACAGCATTACCTGTGCCGTAATAATCATCGTCAATATCGGACTGGGGCTTATCATACTGTACATTATCAGGAAGGAGCGGGCCAAACTGGTCAAAATGAAAGACACCGCGGAGGCGGCGAGCCGGAGCAAAAGCGATTTCCTTGCCCGGATGAGCCATGAGATCCGCACTCCCCTTAACGCGATCATCGGCATGAGCGAGCTTGCCCTGCAGGAGGAAGCCGGGCCGGTTTTGCCGGAATACCTTGCCAATATCAGGCAGGCGGGTTCGAATCTGCTTTCCATCATCAATGATGTGCTGGATATTTCAAAAATCGAATCCGGGGGTATCCAGCTGGCAGCGGTTTCCTACCGGTTTTCGTCCCTTATCAACAACGTTATCAATGTTATCCGGGTGCGCTTTCACGAAAAACCCATCCTGTTCCTCGCCACTATCGATGCCCATATCCCCAATAGCCTTATGGGCGACGAAGTGCGGATCCGTCAAATCCTGCTCAATATGCTGAGCAATGCGGTAAAATATACCGAAGAAGGGTTTATCAAATTTACGGTCACGGGAACAGTTATGGACGCCGGCACTATAACTCTGAAGTTTGAAGTTGCCGACACCGGTATCGGCATTAAAGAAGAAGACATGAAAGAGCTGTTCGGTAATTTTACCCGCCTTGATCTGCAGCATAACCAGGCCATCGAGGGAACCGGCCTGGGTTTGGCGATTACCAGGAGGTTATGCCGCGAGATGGGGGGCGACATTACCGTATCAAGCGTTTACGGAAAGGGTTCCGTCTTTACCGCCCTTATTCTCCAGGAATATACGGCAGATGCCGAAACGGCAATAGTGGAACGTCCGGGAGAAAAGGAAGTGCTCCTGTACGACGAACGCCCCCTGTACGGAGATTCCGTATCCGCTACCCTGGAGAATCTTGGAGTTCCCGTAACCAGACTGAACAGCGGGGAGGATTTTCTGGCCGCCCTGGGAACCGGCCGTTTCTCTTTTGCCTTCGTGTCCCCGCTCTTCGTGAAACAGGCTTCCGATCTTATTGAAGATAAAAAAATCCCGACTACCCTGGCGCTTCTGGCGAATCTGGAAGAGATCGCGTCCTTTCACGGAATTCCGGTTCTGCTTATGCCGGCCTACGCCGTTCCGGTGGCAAATCTCCTGAACGGTGTGAGGATCGCCCGGGACGGCAGAAGATCCCTGGTTCGCTTTACCGCTCCCGAAGTGCGGGTACTCATCGTGGATGACATTATGACCAACCTCAAGGTTGCCCAGGGACTCCTTTCGGCCTACCGCATGCAGGTTGATATTTGCGATAACGGCAGAAGTTCTATCTCAAAAATCAAGGATAAACGGTACGACCTTGTCTTTATGGATCACATGATGCCCGGCATGGACGGTATTGAGGCGCTGGCGCATATCCGGGCTCTGGAGGGGGAGTATTTCAAGCAGGTGCCGATCATCGCTCTGACCGCGAACGCTTTGTCGGGGATGGAAGAGATGTTTTTATCCAGGGGTTTTAACGATTATCTTGCCAAACCGATTGAGATTTCCAAACTGAATGCGCTTATGGAAAAATGGATACCCATTGAAAAACGACAGCCGGTCGGCAGCAGGGGAGCTGTACCGGAATCCATCCGGTCAACAGTGTTCGAAATTGAAGGTCTGGATGTGGAGAGAGGGCTTGTCATGGCCGGGGGTACAGAGGCGGCGTACCGCGAAATACTGAATCTGTATTGCCGGGATGTGGAAGAACGAATGGCATTTCTGGCCCGCCCGCCCGGCCCGGAGGATATGGAGTCCTTTATTATCCATGTACATGCCCTTAAAAGCGTTTCCGCCGGCATTGGGGCAGAAGCCTTGTCCGCCCAGGCGCTGCTTCTGGAAAAGGCCGGTCTGGCAAACAATATGGATCTGATAGCGGAACATCTGCCGGACTTTGGGCAAAATCTATCCAGGCTGGTTGCCCAAATCGGCGCGGTTTTGAGGGCGAAAGAAAAATCCGAGGAAGAATCGGCGCAAGACCGGCTGCCCCTTGACAGGGGAAGTCTGCTTCAACTCAGGGCCGCCCTGGATCAGTTGGAAACAAGTAAGGTTGATCTGCTTTTGCAGGACATGCTGTCGGGGGTGTGTCCGGATCATGAAAAGCAGATTCTTTCAAAGATATCAACATGTGTACTTTTCTCGGAATTCGAGGAAGCTATAGCCCTGCTTGATGGTTTACTTGACGCCGGAAACAGCCCTACTCCTTCCTGAAAATTTTATAGATGAGCAGCAGGATCTTGTAGTATATGCAGGGAAAAATTCGGAAGTACAGCAGGGGATTGCGGAAGCAGTAGGTCATCCATTCCCAGCCCCGTTCAAAAGTCTGCCGGGAGGGGCGGCGTCTGCGTTCGGCAAAAACATCGTAGAGGTCGCTGCACCAGAGCCGGATGCCCTGGTTGAGTTTGCCTGTGTGTTTGGCGATCCACTGCTCTTCCCCCCGGACTCCTTTGCCCACAAGGAGCAGCGAGGGGGAGGCCTTGCGGATTGCCTCCACGATGGAAGGCTCATCCTGCCGTTTGAAGCCGCCCTGGTAGCGGCCCACGATACGCAGGCGGGGAAAGGTCTGACGGATATTGTTTTCGGTTTTTCTGAGGGTTTGGGCCCTGCCTCCGATAAGATAGAGGGTGAATTCCCGTTCCTCAAGCGCAGTCAAAAGGCTGATCACAAAGTCGAAGGGCATGTAGCGCACCGCGGTTTTGCCGGTGAGGAACCGGATACCGCTCTGGAGGCTCCGGGAAATGGGGATGACCAGGGCGGCATTGAGTATATAAGTTCTGTAATCGTTATTCCGCCGGGCGCGGAGGAGATCCCAGAGGCTCAAAAGAACGATGTTTTGTGCTTTACCCGCGGCCAGCAGTTCATAGATCCGTTCAGCCAACTGCTCCGGGGGAAGAATGTCTATGGGAACCTTTAAGAGGCTTACCCTTTCAATGTCCACGAATCGCGCTCCAATAGTATGATTGTTGCCGCGGCTATTCCATAAAGTGCCGCGGTTTCGACCCTCAAAACCGAGTTTCCTATGCTGATGGGTCTGAAACCCGCCGCCATAAAGGCTTCCGCTTCGCCCTGGGAAAATCCCCCCTCGGGGCCTATGGCAAGAACAACCGGATCCGGTCTGTCTTCAAGATAGCCGTGGAGGCTCCCCTTTTCAAGAGGGGAATCATGCAGCGAAGCTTCCAGCACACCTTGGCGGCGCTCTTGCGCCGATGGCTTCGGGCTCGGTTGAGGAGCAAGAGGGACTTGATGAAAGAGAATCCCCCGGGCCTGAGCCCTCGTGTTTTTAAGCTCTTCCCACCAGGCCAGAACCTCCCCAAAGTCCTCAGGCGCCCTGATGAGGGTTTCGACAGGGGAACCGCTCTGCTGCCGGGCTTCCCGGATGATCCGCTTCCAGCGATTCAGTTTGGCGTTTCCTTCATTGCCCTTCAGCCTTGGGACTGAAAATTCCGAAACAAAGGGCAGCAACTCCGAGACGCCGCTTTCCGCAGCCTCACGCACGATACGATCCATCTTTGAACCTTTGGGCAGGGCCTGGAGGAGTATGATTGAAGGGAAAGGGGAGGGCCCGGAAACAAGTTCCCGGACAACTCTATGTTCTTCCGCGCCGTATCCACCCTCCGAAGCCGGGACATTGGCGCCGATGCGGGTACATTCGCCGCCGAGAATCCCCCTGCCGGTACTCACTATCCGCACCCGGCATGTCCCACCGCCGGGCAGGAACGCGTCAAAGAATTCCCCCGCGCCAAGACGTCTTACCCGCACAAGATAATGGTAATCGTCTCCGCTTAAACTGATTCGCCCATCCCTGTCGGGCAGGGAGGGCAGTAAAAAACGCTTCATTGACCGATTTCAGGATGCCAGCGCTTCGTCCTCTCTGGCAGCTTCCTCCTGCAGGGTCTTGAGGGTCTTGGTAGTCTTTATCAGATTGCCAAAGTCGCCGCTTTGGATGATCTTTACCGCTTCTTCCAGTTGGAGATCGTATTCAAGGTCAAAGACCGGGGCGACATTGGTTCTATTCTGCTCATTCCGGACAAGGCGCCGCAGGAGGGAGACATCCAGCTTGTATTCGGC
This sequence comes from Treponema sp., assembly GCA_031265435.1. Lineage (GTDB taxonomy): Bacteria > Spirochaetota > Spirochaetia > Treponematales > Breznakiellaceae > JAIRNJ01. The sequence goes on from JAISCR010000174.1 coordinate 5,287, forward strand.
GCTGAGTTCCCGTGCAAAGGCGGTAATATCGGCAGTCCCGGCTCCGGGATTCTTCTCGATATAGGCGGGAATCCTGCGATCCTGAATGAGTTTACCCAGGGCTTCGGCGTCGGAATCGGTAAATTCGGGGGTTTTAACTTCCCTGTCCGGGGGAATGCCGATCTTGTCGATGTTTACATCGCTGGGAGTATAGTAACGGGAAGTGGTGATCTTGAAACCTGCCTTGTCCAGGGGATAGACCTGCTGAACGGAACCCTTGCCGTAGGATTTTTCACCCACAAGGTATGCCCTTCCCCTGTCCTTGAGCGCTCCGGCGACAATTTCGCTGGCGCTGGCCGAACCCTTGTTTATAAGGACAATAACCGGAATAGCGGCCGGTACAAGGGTCGATCTGCGGGCATTGAAAACTGAATTTTCCTGGGGAATCCGGCTTTTCGTGCTTACCACCACTCCACCGTCCAGGAAAAGGTCGCAGATATTCACGGCACTGGTTAAAAGCCCGCCGTAGTTATTCCGCAGATCCAGAATGAGGCTCTTGTAGCCCTTTGAGGCAAATTCATTGATCGCCTCTCTGGCCCGTTCCACCGTATTGGGCGTAAAGGTGATAAGCCGCAGATACCCGATATCGCTGCCGATCATGGCGTGTTTGGTGGTGGGCACCTCGATAATCGCCCTGGTAAGGGTGGCCGGGAATTCCAGTTTTTCGCCCCGGCGGATAAGGATCTTGACCTCGGTACCCGCGGGCCCCCGGAGTCTGGCCACCGCCTGATCCAGAGTCATCTCCACGGTACTTTCCCCTTCAATTTCGATGATATAATCCCCCGGATTGATCCCCGCCTTCCAGCCGGGAGTGTCTTCCATGGGAGCGGCTACCTCCAGATAGTTCGGCCTGCCGTCCGGATTGGGGACGTTGCTTTTGGAAATATAGAGCCCCACCCCGCCAAAACTCCCCTGGGTGGTGTCGTTGAGGTCGTTCATCTCCGATTCGGGCATGTATACCGAATAAGGATCCCCCAGCGCATTGAACATGCCGTTCATGGCCCCTTCATAGACCTGTTTGGGATCAATTTCTTCCACATAGTGTCTCTGTATGAAGTCGAAAACATTCTGAATGATCTGCATATAACGACGGCTTGACTGCTGGACATCCTGCGCATTAGTGTCCGCCTCTCTTCCCTGAGCCAGCGCCACAGGAGATGCGGCACAGGCAAGGGCTATGATCGCCGTAGGGACAATCCAGAGCCAGGGAAGGGGTTTTCCGACCCTTTTTTTCGGTACGGGGCTGGAAGGAATCTCGTTCATGGTATACCTCTCTTGAGCTTGGCAAAACAGGCTCTATCTATAATTAAGTATCGGAAAATACCGCTTTTCAGGAAAGTCCCAGATGCAATTCAAGATGCTGCCCATTGAGGCTGAAGGGGGCTTTGATGTCCCGGCAGGAGATCTCGTAGTCTCCCCGGAAGCCGTAGATCTCAAGATTTCCCTCCGCATCGGTGGAAAATTCGCCTTTTGTCCACCATTCACCCTTTATCTTGTTCATGAGGGATGTATAGACCGGCTTGATACTGTTATCGGCACGGAGAAGCCCCGAAGGAGCGTGAAGCCAGCGGCCGTCGGTACTGTCCCAGGTGGTTATAGCCTCCACCGCGGGGTGGGCAAAGAGAATTTCGTACATCTCCGTTATCTCCCGGGCCTGCCTTTCCTCGCCTTCCGGTGTGGAGGGCCAGGATTCCACCTGCCAGTCGTTAAGATCTACGATATGCGGAGGCATGATGTCCCCTGAGATGATCGTGTTTTCGGTAAAGTGAATGGGCTTGCCGAAGTAAGAGTAGCGGTCAAGGACTGCCAGGAGCTTTTCCTTCCCCCAGTAACCCTGATGCTGATGGGACTGTATGCCTATTACATCGATGGGAATCCCCGCGTTCAGGCAGCCGTCCACGAGAATTTCATAGCTTGAAGAGGTTTCAAAGTCGTTGAGCACCAGCACAGCCTGGGGATTGGCCTTCCGCGCCGCGGTAAAGACCTCTTTTATCATCCTTACCCGGCCCAGGTCTTTGCAGACCCGGGTCATGGCGTTATCGTACTTGTCAAAGATCGGCATGATTACCACTTCATTGATCACATCCCACTTGTCGATAAGTCCTTTGAAAGCGCTTACATCCCGGTCAATCCGGGCAAGCTGCCTGCGGAGAATCTCGGCATTGCTGTATTTCATGAGCCAGGGAGCGCAGACTGTGTGCCAGCAGAGCGGGTGGCCCTTGGTAACGATGCCTCTTTCGGCATAGTACCGCGCGGCGGCAATGGTTGCCGCTTCCATGGGTTTGCCCTCTTCGCTCTCGTAACGGCCCCAGTAAAAAGGAAGAGTCGCATAGTTACAGAGCTCGAAGATCCTGTCCAGACATTCTTCGATTTTGGCCCGTTCCTGCGGAGAAAGCGCCTTGCCGCCGGGAACCGTTTCGCCGGCCAGGGCAACCGCTTCGAAACCCCCGACGCCGAAGAGAAACCGGTGTCGTTTCTGCTCCAGTTTTACCGTCTGCTTGGCCAGCGGGCCGCCGCCGGGTTTTGTAAGATGCAGTTTAAGAGCCGATTTACGGTGGGCAAAAGCATTGGGATTCATGGAAACCTCCAGAAAAATGATACCGGAAAGCCGGGAATAGTTCAATTGCCAACAAAATCAGGGTATCGGTGTTTACTTTTTCAGCATCAAAATTCCCCAAAAAGCGGCATGTTTTGAAGAAAAAATTCTTCCACATATTCCGCGGTTTTGCATGGCTCAAGTCAACATCTCCAAACTTTTGTAATAATAATTATTTTACTTTGTCTGGGTTTCGGATTTCAGCAGTACTTCAATCATTTGATAGATTACATCTTGATACATGGGAGGCAGTATCCTGAAAAGAGCAACTAATTTAGTAAACTTTTCATCCGGGTTCTGCATGAACATTTCTCCCTTCCCTGTTGTAAGCCATACTTCATTTACTCCGAATTCGGACACGATAAGTTTGATGAGACGGCCGTTGACCTTGAGTGTACCGGTTTCTATACCGGCAATATAACTATGGGAAAGAGATAAAATCATGGAAAAATTTCTCTGCGATAACTCCAAAATTTCCCTCACTTGCTTTATGCGCTGATGGATCAACTCACTCATAATCTAATCATAGTATCGCAATGGTCATTCTTCAAGGTTTAGTACTTTACCTATTGACATGGTAATTTATTGCATGTATTATGGTCAATATATAGTCATAAAAAAAAGGTAAGGATATATGACAGAAAATATCAAATTAGCGAGGTTATGGTATAAATTCCACCGTCTTACCGACGGACACAAGGAATTGATCATGGAGATATCGGAAATGCTGGTTCGGCAGGAGGTCGTGGTTCCGGAGAAGGACACCGCCAAAGAACTACCCGCCAAGGCAGACGGCAAACGCAGATCATTAAAAAAAATTTAATAGAGTAGTCCGGAAATTCAGGTTTTCTGTTGAACCGAAGTTTCGCCGGCAGCCGCTAAAATACAGAAGGCGGGCCTAGCGGTTTTTGCTCCTGTTTCGGGCGGCGGCCAAAAACTGGCGGAGTGCGCCGCTTGTTTCATCATCAATGAGTATGGACATAAAAAAACGCTGCAGGGGGATTCGCTGCATGATCCGGCTTGCGCCATAGTAGCGGACATAGACCCGGTCTGTTCCCGGAAGGGATTCGAAATACCAGCCGCCCCGCACATTCCTTACGTTGCCGTCGCCTGAAACATGGCTAAAATCAAGAATCAGGCGGCCGGGTTCATCAACAACAACAGTAACCTCCTGGCGGAAGCGCACGGCGTATGAAACCCCCAGTACCTCAAGGCCCGCCGTCATATCATGGTATACTCTGCCCTCTTCACGGACAACCTTCATGCCCTTGTTCCGTTTAAAAATACGGGAATATGCTTCATAATCCAGAATGGTCTCCCGGAGGCTGGACATCGGTATATCGGTGCAGGTATGGAGATCCGCATAGGCATCTATCCATTTGCTTTTATCGGCCTCAACTTCCCGGGACACTTCGGTTCTGATAATTACCGACTTGTTAAAAAGCTTCTCCCAGGTATCTTTCGGCGGAAGGCTGAATTCTTCCCCGTTCATCGGTGCCGCGGGCAGCATAAACAGGAAGAGCAGTGCCACATAAATCTTAAGGTTTTTGCCTGCCGTCTTCAAAAGGGTCTCCATGTTCCGCATAAACGAATCATAGCAGATTTCCGGTACATTCGTAATATGCTCTATATGCTCCGGCAGACATTAACAAGTGTCTGTAATGGAGTGTAGCCATTCAACCGCTATTCATGATATTTGTACACTATGCTGGAAAAATACGGGCCCTGCGCGCTGATTGCCGGCGCATCCGAGGGATTGGGCGCCGCCTATGCCGAGGCTCTGGCCGGGCGGGGATTTAACCTTGTGCTGCTGGCCAGGAGAAAAGAAAAACTGGAAGCTTTTGCCGCGGAGCTCGGGGGAAAGTATCCGGTGGAGATTGTTACCCACGCGGTGGATATGGGCGATCTTGAGGCGGTAAAGGCTTTTGTCGGTTCCCTGAATGTTCACATCGGCCTTCTGGTTTACAATGCGGCATACGCGCCGGTCGGGCTTTTCAAGGATCTTGAAGAAGAACAGCTTGTGCAAATAGCCGCCGTCAATGTGCGGGGGCCTTTGGCGCTTACCCGGCTTGTACTGCCAAAAATGATTGAGCGCGGAAAGGGAGGGGTCATACTGATGTCTTCACTGGCGGGAACGCAGGGCAGTCCCAGGCTTGCGGGCTATGCGGCAAGCAAGGCCTTTAACGCCGTCCTTGCCGAAGGCCTGTGGGAAGAGCTCAAGCCCTGCGGCATTGATGTGATCGCTTCCTGCGCGGGAGCCATTCTTACACCCGGCTACAATCAGGCGCGGGCGGTCAGGGCGCCGGGTACTTTAAGGCCTGCGCAGGTGGCGGAAAAAACATTGAAGGCCCTGGGGAAAGGCCCGGTGTTTGTGCCGGGAGGGATCAATAAACTGGCCCGTTTCTTTTTGATGCGCCTTATGCCGCGGAAATTCGCAATTAAAATTATGTCGGTCAATACAAGGAGTTTGAACTAAAATGAGAACCTTGCTTTTCGGATTTTTTACCCCCTGGATCGCCTACGCGGTCATCACGCTGCTGCATCTTGTTCTGCCCGGTAAATGGATAACAGGATATGTAAAAGACGACAAATCCGGTAAGACATTGCGCTACCGCTTAAACGGTATTTTTGTCCTTGCCGCAAGCGTCCTGCTCTGGGCCGCCCTGGGCCTGCTCAATCTGCTTCCCTTTGACTGGCTGTACCGGGTCAGGTGGCCGGGTTTGGCGGGCGCCGTTGTGCTGGGGCTGCTTTTTTCTTTTATCATCGTGCTACGCAATCCTTCTGCCGGGAAGCCCTTCCCCGCCGATTTCTGGTTCGGACGCCTGAAGAATCCTCAATTTAAAAATGGACGTATCGACGCAAAGATGTGGCTTTATTTAACCGGAGCGGTCATGCTGGAGCTTAATGTTCTCTCCTTTGCGATGCATCACATCATGACGCAGGAAGACATTAATCCCGGTTTTATTGCCGGAGCCGCCATGCTCACCTGGTTTTTATGGGAATATCTTTATTTTGAAAAAGTGCACCTTTACACCTACGACTTCATCGCGGAGCGGGTCGGCTTCAAATTGGGCTTTGGCTGTCTTGCTTTCTATCCGTATTTTTACTTCGTCTCCCTCTGGGCAACAGTAGATCTGCCCAATCCTCATCTGCCGGTTTGGCTTACTGTTTGTTTCTGCGTTCTGTACTTTTTTGGATGGGCTCTGGCCCGCTGTGCAAATATGCAGAAATACTACTTTAAAACACAGGGAGACAAAAAATTTTTGTGGCTTAAACCGGAAACTATTTCCGACGGGAAACATTCCATTCTGGTCAGTGGTTTCTGGGGCTTAAGCCGGCATATCAATTACCTGGGAGAGATACTGGAAGGCTGCGGTATTGCCCTTGCCGCCGGGTATCCGGCTCTCTGGCCGGTGTGGCTGTATCCGCTTTATTATGTGGCGCTCCTCTTTACCCGCCAGGCAGACGACAACAAAATTTGCAGGGCAAAATACGGCGAATTGTGGGATGAGTATACCAAAAAGGTAAAATACCGGATTATTCCGTTTATCTATTAAGGGCGGGCGCATATTATAGCCTTGAGCCGGTCACAATTTCTACTCTTGAAGTAAGGCGATCCTTTATCTATTATTAAGATCATGGGTGTGTATCGGCCTCTGAGGGTGGTTCTTTTTGTCTACGAGTGTATCCGCCTGCTTCTCATGCTGGGCCTGTACCTGTTTTTTGCCGATACGGCAGGTTTGTTTCCGGCGCTTCCCCTGGCGGCGGCCAACGGGCTTTTCCTGTTGATGGCTCTGTTCATGATGTATTCCCTGGAAGTTTACGGGCTTTATGCGCCGTTGTACCTGGCAGGCAAGCTTTTTTTTGTTGCCGCGGCAAGACCCTGGTTTTCCGGCGTTCTTGCCGGGCTTCAGGGCCAGGTATTCTTTGAAAATTTGATGTTCTTTGAAAGAGGGAATCCCTGGATGGTTTTGGGGTCGGTCTTCTTCATGTTTTGCGGCGATCTTTTTTCCGCGGGAGCTTCGGCTTTGCTTGTTTTCAGGGCGAAAAAAGAAAAAAGGCCCGAAGGCGGGGGTATGTGATGCGTATTATTCCGATAGCGAGCGGAAAAGGTGGCGTAGGGAAATCCATGGTTGCCGCAAATCTGGGGGTGGCCTTTGCCCAGGCAGGGCAGCGGGTGGTTCTGGCGGATCTTGACCTGGGAGCCAGCAACCTGCACCTGGCCCTGGGGAGCCGGGCGCCCAAGACAGGGATCGGTACCTTTCTCAATGACACGCGCTCCAATTTTAATGATGTAATCTCCGATACGGATGTCCGGGGCCTGCGTTTCATTCCCGGCGACACGGAGATTCCCGGCACGGCGAATCTCAAGGCCGGCCAGCTCAAGGCCCTGGTAAGGCGTCTTTTCGCCCTGTCCGGCGATACGGACATTCTTATTCTTGACCTCGGCGCGGGGACTCACCAGTCTATTCTGGATTTCTTCCTTCTCTCCGGTCAGGGTATTGTGGTTTCCGCCCCGGCGGTAACCGCCGTGCTCAATGCCTATGTGTTCCTTAAAAATACCGTTTTCCGGCTTATGTTTACGGTTTTTGCCAAGGGGAGTCCCGCGCGGAATTACCTTGAACAGGTTCGGAAGGACGGTTCGGGTTCCCAGCGGCTCTACATCCCCAAGATGCTGCCCGAAATCAAAAAGATCGATCCTGAAGCCTACGAAAAATTCACGGAACACATCGGCGCCCTGCATCCCCGGCTTATCATGAACATGATCGACGATCCCAAGGATGCCGATGTTGCCATGAAGATCCGCCGTTCCTGCGAGGAGTACCTGGATCTCAAGATTGAGCATCTGGGGATTATCTACCGGGATACGATGCAGGATACCGCCCTCTCCGCCCGGCTGCCCATCGTGCTCTACAAGCCCCAGTCGCTGCTTTCCCAGGCAATCTACCGGATTGCCGACAAGATCCTTCAGAGCGATGATGACAGCTTCACCCTGAACGATAAAATGATCGATGAAAGTTTCCAGGAAGCAGGAATGGAGGCTGAAATTGATTTCGATAACCGGATCGAATATGTGGAGGATCTGCTCCACTCGGGAGCCCTGTCCCAGGGGGATCTTATTGAGACAGTCAAGTCCCAGCAGATTGAAATCGCAAAACTCAGGAAAGAAAACAATTTTATCAAGCTTAAATTGTCCAGGGCTATTGCCCAGGGGTATAAAGCATAGGACCGACATAAATATGTCTGTCCATGAGGTAACCGGCTTTGCGGACAGACACTAAATAGGGGCTATCATGGCAGCTATCATCGCCAAGGGCGATGCCGGCATCAGTATTAATCCGGAGGAGACTCAGGCGGTTTTCAGTCTTGTCTTTGATCCGGACGGTCTGGGCTGGGACGCGGATGCAGTCATAAAACTCGCGGGGGAGAACAAGCTGAGCGCCCCCCAGGCCAGGGATCTTGAAACCTTCCTGAAAGGCGCCTCCAGGGCAAAAAAGAAGGGCGAAGTCTTTCAAATGATAATCGCCCGGGGGATTCCTTCCGAGGATCCTGTTGGAGAGGAGATTACCTGGGAAGCCGTTCCGGTGCCGGCCGACATGGCGCCCTACAGGGACGCCGCCCTGAAGGAAGCCGGCGATCCGGTACTCTACCGCGTCAAAATTGAAAAGATAAAAAAGGAACAGCTTGTCAAAAAGGCGGGCGCCCTGCCTTTCCTTCCCGGAAAGGAAGAGACGGTTGTTACCTGGGAAAAGAAGGAAACGCGGGAGAAGGTTTCCGTCAATCCTGAACCGAAAGAACTCAAATATGTAGAAAAAGGCAAAAAGATAGGGACCGCAAGCCCTCCCAGACCGGGTAAACCGGGGAAAAGCGTCTTTGGAAAGCCCATTCCTCCCAAACAGCTTCCCGAAGGCGGTTTCCTTCTGGGAAAGGGACTCAGCCGGGAGAAGAATGATATTTATGCCCGGTATTCGGGCCTTCTGCGTATAGGAGAGGACTGGGCGGATGTGGCGGCCCTGGCAAAGCCTTCCTGGGCTGTGGAGAAGGGTTCGGACGGCATCACCTTCTATTTCAGGTTTGAACCCGGCGACAGCCGTTTTGCCCCTCCCGCGGGGGAGGAGGTAATCGCCGCCGCCCGTTCCAAAGGAGCCCCGGAGACCCTGCTGGTCAAGGCTGAATCCATCGACGCGGAAATTGCCGGAGCCATTCACAGTGGAGCGGCGATCTTTGCCTATTCCCTCTTCCGGGTACAGGAGGGAGAGGCTGTAGTGGAGATAAGTCCCGACAAGACAATGGCGGTACTCAATCTCCGCAAGGGGGTGGCGGGGGGCCGTCCTCTTTCGATGAAGGATATAAGCCAGGCTCTGAATAATTCAAAAGTCCGGGGTTTTGATCAGGAAAAGCTAAAGGCCGATCTTAAGGCCTTTATGGCAGGGCCGAAACTTACCCTTGACAACTACCTTTTGGTAGAGGGTAAGCCGGGTACCAGAGGCAAAGACCATGAAGTTCAGTTGGCGGTGAAACTTCTGCAAGAGGCGGAAGTCAAACCCATTCTGGAACGGGTAAAAGCCCGTACCGTGTTTTCAGCCGGAGAGGAGAATTTTCCCCTGGAAGAGGCGAACGGCGCCGTCATGGTCAAAAAAGGCGACACGGCAGCCCGTATAATTGCGGGCTCCGAAGGAGAGAGCGGGAAGGATATCTTCGGTAACGAAATTCCGGGACTTCCGGGAAACGATCCCGATTTGAAGCTCTATGGAGGCCTCGAACAGCACGGTTCCAATATTACCGCCGCCATGGACGGCCTTCTTCTGGTAAAAACCGGAGAGAAGAGCTTCCAGGGACAGGTGATCGAATACAGGGACGGCCGGGTTGCCGTTCATGTGAGCGATGACGCCATGGAGGCCAGGGTAGACCTTGGCAAAGAACAGGGAGCGGGTTTGGCACTGCGGCCCGATCTGGTGGTAAAGGCCCTGACCGCCATGGGGGTAGTGAAGGGTGTGGATACTGCCGCGGTAGAAGCTGCCTGCAAACAGGCTCAAGTCCGGGGCTTCTGCGAAGGGGCGCTCATTGCCCGGGGCGAGGCTCCTCTGGCAAAAGGCGGCTTTGAACTTATCTGGCTTGTTCCCGGCGGCGGCCCCGGGCCCGGTAAATCGATCCCGGTCAAGGCCGGACAGCCCGTAGCGGAACTCCGCCCCGGTCCCGAGGGAGGGCGGCCCGGCTGCAATGTCAAAGGCACTGTGCTTGAGATTGACAAGGCAGTTCCGCTGGATCTTAATCACGATGAATCAATAACGGAGAGGCAGGGTGGAGAATTTGTCGGACTGACGGCGGCCTGTCCCGGAGAACTCTGCTTTGACGGCAAGCGGCTTACGGTTTCAAGCCTTCGGGAAGTGGAAGGAGATGTTGGACCTGCCACGGGGAATATCAACTTTTCCGGGGAAGTGCGGATTAAAGGAAAGGTGCTTCCCGGTTTTACCGTAAAGGGCGGCCTCAATGTGTTTATTTCAGGCAGCGCCGATGCGGCTCTGATCTCCTCAGGCGGAAAGGTGCTGGTCGCCGGAGGCATCCGGGGCGCGGGCAAGGGCCTGGTACATTCCCGGAAGACGGTGGAAGCCGCCTTTGTGGATCAGGCTACGGTGATGGCTATCGAAGACATACGCCTGAAGAACGGCTGTCTGAAATCCAACATCAAGACCAACGGCATACTGCTTATCGACGCCGCTTCGGGCAGGCTTGAAGGGGGAGTCACCAAAGCCCGCAAGGGTGTCAACGCCCAGGATGTGGGAAACGAGAAGAGTAACCGGACGGAAATATCATTCGGTCAGGATTACCTTATCCGGGATCAGATCGATGCCCTTGATAATAATATTGAAAAGATCCGGGACGCCATCAAACGCCTTGATATCCGTATTCAGCAGGTTTTGAAAAATCCCCGCCTTCTGGCTGCCGCACGGGCCGAGAAAGTCAAATTAATGAAGATGCTGGAACAGCTTAACCTCAAGATCTTTACCCTCCGGGAAAAGTATGAAGAACACTTCGATTCTGAAATCCGGGTTCGGGGTACTGTCTATCCGGGGGTGGTTATGGAGAGTCATGACCGGTATTATGAGGTAAGCCAGGCTCGCAGCGGGGTAGTGTTCTACTTTGACCGGGATACCGGGCGGATTAAGGAACGGGATATGTAGTTTACTATGTATTATAGAGAATAAATTTGAGAGGTAGCGGTGTTTTTACTATATGTTAATTTTCCTTCATGGCTGAAGCCTGAAGTAATTCCGGGCCTGCCTTTGCGCTGGTATGGGATCATGTATGTGGTGGCCTTTACGGTTGCCTTTCTTGTCTACCGGGCGCAGATACGGGAACGGCATTTTCCCATGAGCGATGATGATCTTTCCGGGCTCTTCTTCTGGTGTATCCTGAGTCTGCTTCTCGGCGCCCGGATCTTTGCCACACTTGTGTACGAAACCAGCGATATCTACCGCCGTCAGCCCTGGCTCGTCTTCTGGCCTTTCCGGGACGGGAGGTTCACCGGCCTCATGGGGATGAGTTACCACGGAGGAGCCATAGGCGGCACCCTGGGGATCATCATCTATTCGGCCCTGCGCCGCTGGGACGCCAGGGAAATCGCCGACATGTATGCCTGCTCCATCCCCCTGGGCTATACATTCGGGCGGCTGGGGAATTTTATCAACGGCGAACTCTACGGCCGGGTAACTACCGGCCCCCTGGGGATGATCTTCCCCCATGCCGCTCCTCTGCCCGCGGGGGAAGCGTGGGTACGGGAAGCGGCGGCAAAGTCGGGCATCCCCATTACCGGAACCATGGTAAACCTGCCCCGTCATCCTTCCCAGCTTTACGAGGCTTTTTTTGAAGGGATTGTATGCTTTGTAATTACCTGGCTTCTGCGAAACAGGAAACCCTTTAAGGGTTTTCTTGCCGGTTTTTACTATATTTTGTACAGCCTCAGCCGCTTCTTTATCGAATATTTTCGGGAACCGGATGAAGGACTGGGTTACCGTATCGACTTTGTCAAAAATGGCCTCTCCCCGGCGATCAGCCACCCGCTGCTGGCCTTTTCTACGGGACAGATTCTCAGCATCCTGGAGATACTCTTTGCCTGTGTATTGCTTGTTGCCGCCTCGCGGCTTCCCGGCCGGGAACCCATACAGGACTACGCTCTCCTTGCGGAAGCGGAGAAAAAATCCGGCGCTTCTTCCGATGGGGAGGGCAGGCATGAACGCAATTCCCGCCGCAAGCTGCGGAAGAAACTGCGCTAAGAGCCCGTGTGAAGCTACAGATTGAGCGTATTAATTCGCTCTTGTTTTTCCCGCCTGCTGGTCCGGGTGTAGATACGGGTGGTTTCAATTGATGTATGACCGAGAATATCAGCTAAATCCACAATATCGTGATACTCGGCCATAAACTGCTTGGCAAAAAAATGCCGAAAATTGTGTGCGTGCACTTTTTCTTCCGGGACGCCCGCTTCTTTCGCAAGGGCCTTCATTTCCCGCCAGATATAGGCTTTGTCAATAAGGGTATTGCTTTTTTTCCCATGAAAAATAACGCCGCTAATCCGCCCTTCTTTGCAGTAATCCCGCAATTTCTGACAGAGCTGCTGGGGAATAATAATTTCCCGTGTCTTGCCCTTGATATGAACAAAGGTTTTTCCGCTTTCCAGCATATCGGTCGTAATGTACGACAACTCACCGATTCTGATACCGCTGGAAGTAATCGTTCGTATCAGGTAATAAAGCCGTTTGTTTTTCCGGTTTTTCGCGGTTTCCAGCAAAGCCGCATACTCCTGTTCGGTTAAAACGTTATTCAGGCTGGTTCTGCCCTGGATTTTCAGCGTCTTTACCCGCAGGGAATCCTGGTTCATAAATTTCAGGAAATTGTTTAACGAGATAAGATAAGAATTGATGCTCGCCGGTTTGTATTTATTGGCGATAAGATATTCCTTATAGTCCTGGACATCCTGTTTTGTTACGGTTTCCAGGTTTTGTTTGCAAAAACTGCGGAACTTTTCCACATCCCGCAAATTCTTTTCTTTTGTGGTTTTTGATTTTTCCTGCCCGTCGAGCCAGTTTCTATAAGAGGAAAATTCCGCTTTATATTTCATAAATGTGGTCGATATAATACAACATTATATTGTCAGTGTCAAGCGTTTTTTCAATTTTTTTTCACTTTTTTTGAATTTTTCGCCAAAAACACAGTATTCGCCGGATAAGCACATCGGCAGAAGCCCTCCGATCCGGTTGCCGTTGTCGTTCCCCGCCCGGCCGCACGGGAATACGCTTTCCCTCCCCGTTCCACTTATACAGGAAAAAGCCGGTAAAACAGCCCGTCGTAAATCCGGGGGGTCAATATAATGTTGTATTACTTTGTTATGAAGATACAAGAAAGACTTTTGACGGTGAATCAGTATTCACGTCCGGGCAAAAAACTTGCGGAAAGGCGGGCGCTTATCCTGCACTGGGTGGGGGTAGGCGGTCAGAGAGCGAAAAGCGTGTGGTCCTACTTCGAGGAAGGCTGTCCGAAAGAGGGGCATTACGCATCCGCTCAGTACTGCGTCGATCTGGACGGCACGGTGTTCCGGTTCATTCCGGATGACGAGGTGGCATACCACTGCGGGTCATCCCAGCCGGATCCCGGGAGCGGAAAGATTTACACCGATTGGGCGCGGGTGGTGTTCGGCAGGTATGCGGCCGATCCTGCCGGCAACTCCCCCAACAACGCTTCGCTGGGGATAGAACTCTGCGTTATCGACAACAAAGGGAACTTTACCCCGGACACGCTCAACGCGGCGGCGGAACTGACGGCGTTTTTATGCAAGAAGCTCCAAATTCCGCTTGAAAGAGTCGGCACCCACAAGATGGTTGTAGGTTGGAAGGATTGTCCCCTTCTGTGGACAAGACAGCCTGAACTGTTTGAAGCCTTCAAAAGGGAGGTTAGCAAACGGCTTTAGACAGAAAGGCAAAAAAGTGAAAGATTTCACGAAAATTTTTTTAAGGAGAGATCTATGGGCACAATGGATAGTTTGAAGAATTCAATGGGCGGCATGACGGATGCGTTGTCCGGCGATAATCCGCTGGACGGTCTGACGGGAGCTTTTTCAGGCGGCGCTCCTGAATTGCAGGGCAAGACATTTTTTAAGTCCTGCCACGGCAAGTACCTTTCCGCGTGGCCTGACGGGCGGGTCGACTGGAATCGCGAATGGAAGCGTGAGTGGGAGGCGGTCAATGTGGAAAAGGCCGGCGAGGGCAAGGTTGCGCTCAAGTCTTCTCACGGGAAGTACCTAACCGCCATGCCAGACGGCCGGGCTGAATGGAAAGCCGTTAAGTTAGAGGCCGAGGGAAAGTGGACGGTCGAATATCTTGGCGGCGGTATCGCGCTAAAGTCCTGCCATGGCAAGTATTTGTCGGCGCAGCCTAACGGCGCTGTGGAAGCGAACAGAGACGCTGCAAAGGAATGGGAAACATTCACGGCGGAAAAAGACTGAGAGACAGGGGCAAACGCCTCATTCCCGTTGTTGTGGGTGTATTGCCCATTAACGGGAAGAGGCGGATTTTTTAAGGAGCAATATTATGGCTTTTTTAACGAACGAAACAGCGGACGCGCTTTGTACGATTATCGCCCTGGGATTTGCGGCGTCTGAAATAGAGCAGAACGGCAATATAACCTTTGAATTTGATGTGCCCGGCGACCGGCCTGATTATGTGGAGGCCGCGGCAGTTTTTACCGATCTTGGAGTACCGGTTACTATTCAACAGTCTCCCAGCCAGACCTTAATGCCGTTTATATTGGGAACCAATTTGCCGCCGGCGCTAACACAAAATTTTATCGATAGCTTAATTAACACGAGCGGCGTGGTAAGAAACATGATGGCCCTTGCCGCCGGACCGAACGCTCCCAGGGGAGCGTACATCGGCATAACTTTCACGGTAGGCGCAGCGACCGGCGTTCCAATTCCGGGAGACGACCCACTGGTGTTTGGTCCATCGGCATTGGAGCAGTATGCCCCTGTTTACCGCCAGGTAACCGACAATTCCGTGGGAAACGCATACCAGGCAGCGGTATTGCACATCAATGCCGCCGCTGCCGCGGTGGCGGCAGGAAATGGAAACAATCTCGCTGTGGCTGCTCCGTTTAACGACCCTTATGTGCCGGGACGGCTTTTTGGAAGCTGCCATGGCATGATTCGGGCAATGGCGGTGCAGCCTGCGCCCGCCGGTCCTTATGCCGGCGTGGGCAACACACAGGTGTACGCGGAGCTTGCGTTAGGCGATAACACGAGTAAAGTTTCGTCATGCCTGCCCTGCGCCATGTTTATGTCGTCCTTTGGAATGCCGGCTTCTTCGATTCATCTGGGCCGGGGCGACAATTGGAAGCTGCCTGGGGATGTGTCGCAGCTTGTGTACACAACATGGGCAGACAGCATTTTGACGCATTATGCACGGGGAATATCGCTGTTTAATCCTGTGGTGCTGTTTAACCGGGGAGCGATGAATTTTGACAATTATATCGCTAATCAAATCTGCGTGCTCCCCCCTAACAACATCAACCAGGAGATTCCTGAAATTTTTCTGGAAGCGCTAACATTCGAAAGTTCCTTCTTGGACAAAATTATCAACACTTCATGGCGTACCGGAATTGCGGGTCTTCATGCTTAAGGCAGGGATTTATAAATAAGTAATCGCCAAAACCCCGCCACAGGCGCGTCGCGTTTAGCGGGGAAGGCGTTTGATCAACAGGAGAATCTTATGGCTATCGGAGCGCAATTTGCGGGGCTCGACATGGGCAAGCTCATCGGCGGGCCGCTTACGGCGGCGGCGGACGCCAGCATCACGCTGGCGCGGAGCACGGCGGAATTCATCAATACGGTGGGGTTTAATCCCGACCAGTCGGTACGGACGGTTCTGTTCAAATTTGAAAAAAGCGACCAGGACCCGCTGGGAAATCCGGTGCGGAACGAGATGCGGATGGAGGTGCCGATGCTGGCAATCGTCCCGATTCCGAATCTCCAAATCGACGAGGTAAACATTCTGTTCGATATGGAGGTGAAGGAATGTGAAAAATCAGAATCCTCCCTTGACGCGGGGGCCAAGTTCTCCCTCAGCGCGGGTTTTGGGCCGGTAAAAGTCAGCATAACGGGAAGCGTTTCTGTTCATCAAAGCAATACCCGCAGTTCGGATAATTCCGCCAAATATCATGTTGACGTGCGGGCGACGAACCATGGCTACCCCGAAGGTTTGGCGCGTGTCATGGACATCATGGCGGCATCGGCCGCCCCGGTTCTGCTGGAAAGCAAGATGGTTGACGGAAACGGCAAGGAAGTTGACGCCGCTTCAAAGGCAAAACGGACCGCCCTCAGCGAATCCTACGCGAATCAACAGCGCCTGGGAGCGGCTTGCAAGGCCGCTTCTGAAAAGTATGAGGCAAGCCTTAAAGGGCTGCGGGACAGCATGAGGAGCGTTGCTAACGCTCAAAAACAGCCAATTCAGCAAAAGATGAACGCCGTGCAAGGCGAGGATGAGAAGGCCATTGACGCCGCCCGGGAAAAATACAGCGGCCTGCTTGAATCTTTGGACGACGTTTTCTCTCAGGCGTCCACCGACGCGAAACTTACTGTTGAAGGGGCGGCTGACGCCGGCGCAATTCCCGGCTTCATCAATGCTTTCGACATGAAAAACGCCAAGTTTGATCCTGCAAGCGACAAACTTGTGGCGCTGGGAGAAGGCGATGTGGGAACTGCGCAGAATTACCTGAAACAGGCAATCGAAAACTTCAAGGCATTCAGGGAACAGGAAGAGGCGCTGGCTGTGGAACGCGCAAATTACAACGATCTGTTGATGAAGCGGTAGCGGCGGCAACTACGGTATTTTCAGCGAATGAAAGCGCAAACCGCGGGCAAAACTCCGGTTCGTCGCGAATCGGACAAAAGGTTCCTGCGGTTTGTGTTAAAAATTGCTTATGGCCTATAGGAGGATTTTATGAGCGCAGAAGGAAGTTCGCGGGTTAACCTGCGGCAGTTGATTTATTCGTCGCTTGAGTCAATTATCGAAGCAAATGCAAGAATGAGCCAGAATATGGTCGACACTATCATTAAATTCAGCGACGACAAGGGCCATGATTCGGATGGTTATCCTGTGGTGCAGCTTAAAACACTGCAGTTGGTTTACGACCAGATGCGGCACGACGAACTGGATATGCTTTGCACGGAAAAGATAGGCCTGGAGGTTCCGCTCCTTTCGATAATTCCCTTGAGCAATATGAGGGTATCAAAGGGCAAAATTCAATTTTCTGCCGAAGTGCAGGAAATTGAAGCGCATGGCGATCAGGTTGACATTTATACGAAGGTTGTCGCGCCGGAAGGCGATCGGAGCGGACTATGCTCCAAGATCGATTTTGAAATAGAATTTGAAAGCGACCCTGTCGCGGAGGGATTATCGAGGGTGATTGACAGATTGAGTCAGAATTTTATTCCGACAGCGCATGGAAATTATCCTATTGATTCGGACGGCAAGCCCCTTGTGGATGACGAGCGTGAAATATATGAAGATCGGAAGAAACGGATTCGGCAGGTAAAGAGGCTGCAGGATATTCTCTCCCGGTTAAACGAATACCAGAGGCTTGACGAAGGCAAAGGAGACGAGGGAGACGAAGGGGCTTTTAAAGAACTTGAACCGTACAAGCAGGATTTGGAAGAAAGGCTGGAGCGCGCAAAACACGATATGCTTATGAACGACATCAAAGTGGAGCTTGAGCGCGAAGAAGACGCAAAACCGAACGAGAGGGAGGCGGACAATGGAAGACCGGAAAGAAAAACCCCTCGTAAATGACACCCGTTACGTAAAAATTGTAACGATTGGAGGAATTGACCCGAACAATCCGCTCTCTGATGAAAAACAGCGCTCCCAGGTTGAATTATTGAACAAGCTGCTTTCGGGGTACCCCAAGGGAACGATAATCGGGAAGGACACGGCAATAGGGCGCTATATGCTGGGTGAACACGAACTTTGCATGCAAAGAACGAGCTACCACGTAGCGTTTGCCCGAAAACCGGAGGGCATTGATGAGTTTGGACAAAATTTCACTGGATGAGTTCTTGCTTGCCTTTACCGAAACGCTGACCCGCGTGAACCGCAGCCTGCAACAGCGCGCTTACAACGATGCTACAGGCGCGTCAGACCTGCGAATAAAGGGCGGAGCGATAAGGGTGAACGCAGTTCCTGTCCTGAAGGACGAAACTGTGGACGGCAAAAAAATTACCCGGATATACCTAAAACTGAACGGCTTCGAAATAAAGAAAATACTTAGTTTTGAGGTAGATCTGTGATTTTTATCGCGGGACAGTCGATTAGATTATCGAATAAGCCCCGTATTCTTCCGCCAAGGAGGTCTTGTGATGTCCTATATACAAGGCAAAGGAACTGCCAAAAATCTTGTAAAAAGAAAATGGGCCAAAGGGCGAAAAATTACCTTTGTCAATCAGGAATTTTTTATCGGCATGGCCGCCGAAACAGGCAACGGCGATCTTCTGGGAATCAATTTGCCTCTCCACCATCATGAGTGTTTTTCCCCCAATGACGTTTCGGAGGTAATCGGCCTTATAAGGAAAAACTGCAGGCCCGGCGGAAGGGTAAAGATATTCGGGCATATCCAAATATGGAAAGATTTGCTGAGCGATGCTTACATTGCTTTAACGCTTGGCCTTATAAAAACCGGCGAAAGGGGCCCGGGAATGCTCGTCATGGAAACAAGCTCTCCGCGGTCAATCGCGTATACCGTTAGCATACAGGGCGGGAATATTGTCATTAGCCAGGACTAAACCGCGGATACACGATAGAGTATTCTTGCCTTGTGTTTGTTGCCCTCTATGCAGCTTGGGCGCGCCCCTATTTACTTTATTCTATATGCTCTACTATTTTTCCAAATTCTCTTTTCCAATTATTGGCAATACCAATATATTTTAAATAACCGGTATTCTTTATAAATTCAAGCAACTTTTTATACGCGCCATATTTACCTGAATTCTTTTTATACCATTTTTCCATAATATTACATGAATTTAATTTTGTACAATCTGCACAAGTATCAAATTTATGATCCCTAAAACAACATAATTTTACTTTGCATCTTGACATATTTATGTTTCTTTCTTCTGTATCAAATCCAATTTTACAACCTTTACATTTTTCCCTTATAAATGATCTGCAAGTTTTGCAATATGCGCCACAACATCCAATATAATCTTTTTCATCCATACATTTACCCCTATGCTACGCATACGAAATGCCGGCCATGTTTTATATTTTCATTTCAAATTCTATTTCATCTCTTATTTCTATTCCGTCATATACTTTTGGTAGTTCTGGTTTTATCTTCCTCGCTTCTTCCATTGAATTTATATATATATTTGAAAAATGAAAACCGCGTTTTTGATAAAATTTTAATGCGTTTATATTGTTGTTTGTTGTTACCAACCATATCCTTTTACATTTCTTTGCTTTAGCAATTTCTTTTATTCTTTCAATTATTCCTGATCCTATTCCTGTATTTTGAATAAATGTTTCCAATAAAACTATTTCACAACTATTATTTTTTATGGCATAAAGTCCCAGTCCAATAATTTTTTCTTTATCATATGCTATTATTCCATCCACATCTTCTGCTTTATAAACATTCCCCCTGGAAACTATTATGTCAGAGCCCCATCTTTTTATAATCTCCGAAACTGCTTTATTGTCATTATGTGTCTTTGCAATAAATTCCATAGACATTTTTACCATATTTTCAATATTTTGTCAATAGAGTTTTATGTAATATTTTAGAAAAAATTTTAGCCCCAATGTCGCATAACAAAACTATGATGAAAAGAGACGCGGAAGCTGGTATTATTAGAGGCAGTTTGGCAAGAACGATTGCCAGTTGTGGCTAAAACTGAGGCGGCTTAATGCCATAAAACAGCTGCGAAACACCCATTTGGACGCATATTTTTGACACAGTAATACTAATTCGACAGTTTGGTTATGTATGCCGTTTTGCTTATATATTTTCTTGATTATATACTTTCATTGCTTCCTTACTTATTTCTTCTACAGTCATTCCAACACACAAGTTATTCTTCCTCCATTCTGTATAATCAAATGGCTCCCTTAATAATATAGACACAAACCTTTCCGCCTCTATATTTCCAAGTTGTTCTATTAATATTTTCATTCCGGTTTTCATTAATACGGTTTCATTCATTTTCCCTCTCCTTTATTTCCCAATGTTTTATAAACGTTATTGGGTCAAATATGTTTATTTCGTTGGCATTATACCTTAAAATGCCATCATCGACAGTTATAAAATAATCAGCCTTTGCATTAATTGCGCATGACAAATGCAACGCATCCAAGGGTTTTATTTTCTTTTGTATCATTTCATTTGCTTTAATTAAAATATCATGGCTTTCCCTAACAGAATATTTTGCGTGTTTAGAAAAATCAGATATGGATAACCTTTTGTTTTCAAATGGATTTATATAATTTTCATAGAAACAAACATAAGAATAAATCAAATCTATTTTATTGTCTTTTATCAAAGACTGTATATATAACTTTGCCTGAGTTTCCAGGGAAATTCTTAATTGAGATTGGTCATCAAACGGCCTATTGTAAGTACAGTTATCCAAATAAATTGTCTTGTTTCCCATAATTTAAGCCCTAAAATACCCTGTTTTAGGTATATACTATTATTTTATATTTTTCAAGTCCTTTTTTCAATAATTTTTCTCTAATAATTTTCAAAAAAATGGCACATAACGAAGCTATGATGAAAAGAGACGCGGAAGCTGGTATTATTAGAGGCAGTTTGGCAAGAACGATTGCCGGTTGTAGCCAAAACTGGGGGTGGCTTGACCGACCCCGTCATAACGAATAACAGCCGGCCAACCGCATTCCTTCTTGAGGAATAGCCCTTATCCGGTTGTTACCCCGCACAGACGTTTGGTTGTTTTACCGGACTTATTACAAACGATTTTTTCTTTCAGGAGGCTCCTATGCAATTTATCGGCATCGACTTTCCAATAATGCCTTTTGGCTTTATACTTTGTTCTATTAAATAATGCAATATATCCATTTTATTAACTCCCTTATTATATTATAACACATATCCATATTTTTTCAATATATTCTTCAAAAAATTTTAGAAACGATGGCACGCAGCGTTTCGGCCGTAGTATCC
>JAISCR010000179.1 GCA_031265435.1 Treponema sp.
TTTACGTTGTTGTTCCTTCGGGCGATACGTTTGATATTATTGAACCGGAAGGAAACTATCACGTCAAAGAATGGTAGCAGCTTCATTACTAAAAAACACGCTTTGGAATTTTACCGCAATGTCGAAGAAGTCAAAGAAGCAGAAGCAAGGAAAGCTAAACGCCGATGCCTTGCTGGACATCCTTCATAAAATATGCTAATATATTATGGAATACCATTTTTTTGAAATTCAATTATAAGGAGAAATTCATGAAAAAATTTATCCTGTCGTGCGCGGTCTTGTGCTGCCTCGTCTCCCTGGTTTTTGCCGGGGGCGCCAAGGACACGGATACCGTCTCCGTCGGGGCGGTTTTCCCGCTTTCCGGCCAGGTTGCTTTTTACGGGACTGAATCCCGTGACGGCGCCCTCCTGGCGCTTGAAGAGATCAACGCCTCAGGCGGCCTTTTGGGCAAGAAACTGGCTCTGATTTCCGAAGACGATGAGGGAAACGCCGAAAAATCGGTAAATGCCTTTACCAAGCTTAGCTCCAGGGACAAGGTTTCCTTTGTCCTCGGCTCCAGCACATCGGGCGCCACCCAGGCGATGACGGCCCTTGCGCAGCAGGCCAGGGTGATCCTGATCTCCCCATCCGCTACCAATACGGCGGTTACCAGAACCGGCGACTATATCTTCCGGGCCTGCTTTATCGATCCCTTCCAGGGCGTTGTGGGCGCCGATTTTGCCTATGATACTCTGGGGAGCCGCAATGCGGCGATTCTCTACGATGCCGGCGCCGACTACAATACCGGTTTGGCGGACTCGTTCCGCAGGCAGTTCCAGGCCAGGGGCGGCAGGATTGCCGCGGACGAAGCCTATCAAACCGGCGATGTGGACTTTAACGCGCAGGTTACCCGTATCAAGGCGGCTAATCCCGATGTGGTGTATCTGCCCAACTATTATAACGATGTGACCCTCCAGGCAAAACAACTCCGCCAGCAGGGCATTAACTGCGCCCTGGTAGGGGGCGACGGCTGGGACGGGCTTATTGACAATGCCGGGGACGAGGTGCTCAACGGTTTCTGGTCCGCGGGCTTTGCCGCGGATACCACCGACCCCAGAGGCCAGACCTTCGTCAAGGCCTATACCGCCAGATTCAACAAAACCGCCTCGCAGTTTGCGGCTCTCGGGTATGACACCATGATGCTGGTGGCCGACGGAATCAAGGCTGCCGGAACCTTTGATACCGCCGCGGTAAAGACCGCCATGGCGAATATCAACGGCCCCTATGTTACCGGCAATATCCGCTTTGACGAAAACCGCGATCCCATCAAGGGAGCGGCAATACTGGAAATTGTCAACAAAAGCGGCAAACTGGTTAATGCATATAAAACCACCGTCAACCCCAGGTAAGAATTACGATAACGGATCTGTCCGGGAACCGGCCGGGTTCCCGAACAGGCTTGATTAATCGGAGACGGGCGCGGGTATGATTGTATTACAGCAGCTGATAAACGGTATCTCTCTGGGTTCGATTTATGCCCTGATAGCTCTGGGTTATACCATGGTTTACGGGATAGTGCTTCTCATCAATTTTGCCCATGGAGACATTCTGATGGTCGGAGCCTATACCGCGTTCTTTGTGCTGGGGGCCATCGGAGCCGGCCCTGTCGGGATGCTTGCCGCCTTTCTTGTTTCCGGTATTATATGTGCCTCCTTCGGTATCACGATTGAACGTTTGGCATACAGACCCCTGCGTTCCTCTCCCCGGCTCAATTCCCTGATCACCGCCATCGCGGTAAGCCTGATTCTGGAAAACGGCGCACGGGTGCTCCCCTTTATCGGCCCCAATCCGCGTCAGTTTCCCCGGCCTCCGGTGAGCAACATCGTTCTGGGAGAGGGCCTTTCCATTTCCAACATCCAGCTTATTGTGATAGTTTTTTCGGCCTTTCTCATGCTCGTTCTGAATTTACTGATAAATTATACAAAACGGGGTAAGGCCATGCGGGCGGTCTCTTTCGACATGAATGCCGCCAGCCTTATGGGGATCTCCGTAAACGGGATCATATCCTTTACCTTCGCGCTGGGTTCCGTGCTTGCCGCCTCAGGCGGTGTACTCTATGCCTCGGCCTATCCCCAGGTAAATCCCCTCATGGGAATGATGCCGGGTCTCAAAGCCTTTGTCGCGGCGGTTTTGGGTGGTATCGGTTCCGTCCCCGGAGCCATGCTGGGAGGCTTTATTCTCGGCATAGCGGAAACCATGACCAAGGGTTTTATTTCCAGCCAGTACAGCGACGCGATTTCCTTCGGCATACTGATCATCGTTTTGCTGATCAGGCCCACGGGAATACTCGGTAAAAAACTCAGGATAAAGGTGTAGTATGGCACGGATTTCAAAGCGGGAGTCTGAGATCCCCTGTCGCCCGGGAATACTCCTGACCGTTACGGGTGTTCTTGCGGTAGCCCTTCCCTTTGCATTGATAAAAACCGGCCTCATTGATGTCTATACGGCTCACATCCTTACCATGGGCGGCGTGAACGCCATCATGGCGATGTCGGTTAATATGATTGTAGGCATAACCGGGCAGCTTTCCCTTGGGCAGGCGGGTTTTCTTGCCATAGGGGCCTATTCCTGCATTTTTTTCAATCTTGATCTCGGCCTGCCCCTCCCCCTGGCCGCGATATGCGGCATAGCGCTTACCACCGTTGCGGGTTTTCTCATCGGTTTTCCGGTACTGAAGCTTTCCGGGGATTACCTTGCCATCGTTACCCTCGGTTTTGGGGAGATCATCCGCGTTGTCTTTATCAACCTTAAATCCCTCACCGGAGGCCCTAACGGCAGGCAGTTTACCACCGTGATGGTGCTGAACGGTGAAATGGCCTTTGTGACGGTTGCCGTAATTCTGATTATTGTGCTGGCTCTCCTGCAGAATTTTCTCCGTTCCAGCTACGGCAGGGCGATCATGGCCTGCCGGGAGGACGAAATAGCGGCGAATTCCAGCGGCATCAATATATTCCGTTACAAGATGACCGGTTTTGTAATTGCCTCGTTTATCGCGGGCCTCGGCGGCTGCCTCTATGCCATGGTTGTAGGCTTCGTCAAGCCGGACATTGCCCAGTTCCTCAGGTCTATTGATTTCCTCATCTTTGTGGTTCTGGGGGGCATGGGTTCCATGACCGGTTCGATTCTGGCCTCCTATGTGTTGACCTATCTCCAGGAATTCCTCCGTTTCCTCCAGGATTACCGGCTCCTCATCTATCCCCTGATCCTGATCTTCGTGATGCTCTTCCGGCCTCAGGGCCTCATGGGTATGAAGGAACTGTCTCTTGTGGGGCTTTACAGGCGGCTTGCCGCTCTTGTCCGCCGGAGGGGCGCCCGTGGCTAAAGTATCCGCCGGCGTGTCGCTCAAGACCGAACCCTGTCTCAAGGTAGAGGGCCTTTCCATTGATTTTGGAGGCCTCAAGGCGGTATCGAATTTTAATCTGGAATTGAGGGCCGGGGAACTTGTGGGCCTTATCGGGCCAAACGGGGCCGGAAAGACCACGATTTTCAACATGCTTTCGGGCATTTACACTCCCGGCTCAGGCGACATTGAATTTCTGGATCGGCTGGGGAACCTGTACCGAATCGCCAAACCCGGAATCAAGCCTGCGTATCTCAATCGTATCGGCATAGCCAGAACCTTTCAGAATATCAGGCTCTTTTCAAATTTGAGTGTGGAAGACAATATCCGCATTGCGCTTCATTCAAGCCGCACGGTGAATCCCCTCGATGTGCTCTTCCGTCTTCCCCGTTTCTACCATGATGAAGCCCACATGGAAGGCCGTTCCGCGGAACTTCTTTCGATTTTTAATATTGAACACAAGAAATACGAACTGGCCCGGAACCTGCCCTACGGCGAGCAGCGGAAACTGGAAATTGCCCGTGCCCTGGCCGGCAATCCCAGCCTCCTTCTCCTGGATGAACCCGCGGCGGGGATGAATGGTCAGGAGACTGAGGAACTCATGAAGCTTATATCAGGCATCCGGGAGAAATTTCGTCTTACCATCCTCCTTATCGAACACGACATGAGGCTTGTCATGGGGATTTGCGAGAGGATTCTGGTGCTGGATTACGGCAGAACCATTGCCCAGGGAGAGCCGGAAGAGATACGGAAAGATCCCGCGGTGATCAAGGCATATCTGGGGCAGGAAGCGGTTGGGAGCGGTTTTGAAGGATGAGTGAAGTGAGCCCTGAAAATTCAGCCGGAAACGGAACGAAGTTTCATACCATTCTGAAGGTTGAAAATTTAACCGTCCACTATGGAGCCATCAAGGCTCTCAGAGGCATCTCTTTTGAGGTTCTTACAGGGGAAATCATCACCCTTATCGGTTCCAACGGGGCGGGAAAGAGTACCACCCTCCATGCAATCTCCAATATCATCAAAAAAACATCCGGCAAGGTGTACCTTGACGGGAAGGACATCAGCGCCCTTCCCCCGGACAGGATCGTTGCCTCGGGGCTTGTTCAGGTACCGGAAGGGCGGCGGATCTTCGCCAATCTCAGCGTCCGGGACAACCTGGAGATGGGCGCCTACTCCCGGCCGGCCTTAAGCAGGGCCCAGCGGCGGGCCATTCAGGAAGACATGGAAAAGGTGTGCCGGATCTTCCCCCGGCTCAAGGAACGGCTTCGTCAGGTTGCCGGGACTCTCTCCGGCGGAGAACAGCAGATGCTCGCCATGAGCCGTTCCCTCATGGCAAGGCCCCGTATCCTCCTTCTCGATGAACCTTCCATGGGCCTTGCCCCTATCCTCGTTGACGAAATCTTTGAGGTGATCAGGGAAATCAACGGAACAGGAACCACCGTGCTCCTTGTGGAACAGAATGCGTACAAGGCCCTCTCTCTTGCCTCCCGGGCATATATACTTGAAACCGGAGAGATTGTGAAGCAGGGAGGGGCACGGGAACTTTCAAGGGACGAAGCGGTAAAAACAGCCTATTTAGGAGGATAATATGATTGTAAGCCGTGTTATGACGAGAAACCCTATCTTTGTGCATCCGGATCTTTCCGTAGCGGAGGTTCGTTCTCTCATGGATCGGGAAAAGATCGGCCGTGTGCCGGTGCTGGACAAGAACAACGTGCTTGTGGGGATCGTTGCCAAGAGGGATTTGCTCAAAGCGGGCCCCTCCCAGGCTACCAGCCTCGATATGTACGAGATCAGTTCCCTTCTCTCCAAGCTCAGGGTGGAAAAGATCATGGAGAGGAATGTTGTTGTCGTTGATGAAAACGAAGTGGTGGAAGAAGCGGCCCGGATCATGGTTGACCGGAACATCTCCTGCCTCCCGGTGATGCGCAATCTCCCCGGCGGGGACAAGCTTCTCGTGGGGATTGTTACCACAAAAGACCTCTTTCAGGTCTTCATCAATGCCTTTGGCGCCCGCCATCCCGGGATACGGATAACCCTCTCCATGACCGAGAAAGTGGGGCAGCTTGCCAAATTTGCCGGGACAATCGCCGAATGGGGAGGCAATTTTGTGGCTTTTGTTACCTCGGAGGCGGATGATCTCTCCCGTTTCCGGGGCACCTGCAAGATCACCGGCATCAGCAGGGAAATGGTGGAAGCCGCCGCAAAAACCATCCCCGGTACCGAGATTGAGGATATCAGGGAGTAGGACAAAGAAAATACTCCGGTTTTTTTTGTCTGTCTGTATTGAACAAGTTTTTTTTCTTCGCTACAATAACATGATTTTGTTCCTAATCTGATTTTGGAACAAGAAGAGGCATTCTTTTTTTTGGAGTTTTTGAAAATGGGCATTTTGGGTATCGTTTTACTGGTCTTGTTTGTCATTATCGCAATTCTGCTGATCCTGTTGGTACTGATACAGAATGAAGAAGGCGACAGCCTCGGGGGAATTTTCGCCGGCGGTTCAGGTTCGGCCTTCGGTTCCAGATCCGGGAATGTATTAACCAGAGCCACCAGTATTTTGGGAGCCCTCTTTCTTGTCATCAGCCTTGGTCTGGCTCTGATAAACCGGACTCCCGGTGGTTCACGTGTTGAACAGATCGGGCGGCAGCTTCAGAGTGAATCCGGTACTTCCAACTGGTTAGACGAAGAGTTGAATGCCGAAGATGAAAGTTCCCCTGCTCCGGAAGCAGACACCGGGAATGAGGCCGAATAGGACAAGGGGGAAGCCATGTTCCTGTACGAGGTTTTTCCGAGGGAATACATCAAAGTTGATCTGGAAGCGGAGGACAAGGAAGAAGCTTTTGAGGAAATGGTGGATCATTTCTGTCAAATATCGGGTTCCAGGTTCAGGGAAGAGATTCTCGAGGCTCTGAGGGAAAGGGAGGCGAAGATGTCTACCGGTATTCACAAGGGCATCGCCATCCCGCATGGAAAAACCAATGCCGTCGAGGATGTTTACGGTATTTTGGGGATCAGCCGCAAGGGTGTTGATTACGATGCCCTGGATGGTCAGCCTGTATACCTCCTTTTCATGGTTCTTGTTCCGGAAAAAGATATGGAAAAGCATCTGCGCATATTGAAGCGCCTCGCGGGACTTCTGGAAAACCCTCAATTTTATATTGATCTGCAGGAGCAGAAGGATCCCAGGGGCGCGTGGTCGGTAATTCGTAAATACGAAGACATGTTTATTGCCCTGAACTAAGCCGGTGCTATTATGGATGAGCAGAATATACTGGGGCATTTGCTTAAGATTGAGGCTGAAGCCTCATCTCTGGTGGATGACGCTCAGGCCGAAGCGGATCGCCGGGTAAGCGAAGGGGAAAAGCAGAACCGTATTCTCTACGATGAACGTTATGCCGCCAGCTCTGCGGAAGCCGAGGCTTCCTATACGGAGGCTATAGAGCGGGTACGGGAAGATTACCGTTCCCGTCTTGAAGACTACCGGAAGAGCCTGGAAGCCATGCCGCTTGACGAAACAAATTTTTCTAATCTGATGGAAAAATATATTGCCGGAGGGATCTAGATGCCGGGAACGGGGGAACGAGCCTATGTGTATGCCAAAGCCTGCGGGATCATTGGTAAATCCTTTGTAGGCCGGCGTATCCCCGCCCTGGCCGGCTGCGGCCGCCTTTCCGAGCTTGACCGCCTGATCTTCTCCCAGGGGAGCCGCGATCTCCCGGAACGGGAATTGCTTAAAGACCTGGAAAACCGGATCATAGGCCGTTCGGCGGGCCAGATCCTGACAATCATCGATTCCTTTTCCAGACCCCCCGAATTTCTCTCGCTGCTGATTCGTTCCTATGAGTACAGCGATGTCAAGGCGGCTCTAAAGGCTCTCTCGGCCCGGGAAAAAGCCCCCGGTTTTATCGACATAGGCCCCTTCAGAACCGTTCATTTTGAGGCATGGCCGGACAAAAAGGCAATGTTCGGCGGAACCGAATTTGAATTCCTCCTCAAGGAAAAAAATGAAGATCCTATGTTCCTCCAGGCTGAACTTGACCGCCTGTACTACAACAAACTCTGGAAGGGCCTCCTTGCCCTCCGCAGGAACGACCGGACAGCCGCCGAACATATCCTTTCCGAAGAGATACGGCTCCGTAACTCGGTATGGGTGCTGCGCCTGCGTACCTATTACGGCATGAAGACAGCGGATCTGCGGCGGCATCTTCTGGAAATTGACCTTAAAGGCGAATCTCTTGCGGACGAAGCCCTGGCAATTCTGGATACTCCCCTGGATTCACGGCAGGCCTGGCAGGGCTGGCCGCGGGAGAGTTTTCTCAATCCGGAACGGGCCGGAGAACCCTGGACGGCAGACCCCCGTTTCTTCCAGAATACCGCCAGCGGGTATCTCTATGAACTGGCAAAGAAGAATTTCCGCCACAAGCCTTTTTCCCTGGATACGGTTTTCTGTTTTATCAAGCTCAAACAGTTTGAAGAGGATGTACTCACCAGTGTTGCCGAAGGTTTGAGTCTTGGAATGTCGAGCCGGGATGTGTTTTCCCTTCTGGAGGTAAGTCCCTCATGATTCGCCCCCGCAAGATGAAGCATGTAGAACTCACCGTCCTTTCCAGAGACGTGGATGCGGTTATCGAATACCTGGGCCGCCGCGGCGTGTTTCATTTTACCGAGGAAGAAGCGGAGCGGGGGAGCCTGGAATCAAACAGGCCGGCCCATTCTCTCGATGATGCCTCCTGGCAGCATATCAGGGAGACTCTTGAAAAGCTTCAAAGCGCCTCGACAGTGCTGGGTATCCCCCTCCCCGCGGAGCCGGATGAGGATAGCGTTCTTCCCGGTGAAGAGGCGGAGGTTTTCACCGACAGGATAAGCTATGCCGTTCAGTCTATTTCCGCACGGGAAAATGAGCAGATTCAGGAGAAGAAGAAGGTTGAAGAAACACTCGCCGAGGCAAAAGCCTTTGCCAATCTCAACGCCCCTTTTTCCGATCTGGATCAGCTTTCCTATTTAACCCTCCGGGTTGGCCGCCTCGATTCCCGTTCCCAGGACGAAATCCGGGAAGTCCTGGCCGATC
This sequence comes from Treponema sp., assembly GCA_031265435.1. Lineage (GTDB taxonomy): Bacteria > Spirochaetota > Spirochaetia > Treponematales > Breznakiellaceae > JAIRNJ01. Next base: position 8,451 of record JAISCR010000179.1, read on the forward strand.
GCGCGGTAATTATCCCTCTGGGCTCGGGAAAAGACGGGGAAGGCGGAGACAGGGTTCTTGCCGCCGCTTCCAGAAAAGGCCGTTTTGCCCTGGATTCGGAACTGAAACGCTTCTCCTTCATCCCCATTTCCATCCCCGAAGGCTATCAGGGAGTGCCGGGAGAACTTCTCTCCGGCCTCGAAAGCCGGCTCCGGGATGTGGACAAGGAACTTGAACGGATAAAAGAAGAGAAGGAAGATATGCGCAGGGAGTTCGGCCCGAACCTGCAGAAACTTGCCTCCTCCTATCTCATGGCCTCCATTGTGGAACAGCTTAAGAGCAGGCTCATCGCCACCAAGAGCATCTATCTTCTTGCGGGCTGGGTACCCCAGGATATCATCATCAAAATAGTGGAAGAACTGCAAAAGCTCACCGACGGCCGCCTCTCCGTTCGGACTTTTAACCCCGACGAGATAGCCACGGTGAAGGAGGGCAGGGAGAAGGTGCCGGTTTCCCTGGAACACGGCGCCTTTGTCAAAGGCTTTGAAGGGGTGGTCTTCAGTTACGGAGCGCCGCTTTACGGCACCATAGATCCCACGCCCTTTGTGGCTTTTTTCTTTACGATTCTCTTCGGCATCATGTTCGGCGATCTGGGGCAGGGTTTTGTGTTGCTCCTCCTCGGGATTTTGGCGGGCAAGCGGGGAATAAAGGCCCTCTCCCGGTTCCGCGGCTACTCAGGCCCCCTTATGGCGGTGGGCATCGCCTCCATGGTCATGGGCCTGCTCAATGGCGAAGTCTTTACCAACGAGGAACTGCTTGTGGGGCCCACCAGGGCGATTACCGGCCTCTTATCCGGCAGGCCGGTGGATCGGATCCTCACCATCATGCCTCTGGCGGAGAAGGGCGGCAGCGTTGCCAAGCTTTTCTATTTCTTCGGTTTTACCATTTCCGTGGGGATCATCCTCAACTCCGTGGGCCTCCTGGTGAATATCATCAATCTCTGCATCATGAAAAAATACGAAGGGGCCTTCTTTTCCAAGACAGGCATTGCGGGACTCCTCTTCTTCTGGTATGCCGTTTCCATAGCGGTGCGGGTATTTTTGAAGAGTCCCTTCATGTGGTTCGATTTTATCGGCCTCCTCCTGCCGGTCTTCTGTATCTTCTTCGGCCCTGTGATCTGGCGGCTTGCCACGGGGAAAAGGCCGGTGCTGGAACACGGCATCATGGTTTTTATCGTGGAAGGCTTTGTGGAGATCCTGGAAACCGCTTCCACCTATATTTCCAATACGGTTAGTTTCCTCCGGGTGGGGGCTTTCGCCCTCAGCCACGCGGTGCTTTCCTACATTGTGTTCCGTTTTTCCGAGGAGATTAGCCGTCTTGAAGCGGGCCCCGTCGGGCCTCTGGCTGCCCTCTTTATCATGGCTTTCGGCAACGCGGTTATCATCGTTCTTGAAGGGATGATTGTAGCCATCCAGGTGGTGCGGCTTCAGTATTACGAATTTTTCAGTAAATTCTTCATCGAGACCGGGGTGGAGTACAAACCGTTCCGGTTTAGAAAAGGTATAAATTGAGGAGAGGAATATGAAACGAAAGGTAATTTTTCTGGCGGCAGTCCTGCTGGTTCTCGGCGCCGCTCTCTTTGCACAGGAGGCCGCCGCCGCGGAAGCTCCTGCCGGAAATTCTTCGGTATGGAAGTACTTTGCCGCCGCGCTGGCGGTAGGCATCTCCTGTATCGCCGGCGGCATCGCGGTCGGGCAGATTGGATCGGCCGCAATGGGCGCCATGAGTGAAAACGCAGACCTTTCCGGCAAGGCTCTGCCATACGCCGGCCTTGCGGAAGGCATCTGCCTCTGGGGCTTCCTGGTAGCCCTGTTAATCATGATCCTGTAACGTGGATTTTTTCTTTATCGGAGATACGGAACTGGTTACCGCTTTCCGTTTTGTAGGGGTCGAAGGTACTACCGCAGGAGACGCGGAAGAGGCTTCCGCTATTTTCCGGCGTATCACGGAGGGTTACGATGCAACCGCCGGGACTGTGCTTCCCGGAGGGGTGGAAGGCTGCCGGGTACTTATAGTGACCGAAGAAGTGGCGGACTGGCTGGGAGAACTTCTCATTAAGTGGCAGCTTTCCGACCGTTATCCCCTGGTGGTGGAGATTCCCGGTACCCTGGGCAGGCTCTCAGGCCGCAAAACCCTGGTTGATTCCATCCGGGAAGCTATTGGAGTGCATGTGTAAATGGAAGAACTACAGTCAACCGAAGTTTTAGACCGGGAGATACTCGAAGACGCCCGGCGGAAGGCTTTCAAGATACTGAAGGGCGCCGACGACACGGTCAAGGTCAATGCCCAGTCCTGGAAAAAGAAGTCTGATGAGGCCATTGACGGCCTTGAACGCCGCTATGCGGCACGGCAGAAACGCAGCACTCAGGAGATCATGGCAAGGCTCCCTCTGGACAAGCGGCGGGCCAAAGCGGAACGTATCGAAGCGTTTTTGCTCACCTCCGCGGAGAACTGGTATAAAAAGCAGCCTCGGGAACGGATCATCGGTCTTCTTGAAACGGAGATGAAGAGCCGTCTTGAGGAAGCGCCCGGTTCCCTTTCCGAAAGCTGCCGGCTCATATACGCAGGCCTCGAGAAGGCCGAAGCGGAAGCGGTCATTGCGGGCGCCCTTGGGGAAGCTTCCATCCCGAAAAGCCTGTCCCTGGAAGAGGTTCATGTCTCTTCGTTTCCCGCCCTTACCCTGGACAGTCCCGCGGTAATGATCAGGGTTTCCATAGAGATGATTCTGGATTCCGTCCTCCATGAAAAACGGGAAGAACTGGTAAGCGCTCTCCTCGGGCCCGAGGCCCTTACGGCCCCCTCCGAAAGAGAGGTTCTGTCATGAAACTTCGTTTATGTCCGGTTTTGGTGGATAGAGGTTATCATGATTGAAGGGCGGATCAAGCGGATTTCGGGGCCTATAATCCGGGCGGAAGGGCTGGGAAGCGCGGGGCTCTTCGATGTGGTCGAAGTCGGGGAAAAACGGATCATCGGTGAAATTGTCAGGCTGGAAAGGGACGAGGCGGTGATCCAGGTCTACGAAGACGATACGGGCCTCATGATAGGCGCATCGGCTTCCTCCACAGGGCGTCCCCTTTCGGCGCTCCTGGGCCCCGGACTCATGGGTACGATCTATGACGGAATACAGCGGCCTCTGGAAACCCTCTTCAGGGAGAGCGGCGCCTTTATGGCTTCGGGAAGCCGGGGCAATTCCCTTGACCCCGAAAAGAAATGGCCCTTCATCCCCGACCCGGATCTGGCACAAAAAATCGCCGCGGGGGAGAGTGTTCCCGCGCTTCCCGGCATGGTACTGGGAACCGTGAAGGAGACCGAAAGCATAACCTGCAGGATCATGGTTCCCCCAACGATAAAAAAATCGGCCCTGATTGAACTTGTCCCTGCCGCTTCATATACGGTGAACGATGTCATCGCCAAAACAAGTCTGGGGGAGGAAATTCCCCTGGCTCAATGGTGGCCGGTACGGATTCCCCGGCCTTCGGCGGAACGCCTCCCGCCGGAGATGCCGCTGGTTACCGGGGAACGGGTTATCGATGTGTTCTTCCCCCTCTCCAAGGGGGGCACCGCCGCCATTCCGGGCGGTTTCGGCACCGGAAAGACCATGACCCAGCATGCCATAGCCAAGTGGTGCGACGCGGACGTGATCATCTATATCGGCTGTGGGGAACGCGGCAACGAGATGACCGATGTGCTCACCGAGTTCCCCCACCTTACCGACCCCCGGACAGGCCGTTCCCTCATGGAGCGGACGATCCTTATCGCCAATACCAGCAACATGCCGGTGGCGGCCCGGGAAGTTTCCATTTACACCGGGGTTACCCTGGCCGAGTTCTACCGGGACATGGGTTACCATGTCGCGATCATGGCGGACAGTACCAGCCGTTGGGCAGAGGCCCTGCGGGAACTTTCCGGCCGCATGGAGGAGATGCCCGCGGAGGAAGGTTTTCCCGCATACCTCCCCACACGCCTTGCCGAATTTTACGAGCGCGCGGGCCGGGTACATACCCTGAACGGGGCGGAAGGTTCAGTTTCGATCATCGGGGCGGTTTCTCCTCCGGGCGGCGACTTCTCCGAACCTGTTACCCAGCATACAAAACGTTTTATCCGCTGTTTCTGGGCCCTTGACCGGGATCTTGCCAACGCCAGACACTACCCGGCGATAAGCTGGATGGACAGCTACTCCGAGTATGCGGAGGAAGTGAGACCCTGGTGGGAGCGGGTGAATCTCCAATGGGCCGCCGTGCGCCAGGAATGTCTGGATCTTCTGAAGCGTGAACAGCGCCTTGCGGAGATTGTGCGGCTTATAGGCCCCGATGCGCTGCCTGATGATCAGCGGCTGGTGCTGGTAACTTCGGAAATCATAAAAGACGGCTATCTGCAGCAGAATAGTTTTGATGAAGTTGATATGTACTGTGTTCCCGCCAAACAGATAAGGCTCCTGGAAATCATCATGGAATTCCACCGCCGGGCGGAAGCCTGCATCAAGCTGGGCGCGCCCCTCACCAAGATAACGAGCCTTCGGGCCGCTGCCTCCGGGATTTCGATCAAACAGGTATCCTCAGCCGGGGAACAGCGCGACGAAGGTTCCTCCCTTGAAACGAAGTTTCCCGCGGAAACCGGTGAGGAGACGGAAGAACGTTCCCTGAGGGAACGCCTTTCCCGGCTCAAAAGCGTGGTAAAAAACGAAGAACTTTCCCTTCTGGATGAGTTTGAACTGGCAATGCGGGCAAGTCTTGAAGAACTGGAACGGAGTTACAGGATCAGGGAAACGTTGTAGATCTTGGGAGTAAATAATGAGGGGAATTGAATACAAGGGCCTTACCCGGATAGAGGGGCCGATAGTGATTACCGAACGGAGCCGCAACGTGGGCTTCAATGAGGTAGTCTATGTCTATGACCGGGAAGAAGGCCGTCGTATGGGCCGGGTGGTGGATCTTTCGGAGGAATGGGCGGCAGTCCAGATATTCGGGAGCAACTCGGGCCTCTCCGCGGAATACAGCCGGGTAGAGTTTCTCGGCAGACCGATGGAGATCCGGGTAGGGCCCGGCCTTCTGGGCCGGGTCTTCAACGGTCTTGGGGAACCCGTCGACGGCTACGGGGACATCTTTTCTTCAAACTCGCTGGATGTCAACGGACTGCCCATCAATCCCTATGCCCGTACCTATCCCCGCGACTTCATCCAGACCGGAATCTCTGCCATTGACGGCATGAACACCCTGATCCGGGGCCAGAAACTTCCCATTTTCAGCGGCAACGGCCTTCCCCATAACCGGCTTGCGGCTCAGATCGTCAGGCAGGCGAAGATCCTCACCAGCAATGAACCCTTTGTCGTGGTCTTCTGCGCCATGGGGGTAAAGTACGATGTGGCCCGCTTCTTTCTGGACGACTTTGAACGTTCCGGGGTACTGGCAAACGTGGTAGTGTTTCTGTCATTGGCCGACGCGCCCAGCCTGGAGAGACTTGTGGCTCCCCGCTGCGCCCTTACCGCCGCCGAATACCTGGCCTACGAAAAAAACATGCATGTCCTGGTGGTGATGACCGATATGACCAACTACTGCGAAGCCCTGAGGGAAGTGTCCAGCATCCGGGGCGAAGTCCCCAGCCGCAAAGGCTACCCCGGCTACCTCTACAGCGAACTTGCAAGCCTCTACGAACGCGCCGGAAAAATCTCCGGCTCCTCCGGTTCCATCACCCAGATCCCCATCCTTACCATGCCCAACGACGACATCAGCCACCCCATCCCCGACCTTTCAGGCTACATCACCGAGGGGCAAATCGTCCTTGACCGGGAACTCTCCCAGCGGGGAGTCTATCCCCCGGTCGCAGGCCTCCCCAGCCTTTCCAGGCTCATGAAAGACGGCATCGGCGACGGCATGACCCGTGAAGATCACAAGGATGTCTCAAGTCAGCTTTTTGCCGCGTATTCAAAAGTAAAACAGGTACGTAATCTTTCCAGCATCATAGGTGAGGAGGAACTTTCCGAGGGGGACAAACAGTACCTCAAGTTCGCTGAAAAATTCGAGCAGATCTTCCTCACCCAGGACGAAACGGAAAACCGCGACATAGACCGCACCCTCAACCTGGGCTGGCGCGTCCTTACCGAAATTCCCCGTGATGAACTTTTGCGCATCAAGCAGGAGTATATCGAAAAGTACCTTGACCCGATCCTCTCCGCCAGGGAAATGGGAATCGATATTGGGGTACGATAGGTGGAAATTTGAGCTTGCTTTAACCCGGGAAAATTAAAATCCGGGGGCAGTTCGTCTTGACTTTCTCCCCATTCTGCATTATAGTCAGTCTAGTCAGACCATATCGGCTATAAGGAAAGAACACATGAACGCAAAAGTTGAAAGGAACGCACATTGGCAGCTACAGGAGGCAAAGGCCATGTTAAGCGCGCTTATCAAGGTGGCGGCAGAGGAGCCGCAGATCATCACCGTCCACGGGGAAGAAACGGCTGTTCTTCTCTCCATGGAAGAGTACAGGAAGCTTAGTCCAAAAAAGCAGAGTATTGTGGAGTTTTTTCAGAATTCCCCCTGGGCGGATGTAGAACTGGATTTGGAACGGGATAGATCTTATAAAATGAGGGAAATCGATCTGTGAAGTATCTCCTGGATACCAATGTAATCTCGGAAATGCGTAAATCAAACGGAGATCCCGGGGTTCTCGCCTGCATTAACGCTATACAGGAAGATGATCTTTTTATAAGCGTCATATCCATTGGTGAAATTTCCAAGGGCATAGAAAAACTACCCGATGGGAAGAAAAAAGCCGAACTTTCCATCTGGCTCAATGATCAGATACCGGCCGCATTCAAAAACCGCATTATTCCCCTGGATTTCGATTGTATGCTGGAATGGGGCAGAGTTCGCGCAAGGGCGAAAAGAACCTTTCCCGTTATTGACTCCCTTCTTGCCGCAACGGCTCTGGCCCGCCGTCTGATCATCCTTACCCGCAACATCCGTGATTTTGATGGGATCGGGGGGCTGTCCCTGCTCAATCCCTGGGAATAATCCGATGCGAAGGCCCGCTTTCTTCATTCACAGGCCCGGATTCTGTTGCCGGGGTGGTAACAGGAATTCCGGCCAGTTGTCCCGGTGCCGGAGGCCTTTATTCGGTCAAGTTCCAGAATATCTTTCAAAAGGTATGAACCTGCCAGTTCGCGGAGAATTTCCATCCCATTGTCAAATGAAATACAATACTATACATTGATTTGAGTATTCATGATCAAGGAAAACATAGCTCCAACAAAAAGCAATCTTATCCGCGTAAAAGAGCGGCTTGCTACCGCCGAGGAGGGTTACGACCTTCTGGAGCAGAAGCGGGAGATTCTTGTGATGGAACTCATGGCAAAGGTGGAGCAGGTAAAGCTTCTGGAGCGGGATCTTGACGCGCGGGTGGCCTCTGCCTATCCTGCGCTGAAACGTATGCTCATCGTGGTGGGCAGGGAACGGGCCGACCGGCTTTCCCGAAATATCCGTTACCGGTTTGAATTGCGGGAAAAACAGGTTTCGGCCGCCGGGATGAGCCTTCCCGGTCTTGAAATCAAGCTTCCCGAGGCGGAACTTAAGTATTCTCCGGCAAATTCATTTGCAGAATGCGATGAAACTGTGTTAGAATTCTTTGAGGTTCTGAAGGTTTGTACGGAACTGGCGGCGGTAAGAACCATTGCATGGCGTCTTGCCCGCGAGGTTCGTAAAACCCAGCGCAGGGTAAATGCCCTTGAGAAGATGGTTATTCCTACTGCCAGAGAAACCAGAGTCTATATTGAATCGAGTCTGGAAGAACGGGACAGGGATTCCTTCTTCACCAGCAAACTCTTGAAAAGGAAGGCCGGAAAAGAATAATGATGAAGCCCCTTATCTCCAACATCGTGGTGGTAATCACCGGTTCGGATGCTTCAATCCTCGCTGCCAAGTATGCAATCGTCATGAGTAAGCAGCTTCGCTGCAGGCTTACCGGGGTGTATGTCGTAGATACCGCCACGATTCGTCAGCTTACCTTGAGCAAGATCTTCATCCAGGAGGAGAGTCAGGAGTACGAAAAGAGTCTGGAAGTCAACGGCGAACGTTATCTTTCCTATGTTGAAGAGCTGGCCCGGGCCAAGGGAGTCAAGATGGAGCGGGAGATTCGCCGGGGAGCGGTCTATACGGAGATTCTTACCGTGGCGGACGAGAAAAAGGCCGATTTTATCGTTCTGGGGGGCTGGGAAAAGGATCGCGGCGCCAGGGATATTATCTCTCATTCCCACCGGGAACTTATGATAAATGCCAAATGTTCGGTGCTTCTTGTCAAGGAACCGGGTATTGATCAGATATATAAGCAGGCGTAGAAGTATAAGGATGTATTCATGAGAATTGCCATAGTTAGTGTACCGGCGCAGCGCAAGCCTCCTCCGGACTATGTAAAATCCCTGGCAAAGGGTATGGAGTCCATGGGGCACCGGGTAGATATACTCGACGCATGGACAGAAGACGGCATGAGGCTTCCCGGCTATGAGTATATTGTCGTAGCTGCCGAGCCCATTGGTTTCTTTTCCGGCAAGCTTGCCGATTGCCTGGCTGCTGTGCTTGCGGCGGGGAGCAGTCTCGGAGGCAAGAAGAGCGCCGCCTTTATCCGGAAAGGAGGGCTTTTTACCGCCCGCGCTCTTTCAAACCTGATGAAGGCCATGGAAAAAGAAGGAATGACGGTGAATTGGAGCGATATTCTCCTCTCGGCTCCCCATGCGGAAGCTCTGGGTAAAAGAATAGGAGCCTGAGAGCCCTGTTCGGTGAATGAAACTTTGTTTCATCTTCGATTCAATTTTTTAGGATAGCGGAAAATAGTGTGGATAACTACTACAGCCTGCTTGGACTAACGGAAAGCGCCAGTTCTGCTGATATAAAGAGGGCTTTCCGGGAAAAGGCAAAGCGGCTGCACCCGGATATTGCGGGCAAGGGCACCGAAGACAGGATGCGGAAGTTGCTTGCGGCTTACAAGATTCTTTCCGATGCCGACCGCCGTTTTGAGTATGACAGGGTCTATTCACGTTTTGTGGATCGGGGGGGCTTTGATTACCGGACTTTCCTGCGGCAAAGGCCGGAAGACCCTGCCAGTCAGGCGAAACTGGTGCTTTTTGAACTCTTTCATCTGGAAGAGGAGGATGCCATCGCCGTCTGGAAGAAAAACGGCGGTGTCAATTTTCCTATGGAAAAGTATCTTTCCCGGGATGACTGGATGGACGGCGCTTATTTTCTTGCCGATGAGCTGATCCGCCGGAAGGAATACTACGATGCCTTTGTGCTGCTTACCAGGGTGCTTCGGGAAGAACGGCGCAAGCCTTACTTTCATTTTTTTACGGAAGATGTGGAGATCAGCCTTAAGGAACTGGTGCGGCTTCATCTTAAGCCCCAGGTAGACGAAGAAACCTGGCTTTCCTGCATGGAAACCCTTTTGGAACTTGGTTTTCCTCCCCGGGACGAGGCCCGCTGGCTCCGTTCCATGGCGGAAACTCTCTATATGCTGGGGGATTATTCCTCCGCCGCGGGAATTATCCGGGAGGCGCTCAAACGGGATCCGGCACTTCCCAATACCTCAAAACTCCGCAGGAAGCTTAATGTATGATTCGGTTGAAAAATGAAGCCCAGATAAACGGTATCCGCAGTTCCTGCAAGATGCTTTCCGCCATGTACCGGGAACTTATTCCCCTCGTAAAACCGGGTATCCAGACCATAGAGATAGACAAGTGGGTCTATGCCTGGATCAAAAAAGCCGGCGGCAGGCCGGCATTTCTGGGTTATGGGCCGAAGAAGAATCCCTATCCGGCTTCGATTTGTATTTCCATCAACGATGAGGTTATCCACGGCATCCCTTCCAAACGGAAGATTCGGGACGGCGACCTTGTTTCCCTGGACAGCGGCATCGATCTGGGCGGTTTCATCAGCGACCAGGCTATAAGCATTGAGGCCGGGAAGACGAGGGCGGAAATTCATGCCTTGAATGCGGCCACATGCGGCTGTCTCTACCGGGGTATTGAGGCGGCAAGGGAGGGAGAGAGGCTTCTCCAGATTGCCCGGGCGGTGAATGGCTATGCCCAGGAGAAGGGTTACGGAGTGGTGCACCAGTTCTGCGGTCACGGTGTCGGCCTGGAACTCCATGAAGATCCCCAGGTGCCCAACCGGCCCCGCGGTCCCAATCCCCGGATGGGTAAGGGCTTTGTTATTGCCATCGAGCCGATGATCAACCTGGGAACCGGAGATGTTGAGATTCTTGAAGACGACTGGACAGTGGTTACCGCCGACGGTAAAGTTTCCGCCCACTGGGAGCATACCATTGCAATCCACGGCGGCCGCACCGAGATCCTCACCGAGCCTCTGGAAGCTCTTGCCGGTCTGCAGCCTGAACGAATCGGGGCCCCGGTTCCGGTGTAACTATTTCCGCAAGGATTTTTTTTATGAATAAAGAAACAAACGTTGGAATATCGCGATAATTGAGACAGATGAGTTTGCCGTTCTAAAATTACGATCCCTCACCGGGTTCTGGAACGGCCTCATACCATTAAATTTTTCAGGAGAAAAAAATGAACTTAGTCAAAAAACTGTCTTCAAAAAACTTTCTTATCTTTAATTTGGTGCTGCTGGGGGTAATTTTTGGGTTTTCCCTTGCCTTTCTTTCCTTTTCCTGCTCAACTCCCGGCGCCGGGAAAACCGCTCAGGCCCAGGAAAGCTCCGTAGTGATACCTGCCGATGCTTTGGCGGTGGCGGAAGGCCTGCAGAATGCGTTCCGTTCCGTGGCGGATAAGGTGCTCCCCTCGGTGGTGGAGCTTAAAACGGTTACCGTGCGGAGGCAGCAGGTTCCCAACTTCAATGGTATTCCCTGGGAATTCTTCTTCGGGCCCCGGGATGGTCAGGGGCAGGAGAGGGAATTCCGTTCCCAGGGTCTGGGTTCCGGTATTGTAGTCCGGTACGCCAGCGGCAAGTACTATATCCTCACCAATAACCATGTGGTGGAAGATGCCAGCGAGATTATTGCCGCCGCCAACGATGGCAAGGAGTACCCGGCGGTTCTTGTGGGAAAGGATGCCCGGAAGGATCTTGCCGTTGTTTCCATCGAAACCAGGGATATTCTTCCCCTTGCCACACTGGGGAATTCCGATGAGGTGAGGGTAGGGGACTGGGCCATTGCCGTGGGTAATCCCCTGGGTTTCATGTCCTCGGTAACCATGGGTATTGTCAGCGCCGTAGGCCGAACCGGCGGCCCCGCGGGGAATATCAATGACTTCATCCAGACCGATACTTCGATCAATCAGGGGAATTCCGGAGGCGCCCTGGTCAATATCCGGGGGGAAGTGATAGGCATCAATACCTGGATCGCCAGCAATTCTTCCGGGGGCGGTTCCGTGGGCCTCGGTTTTGCCATCCCCATTAACAATACCAAACGTACCATGGATGAACTTATCGACACCGGTTCCATCAAAAACGGCTGGCTCGGCGTTTCCCTTACCGATCCCGGCAAGGAGACGGCTCAGGCTCTGGGCGTGGAGGGCAGGCGGGGTGCGCTGGCAACTCAGGTTTTCCTGGGTTCTCCCGCGGACAAGGGCGGAATCAAACCCGGCGATTTTATTACCCATGTGGACGGCAGGGAAGTGCGCGGCATGAATCCCCTTACCATGACGGTTGGCGATCTTCGCCCCGGCGACAGGGCTGTCTTTACGGTTATCCGCGACGGCGCTTCCGTGGATGTTCAGGTTCGTATAGAGGAAAGAACCGATCAGGTGGCCTCGGATAACAAGAAACTCTGGCCCGGCGCCTATGTGGTAGAACTGTCGGAATCGATCCGCAGCAGCCTCAAGCTGGACAAGAATGCCAGGGGACTCTATGTTGCCCAAGTGATAACCGAAAGCCCCGCCGCCATTATCGGCCTGCAGACGGGCGACAGAATTACTGCGGTAAATGATACTGAGGTGAAGGATGTTGCTGCCTTCTACAAGGTGCTCCGGGAGAATACCGGCAAGGAACTGTGGTTCACCTTTATCCGGGGAGAAACGAGGCTGGATACGCTGAAATACAAAAGGTAAATGAAAATTTAAAGGAGTTATGCGGAACTTCGTTCCGCTTCGATTTACGTAAGCGGCGATGCCGCCGCTTTTTATAGGGGTAAACATGAAGAAGGTCATTAACTGGGCCGTGGTGGGAACAGGGGGAATTACCAACAAGTTTATTACCGGGCTCTTTGCCGCGGAAGGGGCAAAGCCGCTGGCTGTCGTTTCCCGTAACAAGGCTTCCGCGGAATCTTTTGCGGACAAGTACGGAGTCCTCAAAAAATACGATTCCTACGACGACATGCTCGGTGATTCTTCCGTCGATGTAATCTACATTGGTACTCCCCACAGTACCCATAAGGAACTTGCGATAAAGGCCTTCAGGGCAAAGAAATCCGTTCTCTGCGAAAAGCCCCTGTGCATAAACGCCGCGGAACTCAGGGAGATGATAAACTCTGCCCGCGAAAACAAGGTCTTCTTCATGGAAGCCATGTGGACGCGTTATGTGCCGCCTGTCCGGAAAGTACGGGAATGGCTTGCCCAGGATCTTATCGGCGAAGTAAAGTTTGTGCAGGCAAATTTCGGTTTCAATTTCCAACCCCGCAATCCCGAAAGCCGGCTCCTCAAGGCGGAACTCGGCGGCGGCGCCCTCCTCGACGCAGGCGTATACCCCGTGTCCATGGCAAGCATGGTCTATGGCGGCAGGAAGCCTGAACACATTGGCTCTGTGCTCCAGACCGGGGATACCAACGTTGACGAGATAACTTCTGCGGTAATCTCCTATGGAAAAAGCAAGGCAGCCTCCCTTTCAACATCCCTCTGTGTCAGCCTCCAGAACGATGCATGGATCTACGGCAGCCAGGGCTATATCCACATTCCCAACTTTGTATTTGCCCACAGCGCCGAGTACATTTTCTACGGCAGGGAAACCTACCGCTTCGAAGGAGACTTTATTTCCAACGGTTACAATTACCAGGCAGAGGAAGTGATGGACTGCCTCCGGGAAGGAAGGCTTGAAAGTTCCGTCATGACTCTCGATGAATCCCTGACGATCATGGAAACCATGGACGCTATCCGCAGGCAGTGGAATTTCAAATATCCCATGGAGTGAAAAAAGCCCGCGGCCTTTTTTTACACTACGCAAAGTCAGTGCCTCCCGATGCCTCAAAACAAAACCTGGCCCAAAGACCCAAAAAGGGGTATAGTAGAAGCAGGAGTCAAACATGAAGACGGCGCATACCGTGAGCAAGGGGCTGACCTTTGAGAAGGTCTGGGCGGCAATACAGGCCACCAATGAACAGATGAAGGCCACCAATGAACAGATGAAGGAAACTGACCGGCAGATGAAGGCAACCGACCGGCGGCTCGGAGAGCTTACCAACCGTTTCGGCGATATGGTTGAATATATGGTTCTGCCGAACCTT
>JAISCR010000047.1 GCA_031265435.1 Treponema sp.
TTCAATCTTCGTTGTGCAGGCGAAGTTCATAGAAAGCTTCCCTGCCTTCGCCGTCTTTGCCGCCGAGGGTTTGCAGTTTCCGTGCCGAAAGGTTGACCTTTTCCCGGATCGATTCGCTTATCAGGATGCGGGTATTAAAACGGGAACAGAGGCCGGACAGGATGCGGGAACGGACAACCGGACGGCCATAGGCGCTGTAGAGTGAAAGTTCGGACCATGCAAAGAGGCAGTCTCCGCAGTCAAGGCCAAAATGCCACAAAGCGGTATTACTGCCCTGAGCAGGATTACTGTCGGCATTATTCCTGCCGGCAGTGTTCTTACCGTTAGTAATACTGTTATTAGCCTTTTCAAGCTCCGTGATGAAGTTTATCGCCGCTTCCGCCGGATTAAACGGCGCCGTTGCGGCATGACCGGTTTCCCTCCGGGCAAGACGTTCCGGGGGAGAGCCAAAACAGAGGAGTACCGTATCCCCCTCACAGCCGAGAAAGATCCCCCCGGCCTTTTTGACAAATCCTGCCGCGGTCTCGTGAAAAGCCCGGACAGCCTCGGCCCCTCCGGAGGGATCTCCCCGGTCGATCCGCAGCGGAAGCGAAGGATCCTTTACCGCAATAATCGCCGAATAGGCCTTGATCCGTTCCCGGAGCTGAGGCCTCCCGATCCGCAGGAGCTGTCTGAGCGGAGCCTTGCCGATATGGCGGCTGTAAGCCAGACGGAGACGCCGTGAACCGCTTCTAAAGATGAGGGCCTTGATAAAAGCCGCAAAAATACTGCCCCCCAGCAGTGATACTGCGGAAATAAGGGGATCTATCCAGTATGCTGAATATATAAAAAAACCTGAAAAAACGGAAAAAGAAACGCCGCTGAGGAAGAATCCCCAAAAAAGCGTCCGGAAAGGCCCGGCCGCGGCTATGCAGAAGAGAAATATCGCCAGAGCGAGGGAAGGCCAGAGCCATGTATCCCGCATGAGGGCGCCTTCAATAAAACGCCCTGTAATAAGGGTGTTGGCAAGGATGGCGCTCGCATTCGGTTCATCGTCCGATGCCGGGCCCATGATGCAGAAAGAGCCTGCCAGCGCCGTTTCAAGGTTTTCCCGCTGTTTCCGCAGTTCCGCTTCCTTCTCCCGGATAACAGTAAAACTGCGGATAAGTTCATCTCTGAGGCCCTGAAGCCGGGACACGCCTTCCTCTCCAAGCTCCAAAAGGGCGATGAGTTCCTCATAACCGGCGACAAGCTCCGCCTCGGCAGGACCTTCAAGAAAATACCTGAGGCCTTCAAGATATGCCTTTTTCGCGGCAAGCCAGTCCTCCTTGAGATCCGTCTGCGAATCCGACAGTATCTCTGCCTTCAGGGATTCCGCATACTCACCCAGGTAAAAGGGAGACAGTTCAGGATCGGTGCCGGAATAGATACCCGCCGCCTCCGCCTCCCTGAGGAGTCTCCGCAGTTCCTTTTCCGTCTCTTCGTATTGCGAAAACAGAGAAAGAGAAAGATGCCGGAACGCCTCGGTATCCGCGGCAACAGGTTTTTCCACGAGGATGGCGCCGTCCGCATTCAGGGGAATGACAAGATTCCTGCTTTTCCGGAGGGAGGCTTCAGTACCGCTTTCCCCGGCGGGATGCGCCGCCGACCTCACAAGGTAAAGGTTTCCGTCAATACGTTCTATGCCGGTTTCCGGGTACCGGCTCTTGAGTGCCGCATAGACTATATGCTCGATCCCCACCGAAAGCTCCGTATCGGAAGCGATCAATACCGGCGCTATACGTCGGAGCACACCATCCCTGTCGGGCCGGACTCTGGAATACCAGGGCGTATCGCAGCCTCCCCCGGCCCGAAGCAGACGGAGATCCCCTGCCTGCCTGACATTGCCAAAAAGGGCGGAAGCCTGTTCAAAGCGGGCATAGCCTTCGCCTTCCTCACGCAGAAGGGCGGAACTCAGACGTTCCTTCCCCCGTTCCGCGAGTTCTATGAGTTCGGCAACATAACGGCCCAGATCCTGGGGAGGTACGGAACCAATGCGGATTGCCTCGAATAGAGTCCTTATGTTCCGTCCCAGAAGATTGTACTCTTCGTCAAAATGGGCGCGTATCTCTCCGGTACTCTCCGGCCGTCCGGAAAAATTCCCGCCCAAAATGCCCGGCGCAGGAACGGCAACCTGAATGATCAGGGAGGATGCGTCAAATTCCGTCAGGATGATGAGGACGCCGGCGGCCTTGTCCGCCTCGAGAATCTCGGCGGTATCAATAAGTACAATCTCGCGGGCCGCTGGGGGCGGATTGCGGAACCGCAGCAGCCAATCGTAGTGCGGCCCCAGCCTGGGACCTGAGAGTATATGGACGGAGAGAACCATAACGGCCGCCCCAACAAAGAGGCTTGCAAAAAAAACGAGAATCCGGGCCCTTTTTGAAAAATACGGAGACATCACCAGTATTTTCGGCTTTCCGGGCCCTGCCCTAAAACAACAGCCTGAGATTTTAGAATTTAGAATCAAGACGGACGGGCTTACCGTTTGAAAAAAAACTATTTCCTGCCGATATACTTAGGACAAGGAGTATTTCGTGAAACAGTCCGTCACTTGCGTATCCATAATTTTTGCCCTGGTACTGGCCTTTTTTGGCTGTGCCAGGCCGCCTGTCGAAGAGATGAATCAGGCTATCGCCGCGGTAACCGCGGCGGAAAACGATGCCGACGCGCTTAACTACGCGGCAAGTTCCCTCCTGCGCGCCCGGGAAACGCTCACCCGGATGCAGGAAGCCGCCGATTCCAAACGCTACGATGAAGCCAAAACCCTGGCTGCCGAGGCTGTCGCGGCCGCGCAAAAGGCCGTCGCCGACGGGAAAGCCGGGGCGGAACGAGCCAAAACCGAAGCGGAAAACCTCATTGAGGAAGCAAAGGCCGCAACCCTGGAGACCGAAGAGTCCCTCAGAAACGCCAAAACGGTAAAAAACATCAACGTGGACTTTACAGCCCTTGACAGGGATTTTGCCGGCGCCCGGCGCACTCTGGATCAGGCCGAAATTTCCCTGGCCGCCGGCAATTACCAGGAAGCCTCGGAGAAAGGCCGAAGCGCCAGGGCCGCCTTAAGCGATATTACCAACCGGATCGCGGGAGCAGCCACCGCCGTTTCCCGTAAAAAGTAGGTGCGAATGAATTTAATTGGGCCTGGGTTCAAAACCTCAAGTTTTTAAACCCAAGCCCTCTCTTTTGTCACTAAAAATCAAGTCTTTCCGGCATAGCCGGGGGTTTACGGAATATAATTAGCGTAAAGGCTCGTAAGATCTGGCTGAATCCCACATACCCTGACGGGTTTCTCCACGGATGCTGGGAATATCCAGAACCATGCCGGGCTCAATGAGATCCGGATTATCCGGCTGGGGCATTCTGGTCCTGTTTGCGTTGTAAATGAGTCTCCATTTGGTTGGATCCCCATAGGCCCAGGGTCTCCCGGCAATATTCCAGAGACAGTCTTTGGAAACCGCCCAGGGTCTCACCGTGTACCGGGCCGGCAGCGGGGTCTGGGAAGGCCCCGGTTGTTCCGTGACGGCTTGAGCGGGAGGTGTTACGGTCTGACTGGGGGCCGTTACGGAGGCCAGAGCGTTTATGACCCTGCGCGCCTTTTCCGTAGCGCTTTCCCATTGTTCCGCCTTGCGGTCTTCCAGGCTGGCATTGTAGTAATCCTGAGCCTGCGCATACTCATTGGGATAATTCTTTGCGGCGCCCACGGAAACAACCCAGTCAATCCGGGCTTTGGCCGCGGAGATGGCGTCATTGGCTTCCTTGATTTTCAGCTGGAGGGCTACATATTCATCGGAAAGCTGGGCATAACGAAGGGCTTCAGCCGCATAGTTAGCCGATACATCATAATCGCCTTCATCGTAGGTCTGTTTAGCCATCCTGTTGAGCCTTACACTTTCGATATAGTACTGATTGTTCCGGATATTCCTGGGAATAACCGGGCCCGCATCGGCATCCGCGGCGGCGGCCAGGGACGCAACCGGAAAAAACATCATCGGTTCGGGCAAAAGGCCGTCGCCCAGATCCCAGAAGATCTCGACTACCCCTCCAAAACCGGAAATCGGAGATTCCGGATATTGTTCGACAGTACCGGTAAAAATTTCCGGTAAACCCGGTTCAGGGAGCCGGGACGCGGAAACAAAATTCTGCGCAAAAACCTGCGTCCCTGCAAGACAGAAAATCAACAGTAAAAGAAAACCTTTGCTCCTCATAATGAGCCTCCTCCTAATATTGCCTCAGCCCTTCCCGCATTGGCGTCACTTTCCGCCATTTTTTCATCGGCTTCCCGAATTGCGTTCTCCGCGGCCTGCCGTTTCTGTTCCGCAATATCCCGGATTGTAATAAAACGGGATTCCGCGTCGGTAAAGAAATCCACCGCCGCAGGATAATCTTCCGCCTTAAAGGCGGAATCCCCCTGGGCAAAGATCCGGGAAGCCGCATCAAAATCATTCCGGACAGCCACATTCGCCTTGAGTTTTAAGGCCTCCTGCCGCTTATCCGCCGAAGAGGCGCCTTTTTCCGCGGCATAAGACTGCCAGCCGGTGGCAAGCACCAAATTGTACCGAAGATAGGCTTCTTCACCCTGCTCCCTGGCGCTCTCCAGATCCGCCGCTTCATAGTCCGCGATGGCGGAAAGCCCCGCCGTATCGGCCAGGTCAAAGTTATCAGGATCGTAATGTATAAAATCACGATCTTCAATCTCCTGCCGGATATAGTACACATTGCAGCCGTCCCTCAGCATTTCATACATGTCTACCGCCTGAAAAGCCGAAGCAATAGCCCCGTAATAGTCTTTCTCTTCATACTTTGTCTGGGCCTCCAGAACGGTTTTATCCGCCATGAGCAGGTAAGCGGGGGCAAGATCCCCTATACCCGCCGCAAGGGCGTCTTCCCGTACGGAAATAATCTGATCCTCCCGGGCCTGGGCATAAAGCGGAAGACTCTGATCGATCAGGCTCTGGAAAGAAGCGGCCGCGGTGTTATGCGCGTCGGTGGCCGCCTTAACCTGTTCCGGAGTATCCCGCTGGGTTTTTGACGCGGCTTCATTATACTGGGCTTCCGCGGTATTCCACTGATCGGGAAACCATGAAGGGCCTTCGATATCAATCGCAAACTGACGAAGGCGCTCAAGATCCGCTATCGACTGGTCAAGAGCATTCAAAGAGGCCTGATCCGGCCGGGCAGGTTGAGGCTGGGATTGGGATTGATCGGTCAAACTTTCGGCAGGCGTCTCCTCGCTTGGCTTGGGAGTACTTTTACAGGCCAGCGTCACGAGAAGAACCGGCAATAATAGAATCATTAATCTAGCATATTTCATATTTCCTCCTTAAAATCTGACATAACGCTATTAAAACAGCGGATCATCATTGAGGTTTCATCTTTTAGAAGTATAATACCTAACTTAAGGGGAAACAAGTGGCCGTATACAAAATGAAGAACCGGACAGGCTCTTTATGGCCTTTTGGGTAAGAGCGTCACAACGCTCATTGAGGGGATTCCCCGCGTGTCCTTTAACCCAGACCCAGTTCAGGGGAAGGCCGGACGAAAGAACATCCAGGCGCTGCCAGAGTTCCCTGTTTTTTACCGGTTCCTTTCCCGCGGTGCGCCAGTTATTCCGTTTCCAGGAGTGAATCCACTGGGTGATGCCCTTTTGAACATACTGGGAATCCGTGTAAAGGGTGATTTTTTCCATGGCGAGATCGAGGTAAGGCAGTTTTTCCAGCGCGGAAATGACCGCCATAAGTTCCATCCTGTTGTTGGTCGTGTCTCTTTCCCCTCCCCACTCTTCCCTGATGAGCTTTTTCTCCCCGGTAATTACATAAGCCCAGCCGCCCGGCCCGGGATTCCCCGAACAGCCTCCGTCCGTATAGATTTCCACGTCCATAAAGCCTCCAATAAACCGATTATGACATAAATTTTCCATTTTGGTATTGCCGTTACGGGCGTAATTTAGTATTTTATATGGGAGCCCTTTTTGGGGCTTATCCTGCAGGACGGGATAACTATTATTAAAACATACTCAAGAGGAGAGTAGATTATGGCTAAACAGTTGTTGTTCAATGAAGACGCCCGGCGCAAGTTGCTTGCCGGAGTTGAGCAAATTTCAAAGGCGGTCAAGGTCACCCTGGGCCCCAAAGGGCGCAATGTCCTTCTGGACAAGAAATTCGGCGCTCCGACCGTTACCAAAGACGGCGTTTCCGTAGCAAAAGAAGTGGAACTGGCGGACCCCTATGAAAACATGGGCGCCCAGCTTCTCAAGGAAGTAGCCACGAAAACCAACGATGTGGCGGGAGACGGCACCACAACCGCTACCGTTCTGGCCTACTCCCTGGTAAAAGAAGGCCTCAAATCCGTAGCCGCGGGCATGACTCCCATTGAGCTTAAACGGGGCATCGACAAAGCCGTGGAAATCTCCGTGGAAGAGATCAGGAAGAGCTCCAAAGAGATCAAGGACAAGGAAGAGATCTCCCATGTGGCAAGTGTTTCCGCCAACAACGACAGCGAAATCGGCAATACCATTGCCGATGCCATGGAAAAGGTCGGCAAAGACGGCGTCATTACCGTGGAAGAGTCCAAAACAATGGACACTACCATTGAATTTGTGGAAGGTATGCAGTTTGACCGGGGCTATATTTCGGCCTACTTGGTTACCGATCGGGATACCATGACCAGTGTATACGAAGATGTATACATTCTCATTCATGACAAGAAACTCTCCAGCATGAAGGATATGCTGCCCCTGCTTGAAAAAGTTGCCCAGAGCGGCAAGCCCCTCCTGATCATTGCCGAAGACGTTGATGGTGAAGCCCTTTCTACCCTGGTAGTAAACAGCCTCCGGGGCACCCTCAAGACCTGCGCGGTCAAGGCCCCCGGTTTCGGCGACCGCCGCAAGGCCATGCTGGAAGACATTGCCATTCTTACCGGAGGAGAGGTGATCTCCGAAGAACTCGGTCTCAAACTGGAGAATACCGAAATTTCCCAGCTTGGCAAGGCAAAAACCATCAAGATTGACAAGGATAACACCACAATTATCAATGGCGCCGGCAAGGCGAAGGATATTCAGGACAGGATCGCCCAGATCAAGGCCCAGATTGAAGACACCACTTCCGACTATGACCGGGAAAAACTTCAGGAACGGCTTGCGAAACTTGCCGGCGGCGTGGCCGTGATCAACGTAGGCGCCGCTACCGAAGTAGAGCTGAAAGAGAAAAAGCACCGGGTAGAAGACGCCCTTTCCGCGACACGGGCGGCCATTGACGAAGGGATCGTCTCCGGCGGCGAGCTGGCTCTGATTCAGGCGGCTCTCGCCTTGGACAAGGCCGATGTTTCGGCCCTTACCGACGACGAAAAAGTCGGCTTCAAGATTGTAAAGCGGGCTCTTGAAGAGCCGATTCGTCAGATCGCGGAGAATGCCGGACTTGACGGCGCCGTTATTGCAGAGAAGGCCAGGAATGAGAAGAAGGGCATTGGTTTTGACGCTGCCAAGATGGAATGGGTGGATATGGTAAAAGCGGGCATCATCGATCCGGCAAAGGTTACCCGCACCGCCCTGCAGAATGCGGCCTCCATTGCCAGCCTCCTTCTTACTACCGAATGTGCCGTTACGGACATTCCCGAGAAGAAAGATCCGCCCCCCATGCCCGGCGGAGGAGGAATGGGAGGTATGGGAGGAATGGACTACTGAGAAACATGAAAGCCGCAGAGCGGCTTTCATTTTCCCGACCTTTATTGTGTATTGTGCGCTTTACGCAAAATGCACGACCCTCATCATTGTAAGCGGAAAAGGCCTGGCGCTGTGCGTTCAGGCTTTTTTTGTCCGGAAATCCCGGCATGGGGAAGCTGTCCGGTACCGGCAGGCTTTGAGACATCATTCCTCTTCGCGGCCGAAAAATCATCCTCGGAATCTGGTAAACATGGGAATTTTCATGTATACTTTTACTATATTTCAAGTATGCCTGCATGCGGGGAGGTGTTATGATAGAGGCGCAAAATGCTTTTACGTTTGAGATTGATGATGAAGAGATCGCCGTAAAGGAGATGCTTGATCAGCTTGATCTTGAAAAACTCAAATCCCACAGCCTGGGGATACTGGCCGGTTACCCCGAATTCCTCAATACCGGAATACTACAAAACCTCTGTAAAGCCCTGCCCTTTGACGTGATCGGCTGTACCACTATCGCAAGCGCCGCGGCCGGGGAACTGGGCGAAATCATGCTGAGCCTTTTAGTGCTCACCAGTGATGAGGTGATCTTCTCCGCCGGAGTTACCTCTTCTCTAAGTGAAGAACAGGACGGCCCCATAGAGGAAGCCTATAAAAAGGCCCGTGAAGGGGGTAAGGGGAAACCGGTCATGGCGCTCGTTTTTGTTCCCTATATTATCAGCCTGGGCGGTGAAGCCATTGTGGAGAGCTTTAACCGGATCTCAGAAGGCATTCCCCTTTTTGGAACGGTGGCCATCGACGCCTCAAACAACCCCAGAAAAAATGAAACTATTTTCAATGGAGAATGCAGCAAAGACAGGCTGGCCTTTGTTCTGCTTTTTGGGGATCTGCATCCTTCTTTTTTCACGGCTTCCATTCCGGAAGAGAAGATCCAGAAAAAACGGGGTGTTATTACCAAATCATATAAAAATGTCATCATGGAAGTGAACAATATGCCTATCCTTTCCTATCTGAAGGATCTTGGACTTCAGAGGGAATCGGGAACCTGGGAAACTTCTTCCTTTCCTTTTATAATCGATTATAACGATGGTACCAAACCTGTCGCCCGTTCAATCTATGTGATCACCAAAGAGGGTTATGCCGCCTGTGGCGGTTATATGCCGGAAAACGCCACCATTTCCATCGGGGATATCGGCTATGTGGATATAGTCCGTACCGCCGCCGATGCGCTGGAAGGAATTCTGAAAAAAGATACGGGTTCCGTACTCCTCCTGTTTGCCTGCCTTACCCGGTATCTGGCGCTGGACGCCAATACTACCGCGGAAATGGAAAAGGTGAGGGAATGTATAGGGCAGCAAAAAAAGTATCAGTTCTGCTATTCAGGCGGAGAGATATGTCCTGTTCAGACGGAAAAGGGAGAACTGATCAACCGTTTTCATAACTGTACTTTTACCGCATGTCTTATATAGAGGTTGGGAATGGAGGATTTGCCGGAAACCGTCCGCTCAGACGCAGAAGAAATCATCTTCCTGCGCAAGGAACTGAAACGTGTTACCAGACAGGCTGAAATGTCCCAGCGGACTCTGGAACGGATCAGAATCACCAGTGTTGCAAAGGAAAACGTAGACAATATACTCAGGACGGAAAGGCTGAGACAGGATCAATACATGACGCTGATCCTGGACTATAGCCCCGAAATTTTGATTCTGTTTGACGAAAAAGGATATATCCTCTACTGCGCCGATATTTTTCTCAAAAAAACCGGAATAAGGAATTTCGGCCTTATCGCCGGACGAACCTTTTCGGATGTGTTTGGCAATTTTATTGATGAAGCCAAACTGGAAAAGTTAAATCATATCTTTAGAAAATCAATCCAGGATCAAAAACCGGTAGTTCTTAAGGAACAGATGGACATGGGCAGAACCGGCGAGATGAGGGATTATGAGCTTCTTTTTACACCCATGTTTGATGAGAAAGGAGGACATGAGGGCGCCCTGATGATCCTGCACGACACTACCGAGATTCAGAATGCCGTAAAACGGGCGGAGGAAGCCAGTCAGGCAAAGTCCAATTTTCTTGCCAACATGAGCCATGAGATCCGCACCCCGCTCAATGCAATCATCGGCATGGCAAATATCGGGCGGCCCGCGTTTGATATAGAGCAAAAGAATTACTGTCTGGACAAGATCAAGGGAGCCTCCACTCACCTTCTGGGTGTGATCAACGACATTCTTGATATGTCCAAAATTGAGGCGGAACACTTTGAACTTTCCCCCGCGGAATTCAACTTCAACGGGATGCTACACCGGATTATTGATGTTCTCGAATTCAAACTGGAAGAGAAAAAACTGAAATTTGACTGCTCTATCGATCCCGCCATTCCTTCCCATATCATTGCCGATGATCAGCGGCTTGCCCAGGTGGTAAGCAATCTGCTTACCAATGCCATCAAATTTACGCCGGAATACGGCTCAGTCAGCATCGCGGCAAAACTGCTGAAAGAGACAAAAACGGAAGAGGGACAGGCGCTTTGTACGCTGGAAATAAAAGTACAGGATACGGGAATTGGCATTTCGAAAGAACAGCAGTCAAGACTCTTCCGTTCCTTTGAACAGGCGGACAACAGCATATCCCGGAGATTCGGCGGCACAGGCCTCGGGCTGGCGATCTCCAAAAAAATTGTAGAATTAATGGACGGGAAAATCGGGCTTGAATCGGAACCGGGCAAGGGCTCCGTTTTCATCGTTACTATCCGTGTACCGAAAGGCATCATAAACGACGCGTATGATACATCCGAAAAAGATCCTGAAGAAAAAAACGGGGAACATAATTTTGAGGGCCGCCGGATTCTTCTGGTGGAAGACATTGATATCAACCGGGAAATTGTAAGAACCGTGCTGGAGCCCACCGGTATTGTTATTGATGAAGCGGAAAACGGAAAAATCGCCTTTGAAAAATACGCCGCGGATCCCCGGGGCTACGATCTGATCCTCATGGATATACAGATGCCGGAAATGGGCGGTTACGAATCTACCCGGCTCATCCGGGGCATGGATATAGGGCAGTCAAAAAAGGTACCCATCATCGCCATGACGGCCAATGTATTCCAGGAAGATATTGACCAGTGTCTCGCCGCGGGCATGAACAGCCATCTGGGTAAGCCGCTTGATTTCAATGAACTCCTGAAGATATTGACTCAATATCTGTGATTTGATAATTCTTCCACTATTGAATCATATAAATTCAGAGAACTTATCACATACCTTGCTTCAAGCCCTCCTCTTGAGTGGGCTATTATATTTACTTTTTCTATGCCGTTTTCTTTAAGTATATTTTCTATGTCCCCCCGCCCCTGCCCAGATTTACTTCGACCACCGTTCCGGCATAACTGGTCCCTACGCTTACCGCCGCCATCCTTGTTGCCGTACTTGCCGTCTGCTTCGCCGCCGTACTGGCTGCCCCGGCTGCTATCTCCTTCACCGCTACGCTTGCCGCTGTGCTTGTCGTTTCAAAGGCCATCGTCCCGATACCCGCGGTCATCGCCCCCAGCGTGAAGTCCGTGAAATTACTTGCAAAACTTAATCCCGCTTCCTCGATTATTTCCTGCCCTTCCACGTAGCCCCCTGCTGCGCCCGCCGTCAGGAAGGTCATATCGTTGACAAACCCCATACCCGCAGATACCGCAGATCCGATTACTGAACCAGCCAACGGCACCACTACACTCATGATGACCGTCTGGCTTGACAGCCCTCCCGTCATATTGTTTAACACTCGCATGTCAGCTGTCACCGGTTCCTGCCAATGTAAGATATTAACTTGGAAATTAATATTAATCCAAAAACAATCGGGCCAATGATGAAAATAGCAGCACGAGGACTTTGTGTCCCCGATTTTTTGTCAGCCTTCCATTCTTCATTCATTAATATCCTTATAAAAATCAAATAAAAAAAAGAAATCAAAAGTCCTACTATATCGTTTATTTTTTTATCTTGCATGAGGCGTGCAGTAATCAACGCTATTACCGTCATTATAACCCATATTATAAACTCTATCAAAGACGACCTCTTTTGCCTTAATAAAAAATTTGTGTCGTTATTTATTTCCTATATGCGGGTTTAAAATATTTTTCTCCGGTATAAAAATAGGATGGGTCATATTTGTTATACCCATTACTAACCGGCGGTTTGTAACCGGGGAAAAAAGCGGAATACGCCAGACCAGTCAACTGGGGAGCGGCTGAAACAGCCGCAGGCGCCCAGGTTTACGGCCCCCTCCAAAAACTTATTCTGTACCTGATCCAGGCTCCCATCCTGGCCGAGTACCGCTCCCTGGGTCAGTCCCTTGAAGCGGATTTTATCCGCCAAGTCGTCCCACCGGCCCCGTTCGTGCTTCTTTCGTACCTTTGCCATAGTTATGTTTTACTCCTTCGGTATTTTTGCCTCATTAGGGAAAGGATTTCACCCTTGAGAAGGAGCGAAAACACAACTTCCCTAAACAGGTATGCATAATTTACCATGCTATTTTCCGTAAGTCAAGGCATTACAAGGAATCAGGTGAAAAAAGCGCCTGGAATTGAAGTATAATTCCGGCAATAAATATTCAATCGCAGACATTGTATAACCATAAATAAGGAAAATAATCCATGATACCGGCAATGCCAAAATCACCATTATTACCAATATCAAAACATATTTTAATTTTCTATTATTTATTACCGAAATATTATATTTTAAAGAGCGGTTTCCTCTTAAAAAACTTCTTCGACTTCTTCGACTTTTTGTGGTAATCTCTTCCTCTTCACCGGGTGGAGATTTGGGCCGAAATTTTTTGTAATATAATTTACCATTCCTTCTTCGGCTTTTTCAAATGTACGAAACGGTTTTTTCACCCTTTAGTACCTGTTCCAGATCCGCGAGAACCTTATCCACATAGACCGACATGGTATAGTAAAGCCGGCCTCCGTTGAGGCAGGAGAGGGAGCGGCGGGTATTGGTCTCCCAGAATGTCGTCCGGTCACTGGGTCTGCCGTCCTTGTAGCGGTACATGATCTCCAGCACCGGCTTTGTTTTCGGCTTCTCCTGTTCGGGAGACAATTCGTCATACATGGCCAGGAGCAGGGTCTGGTAATAGGTGCGGAAATAACTTTCGTTCACTTCGATGTCCCCGGCCATGACCTTGAGATCGTCCCCTTCGCCGGAAAGTCTGAAGTTAACGGTTTTCTCCCTGCTTATCACATCCACTTCCGCCACATGATCGATAAAGGGGAGCACCATGATCCTGTCCATGATGTCAAACCATGTCGTCGCCAGCCATGTGATCGAAGAAGCCGGCATTTCAAAAACAAGGTTAAGTCCTTCCCGCTGAATGTACACGTTCCCTTCGCCCGAGGGGGCGGAAACCCGGAGGGAGAAATTCTCCTCGCCCTCAATGCCTGTTACCGCCGCTGTTGAATAGGGCTTGTCAAGGCCCCAGTCTGCAAGATCGCCGGAATTTTCGACGCGGCCAGCGATCCGGGCGGCGCTGAGACCGAAGAGGCCCGCAAGAGCCTTGGAGGCCTTGTCCATATTGAGGTTTGCCTGCATAGGTTTCAGCATCCTCAGGGTATTGGGAAGAAGTCCCATTTTTGTCTCGGAGGGATCCACTTCAAAGCGGCGGACGCTGATATCTTCACCCTGACGGACACTGCCCCCCAGGACTACCTCGGTAAAAAGATTTTCCTGATACTCATTCTGCACCGCCGCGGGGCTTATTGTCTTGTCCAGAAAATCCAGGGGGCTTTTGTCAAAGAGATCCATGCCGGCGCCGTAAGTCAGATAGACTGCCGGGTCGCCCTGCTTCATCACATAGCAGTTGATCCGATCCGGCGCGGGATTCCCCACGAGAATGGTAACTTCCTCGCCCCGGACAGGGCGGATATGGACTGCGGCCCTCGGCTTGTCAAGACCGAAGGCGCCGAGGCTTTCCGGTGTTTCGGCGGCGATACCCTGCTCTTCAATGCGGCTGGAAGTATTCAGCACCCGGTTGAGAAGATACGTATCCGCGGGAAATTCTTCCCAGCCTGAAAGCGCCGGTTTCGGTGTAGAATCCCCCCCGAGCACTATAGGCCCCTGCACGTCAGCGAGAACCGTATAGCCCCCGCCGGAATTTTCCACTTGTACGGAAACCAGGGGGCTGCCCTCTTCCCCGCCGTTTTCAAAGTCAAGGATGTACTTTCTTTCCACGGCCGGAACCTGGGCAGCGGCATCCGGCTCCGGGGCTTTATTCAGGATGAAGAGGGTCAGTACCAGGGCCCCCAGCACGAGGATCATGGCCGCAATAAAGATTAGTTTTTTTATCATCGGGAACCTCTTACTTATGCCGCCGCCTGAGCCAGACTACTATCCCCGCGATGAGCACACCCAGAGGCAGCAACGCCACAAAGATCGCCCCCAGAAGGAGACTCCGTCCGGTGCTTATCCCCAGCTGATCCATACCGAGACTCTTGTCCATGATATAGATGCTGTCCGTCTTCCCGGCCAGGGTTCCGAGGATATCAAGGAAGTAGCCTGAATTGGCGAGGTTGGGACTTCCCAGAATGCCCCGGTTCAATGCCAGAGAGGAACCCGCGGCCAGCAGATGGTTGCTCACCAGGTCGCCGGACGCGTTGTTCCTTGTCTGGGTTGAAAGAACCAGGGCCGGAACATTGCCTTCGAGGGCGTTAAGATTCGGCTCCCAGTCAATTCCCGCGTCGGAAGGCCGTATGCCGGCATCGGCCGAATAACGGAGCAGAATTTTTACCCGCCGGTAACGGGCGGCGTCAAAGAGGGCTTTCAACGGCCGTGACTGGGGAACAATCGGGAAAATGCCCTGGGCCGCCTGGCTCTTTGAGTATTCTTCTTCGGCGTATTCCAGCAGACCCATAAAGGGAGAATTGTTTATAACCAGGTTTTGGTTTGATTCAAAGACAACGCCGCTCTCCACCTCAATGCCCCATTCGGCAAGGAAGGCCGCGAGATTCGGTAGCGGAGGCTGCTCCGCCGAAGCCAGATAGAAGAGGACGCGGTTATTCCCTTCATCAAGGAAGGCGTCCAGTTTCCTCAGATCCTCCACGGCAATATCCCTGGAGGGAGCGGAGAGGATCAGTACCTTGGCCTGGGGCGCAATGGCTTCGGTCATGAGGTTCTGGGTTACCACTTCCCAGTTGTTAAGAGACAGAAGATCGGTAAAGCCGCTTATATCATCCTCCCCGTAGCCGCTCAACACCGACGCGGTATTTACCGTGCCGGAGCTTACCGCGAGTATTGCGCTGGTCATGGCCTGTTCAGCCTTGGAAGAGACGATATAGCTCTGGAAGTATTGGGTGCGGACATTGAAAAGATCGGTATATTTCAATACCCGGCTTTTCGTTCTGCCGGCAACAAGTATGTCGTTGAGTTCCAGATCCTGTCCGGGATAACGGGATCCAAAATCCGGATTCCGCAGCAGATCCACATAGGAAAGCCGTACCCGGCCGGAAAGCTGGGCATACCTCCGGATAACCTCGTTTGCCTGTACATAGTAGTCGGCGGGAGTATTGGCGGTGAAACGGTCTTCGGTATTGAGCACATAGATATCCACATCGTCATTCAACTGGGAAAGGTATCTCTTTGTGTCATCGCTAATCTGGAAGATCTGGTTTTCCGTAAGATCGATATTGAGGGGGAACTTCTTGAAGAGGGCTGTAACCACTACGTTAAGAAGCACAATAAACACTATCACTACCACCGTAATAACGGCGGCTACCGCGCCGAAACGAAGCTTCCGGCTCTTTAAAGGATTCTGTATCATATCTGCCTCCTATGACCAGCGCCGTTTTTCCAGCACCCGGGCGGTCAAAAAGAGAAAGATCCCACAGACACTGATGAAGTAAAAAAGGCTGCCAAGAGCCATTATCCCGGAACTGATCGGCTCATAACGGCTGATAAAGGACAGGGCCCGTATAGCCCCCGCTATTCTCTGGTTGCCGATAATTTGGGGAAGCACATCCAGCACAAATACTCCCATCATGGCGGTGAATCCGCCGATGGCGGCGATTGCCTGGTTTTCCGTCAGGGAAGAGATGAACTGCCCGATGGAAAGGAATGAAAAACCCAGAAGCAGCAGCGCGATGTAGTTGCCCCAGATCATCGCCCAACTCATGCGGGCCATAAAACTCAAGGTTACCGCATAGACCAGGGTGATGCTGATCCCCGCGGTGAAAATGATCGCCGCGGCGAGGAATTTACCCGTCACAATGGCGGCAAGGCTTATGGGGGCGGTAAGCAGGGCCTGATCGGTTCTGTGCCTCTTGTCTTCGGTCATAAGCCTCATGGTTAAAAGGGGTGTCAGAATAGTAACAATGGTAAGAAGCCCCGAAAACACCGGGTTGAGGGATGAGCGGTTACTCATCAGGGAACCGGTAAAAAAGAAGAAACCGGAAAAAAACCACACCACGGCCAGATATACATAGCCGATGGGGGACGTAAAGTAGGCGGAAAGTTCCCGCTTTATAATGGCCTGCATTATTCAACCTCCTCCCCCGCGGGCTTTTCATTCCCGGCAAGGGCGCTGATTGCGGCGCTGTCCCCGGCGGTAAGCCGTAAGAACACGTCCTCAAGGGTCATTCCGGTCTTCCCGAGGGAAAGCAGGGGCCAATTCTTTCCCGAAAGCAGGGCAAAGATCTCCCGGCGGGGGTCATCTTCCCCGGTTTCGATACTGTACTCCCAGACGCCGCTCTCCGCCTCGCGCAGAACTTCCACGGAAACGATACCGGAGAGGCCCTGCAGAAGGGGCAGCAGTTTTTCCCTCGGGGCCTCCGCGCAGAGGACAAGCCTGCTGTCCCTGCTGGTCTTGGCCGCAAGTTCTCCGGGGCTGCCGTCGGCAATAAGCAAACCGTCATTGATGATGATGATCCGCTCGCAGACCGCCTGGATCTCCTGCAATATATGGGAAGAGAAGATCACCGCACGGCTTTCTCCCAGCTTCCGGATAAGTTCCCTCACTTCCAGGATCTGTTTGGGGTCAAGACCTACCGTGGGCTCATCCAGGATAAGGAGGCCGGGGTTCCCCAGCATGGCCTGGGCCACTCCAACCCGCTGCTGATAGCCCTTGGAGAGGTTCTTGATGATTCTGTTTCTTACATGGCCGATGCCGACCGAATCGCAGAGGTCCGCGATGTGTTCCTTCTTGTTCAGCTTGATCTTTTTAAGATCATACATGAAGGAGAGGTAAGACTGCACCGTCATGTCCGGGTAGAGGGGAGGCCGTTCGGGAAGATAGCCAATCTGCCTTTTACAGCCTATAGGGTCTTCAAGGATCTCCCTGCCGTTCACCGTAACCGTTCCCTCGTTGGAGGAGGTGTATCCGGCGATAATGTTCATGGTGGTGGATTTTCCCGCCCCATTGGGCCCCAGAAAACCGAGGATCTCATGATCCCCCACGGAAAAGCTGATATTATTGAGAACTTTCCGCGCCCCATAGATCTTGGTTACATTCTGCACGTTTAACATATCAGTATAATAACAAAATTTTTAAGAAAAGATCTACCACGAGGTCGAAAAAGTCGAAAAAGTAAAGGGAAAAGAACGGTTTCTCTTAAAAACTTCTTCGACTTATTCGAATGTTTCTCTGTATCAAGAGGGGAACCTTCGCGGCTCCCGCCGCCGGATTCATTGCACAAGCATTTCGTTTATGATATTTTTTATCTCCGTTATTTCTTTTTGATTGAGCTTCCCAAGGGTTTTGATAATTCGCTTTTTATCTATTGTGCGGATTTGATCGAGCACAATCCAGCCGGATTTTTTGTCTAACGTAACAGGGACACGAGTAGGATAAGGGTGCGAAACAGTTGTCATTGGCACTATAATCAGCGTTGCAAGCTGGTTGTTAAGTTCGTCAGGTGAAACAATGACGCAAGGCCGCGCCTTTTGCATTTCGTGTCCTACCGTGGGATCAAGATTTACCAGAATAATGTCGTATTGAGACATTACCATTCCCAATCGCTGTTTTCGTCCACAAACACATCAGGAACAAGCAGCGTATCGCCGCCTGTTTCGTGCATAGAGGCAAATGCCGCTTCCCAATTTTCACGGGGTTTCTCATGTACCGGCGTTAAAATGATCGAATCGCCCTGCCGTTCAAGTTGTAAGGTCCTCCCGATGTTGAGTTCGGTAATAAGGTTTTTGGGCAGCCTGATACCCCGTGAATTACCTACCGGCACAACCGAAACAGTCATATTCCGCCTCCTGCATGCTTACAATGTAGTTACAAAATCGGGAAAGGTCAAGCGCCGGTAAGTCTAATTGAACAGTTCCCGCAGGGCGGCGCGGTTGCCCATGCTGTGGGGATCCGCAACGCCCTGATACATCTCTTCGATACGAGTACGGTAGAAGTCCCGTACCCTGTGACGCACCAGTTTCATGGCAGAGTTAATCAGACCGTTACTCTCGTCAAAGGCGCCCGGGATGATGGCGAAGGAAGAAGGCCGCCACCGGGGAGGAATGGCCTTACAGCCGGGCAGATGCCGGAAAGCACCGAGATCTTCCCGGACAAGATCGATGATCCGGTCAAGGTCGTCATCGGAAAGTACCGTTCTGCCGGCGCGGCCTGAGACAATGCCGGTCTTTTCCGCCGCGGCCTTGAGTTCCGCGATATTCAGCGTGACAAGGGCTCCGGTAAATTTGCGCTGTTCATTATAGACCATGATCTGATTGACAAAACGGGATGTGTTGAGCACCGCCTCTTCGATGGTTTCCGGACTGTACTTTTCTCCGCCTGAGGAGATGAGCAGGGCCTTCTCCCGGCCGGTTACCACAAGGAAGCCGTCCTTGTCCCTGTAACCCAGATCCCCCGACCGGAGACAGCCGTCCCGCAGAGTTTCCGCGGTTGCCTCAGGATTCCTGAAGTAACCCTTCATCACGGAGCCGCCCCGGGTTACAATCTCCCCAATCTCTCCGGCGGAACATTCCTTACCGTCCTTCATGATCCGCACTTCCAAATCGGGAATGATACTCCCCGACGTACCGAACTTGTGCCGTTCAGCCGAATTGGCGCAGATGATGGGAGCGTTTTCCGTAAGGCCGTAGCCCTGGTACACCGGCACTCCGATTGCGTTGAAAAATTCCTGCTGCCTGATCTCCAGCGGCGCGCCGCCGCCGATACAGAACTTGATGTCCCTGCCGAAGAAGGCACGGAGCCCGGGAAAAACAAGAGCATTGACAAGAGCCCTGGGTAAAAATGTGCTGAAGCGCCGCCAGAGCCCCGGTTTATCAAACCCGTTTCCCGCATATTTTATACCGGCCCTGAGTCCCGCGTTGAAGAGGAAATAGATAAGTTTCCCCCTGGCCTGAACGCTCCGGATCATCTTCTTCATGAAGCTGCCCGTAAGGGCCGGAATGGTAAGCAGAAAATCGGGATTAACTTCCTGCAGATTGGACGGCAGATTCCTGAACCCGTCGGAATCCGGAAAGTACATGGCAAGCCCCCGGTAGAGGAATATGTAAAGCCCTACCGTATGGGCAAAAGAATGATCCAGAGGCAGCATGATGAGGGACTTCCAGCCATGAGGCATATAAACCAGCTCCGCCGAATTGAAGGTATTGTGCAGATAATTCCGGTGGCTCAGCATGATCCCCCTGGGGTTGCCGGTAGTCCCGCCGGTATAGGAGATCGTTACCGTATCATCGGGAGAGATCGTATCTTCAATTTCATCAAGACTGATTCGCAGTTCCGGCCCTTCCCCTCCGGCGGCGTCAAGAAGATGCTTCCCCTGGCCAATCAGTTCATCATAATAGAAGAGGTTTTTCCCTTCATGAAAAGAAAATTTCCTGGCAAGATCTTCGGTATGGGTATTCCTGGGCGAGATACAGACAAGGATGAGGGAACGTAACGCGCCCAATGCCTCCGCTCCCTTCTGGAAGTAATTCTCCGAAACCAGAAGAGCCCTGGATTCGGAATGTTCCAGCCGGAAAACCAGTTCCTCCCTGGAAAGTTTGGGGGAAAGAGGCACCGAAATGCAGCCCGCTTTGAGAAGGCCGAATTCGGAGATAACCCAGGAAGGCCGGCCTTCCGCCAGAATGGAGACGGTATCTCCCTTTTTAAAGTTCATCCGCAAAAGGGAAAGAGCAAAAGCGGAAGACAGCCTGTCCGCTTCTTTGAAACTTATAGTCTGCCACATACCCCCCGTTTTCCCTCCCAGATAGGGAGCGTTACCGTATTTTTTTGCCCCATTATGGAGCAATTCAATAACCGTCTCTATTTTTGCCACTTTTCTCCACCGTGTTTATAGTTGTGTCTGTCCGTAAAGTAACCGGATGTACCAACAAGACATGATTATATCATGAAACTCATGTTTTGCAAGTAAAATGACAAAAGATGTAAATTTGTAATACTTGTTGAAGAAGATATTTACCGCGAAGAAAAAATTCACCGCCAGGTCGAAGAAGTCGAAGAAGTTTTTAAGAGTCCCTTACTCTTCTCTTAACTTTTTCGACTTATTTGACTTTTTGTGGTAAAAAATTCTTCCAAAATACAGTAAAGTATTACGGGAAACGAAGGAAAAAAGGGGGAAAGGGCTGGAATTTGGGTAGAGTGGTGATATAATAGGGGAGATGAAGGGAAGAGCGGGAAAAATCATGGCGATGATGCTCATAAGAAAAGATAGTAAAACCCACGCGGCGGCTGGAAGGATACACGCCATGAAAAAAATCATTTTTTTTATCTTTTGCCCTATTCTTATATTATCACATTGCACTTCTGGAACAGTAGTAAAAATAGGCCCGTTATTATTTGAAAAGTATTATAAATATTATACAGAAAATGAGAAGCCTAATATGTATTATAATGGTGTCATTCAGGTACTTAATACGAAAAGTGATTTAGATGATATTCCTGAATTTACACCATATATGATTAATGATACCCTGTTTGTTCTGGATACCAATCCTCAGCTTGGGACATATATTGACAACAGTGATGTTGAAGACAATGATTTGGCCCTTGCGCGCTTAAGATTATTTATTTTCACAAAAAATAAAAGCGAAGATTTAAGTTATAAGATTAAGAAGATGGTATTACATACATCCGAATATGTTAAGGACTTTGAAGAATTACGATTTGAATGGGATGATAGACCTCATGCCAGGGAAACCGATTTGCTTGATTTTATTAATGACGAATACAGAAGTGCAATAATAGTCGGGGGATATTTATTATTTCCTCGTCCAAAGAACATGAAAATGTCAATTTACCTTGAAGTTGAAATCAATGAAGATAACACTATAAGCAGCCATAGTTTTGTGTATCATTATAATCTTAAATTGATAAAAGGATGGCTTCAGTTATTAAGCTGATTCCCATGGCAATTTCCAGGTAGTGGCGTATGGGCTGTTCGGAGAAAGGACAGGGGAAATCAAACTGTTGACTGACAGGGGCTTAATTTGTTGAAATTGATAAAGCGTATTAAAGTTTGTATTGTTTTTGCTCTACTATCGCCGCTTTTAAGCGGCTGCCTTATCTGGAATGTTGTACTATTTAAGGATGAACAGCGCTTTATGAATACCGGAAAAGAAGTAAAGATAAACAATGGCACCCTTGTTATAGCCACCACATTTGCTCTTGAAAATCCAAGAAGAGGGGGATACATATCAATATTTGAATTTGAAAACGGCACATGGGTCGGGAAAAAGACGATTGATACAAAAAAATACTTTAAAGAACCATACCAGGCGCCGATGAATGAATGGGGAGTGGAAGCCAGATCTTTTCTGGACGCCGGCGATACTATCATTGCCCTGATGGCTTCAAGTACCCGTATATTCAAAAAAAGCCCTTATGAGAAGGCAATACTGATTTTTAAAAAAAACGGAAATGAATGGACGCATCTTGATACAATGTATAAAAGCGATCCTGAGACATTCTATGGTACTTTCATAAAAGGGAATTTTAGAACCGGCATTAGCGTTGATAAAAATACCGTTATTATTCCCGAGGAGGGAAAAGGTATACATGTATTTGATATACAGGAAAATGAAACCAGGGAATACTTAATTCCTGATAGATTTAGTAATACGCATTCAGACGGAGGAGCCGGCATAATCAGGAATGATACGATAATTTTATCAGACATATACCGTGAAGACGTTAAGTCAAAAAGAAGAGTCAAGGTATATAACCGTAGTGGAGAAAACTGGGAATTGGCATTTATATTTGATGAAAACTCTTTTCCCGAAATCTGGACAAATCAGGAAGGGCCATTCACCGAAGCCTGGCAGCGCTCCATTATGGGTAGATATATTGGTATATTGGATGGCGGTAACTTATATGCGGGATCGGATCAGTGGGTATATTTTTTTAGAAAAGATGAGTATGGTTACACCGTAACACAAAGTATTGACATATCCAATAAAGACAGTGAAAACGATGCGTACATAATGGATTTAGTCATAAAAGACGGTATTATGGCGTATGCCCGTGGGGAAAAACTTTACATATATCATACTATCAATGATAGATGGAATTTAACGGATACGATTGATCTGGGAAAATTACAATCAAACAAAAGAATTATTGACGATGTAAGCCTGGACATTTCCAATGATATTGTGGTGATTGGGTTTGATAATGTACGAAAAGAATGGGATAGTTCGGATACGATTGCAACTATTCCTTTTCCACCATTCATGTTTAAGAGAAATCCCGGGTCTGTTTATATATTAAAAATACATCCCAATGGAGGGTATGAGACCCAGGGTATTATCACCAGAAAATATAATCTGTTTGGGAAAGTTAAGTTTGTAAATAACGTGAAATAAAGAATTGCGGGCAACGTCATTTATTTTTTTCAGCGTCAAAATTTCCCTTAAAGCGGCATGTTTTGAAGAAAAAATTTACCACGAGGGCGAATAAGTCGAAGAAGTCAAAGAGAAAACGAGGCTTTGTACCGGAACTTTT
The DNA here is from genome assembly GCA_031265435.1 of Treponema sp. Classification (GTDB taxonomy): domain Bacteria; phylum Spirochaetota; class Spirochaetia; order Treponematales; family Breznakiellaceae; genus JAIRNJ01. The sequence continues at coordinate 22,619 of JAISCR010000047.1, forward strand.
TCGACTTTTTCGACTTTTTGTGGTAAAAATTCTTCCAAAATTTGGTAGTTTTGACGAAAACCGCTTCGCAGTTTTGTCTTGGAACATGCCGGCAGCGCACATACGGAAGCCGGTATCCGGCTCTGGGAAAGACCGGGAAAAAAAGCTAGGATAAAGCATGAAACAAAAGGCGTCTTTTTCAATCGTCCATGAAGATCGGCATATCCTGGCGGTAAACAAGGCCGCGGGGCTGGCCGTGGGAGGAGACCGCTGGGATGAGGAAAAGGAAAGGCTGGACAGGCTTTTGGAGGCGTTTCTTGCCGGGCGGGACAACGGAGAAAACAAGAGAATCTATACGGTTCACAGGATCGACCGGGATACATCGGGTATTGTGGTTTTTGCCAAAGATGAAGAAACCCACAGGAGGCTTTCGAGGGCCTTTGAAGGCCGGGAAGTATACAAACGCTACATTGCCGTCATCTGCGGAAGACCGCCCTGGAAGGAAGAAACCTGCGACCTGCCCCTCCTCCCCAACGGGAACAAGAAGCATCTTACCATCATCGACAGATACAGGGGAAAAAAATCCCTGACCCGCTTCAGGCTGTTGGGCAGCGCCGGAAACTACAGCGTGGCGGAAGCCATGCCCGAAACCGGCAGAACCCACCAGATCCGCGTTCACCTGGCAGCCCTGGGCTATCCTGTGGCCTCCGACCCTCTCTACGGTAACGGGAAACCGGTATTCCTTTCCAGCATAAAACGGGACTGGCGGGGGGATCCTTACAGCGAACGGCCCCTCCTTGAGCGGCTGGGTCTCCACGCCGCAGAACTCGTACTGCCGGTTTCCGGCAGCAATACTGAAAGTCACGTTCCGGGGGAAGTTAATCCTGAAGATTCACTCGAAGATGAAACGAAGTTTTATGCGGAAACCCTGCGTCTGTCCGCCCCGTTAAGCCGGGATCTTTCCGCGCTGATCAATCAGATGGAAAAATGCGGAGGGTTTAGCGTTCAGCCTCAAATATCCTGAGTCTGTACGCAAGGTAACCGGCTTTATGGACAGACCCTGTCTAAACGGTCAGCCTGAACGGCCGGACATTGACCCTGTAATATCCCGCTTCCTGCCCGGCCCTGCCCCAGCTTCCGGAAAAAAGCATATACGCGCTGATATTTCCCGAACCGGATTCCACCCATTTCAGGGGAAGCCGGGGGCAGTAAGGGTTAAATTCCTTTGCTTCCCAATATTCTTCAAAATGCACGAGCGAATAGGGCCCCCAGGGTTCGGGAGCTTCAAAGATGATAAGATCCGTACCATCGGCCGCCGAGAAGTCCTCATGAAGACGCCAGGTCAGTAACAGATACCGTTTAATACTCTTTAGATACACCATATCAGGAATACCAAAAGCCCTGTAACAGCTTAAAACAGGGATGGCTTCCTGTAGATCACTATGCCAAACCGGTTCCCCTGAACCGGTAAAGGCACTTACCCATTGCCACGCTCCGGCCCGGATAATATCTTCTTTGTCTACCCGGCCCAGACGCAGATGAGTGCCGTTATCCCACTGATCCGACGAGATCGCATACACAAAATTGTCCCGCGCGCCGTCATTGTTTTTTCCAAAATTGATGAACGCCGGCCCGCCAAAATGATGTCCCGGAAACATGGGCTTTTCAATGGTATGTAACGCCGGAGTCCAGAGGGAACCCCTGTGGCTTGAATAGATAATCTGCGCGTCACTTCCATGCTGGGATTTTAAACCGAAAGGCGGTATCCTGTTCCTGAGCATATTCTGGAAAGCAAAATACAAAACACCATCCACGCATATCATCCCGGAAGGCTTGGGACCATCGCCGCCCCATCCAAGATATTCGTTCATGTGACTGACTTTGGTGATCTTAAAATCCCCAGGATTTCCGGTAATTTTTTCAACATCCAGACCGCTGAAACTTTCACCCCAGTTTGGATCTCCTGAGGATGTATAGATTTCATCATCATCGGCCCAGGTGAGAGGAAAGGTATCGCCCTTTATATCCTTTTCGCCATAGGGTATACGGGGCCCCAGCCATTCAAATTTTTTAATAACATCACTCTTCGGAAATTTGCTGAGATCAATCATAATCGGTTATCCTCCAAAAATATTTGTTATGTGAGTCTGTTTCAAATTATCATAACTGTGTCCGGGGAACAAGAAAAATCCGCCCCGGAACAAGAAACCATGAATCTTTTGGACGATTTCCAATGTTGTTACCGGAAGGCTATTGATACTTCCATATAATTTAACATATACTGCACTTACTAAGAACCTTCGGTTCCCCGACCGCGAAACATGCGTTTTTAATAATGGAGGGTTTTATGGGAAAGACACTGGCGGAGAAGATCTTTGACACCCACACGGTGGACAAACCTTTTGGGGATACCTGGGTATTAAAACTTGACCGGGTATTCTGTCACGAGATTACCACCCCCATCGCCATCAACGATCTTGTGTCAAAAAATCTTGACAGGGTCTTTGACGCGGAAAAGATCAAGGCGGTCATCGATCATGTGAGTCCCGCCAAGGATTCCGCCACCGCGGAACAGGGGAAAATTCTGCGGGACTGGGCAAGAAGGCACAACATCAGGGACTTTTTTGATGTGGGCAGAAACGGCGTATGCCACGCGATCTTCCCGGAGAAAGGTTTTGTGCGTCCCGGTTTTACGGTGATCATGGGAGACAGCCACACCTGTACCCACGGGGCCTTCGGGGCCTTTGCCGCCGGGGTCGGCACCACGGATCTGGAAGTAGGCATACTAAAGGGTGTCTGCGCCTTCAGAAAACCGGAGACTCTCAAAATAAATTTTACCGGTTCGCTGCCCGCCGGTGTCTATGCCAAAGATCTTATCCTTGCGGTGATTGCAAAAACCGGTGTGGCCGGCGCCACCGGCAGGGTGATGGAGTTCCGGGGGAAGGCCGTGGAAGAGATGAGCATGGAAGGCCGCATGACGATCTGTAACATGGCTGTTGAAGCGGGGGCTACCAGCGGCGTCTGCATGCCCGACATGGTTACTGTTGACTATCTGTGGAAGTACCTGAAGGAAGGCAGCGACGGACAGAAAAAGTACGCATCAAAAGAAGAAGCCCTGGCCGAGTTTACACAGTGGCGCAGTGATGAGGACGCGGTATACTCGGGTGTCGTCGATATTCAATGTTCTTCCCTTGAGCCGCTGGCAACGGTGGAGTACAAGCCCGACAGGATAAAGCCGATTCGGGACTTAAAGGGAACAAGGGTGGATCAGGTGTATATCGGTTCCTGTACCAACGGACGGATTGAAGATCTGCGGGCCGCCGCCGCGGTTTTGAAAAACAGAAAGATTGCGGATCATCTGCGGGGAATTCTCGTCCCGGCAACTCAGGATGTGTATGTCAAAGCCATGGAAGAGGGGCTTATAAAAATCTTTCTGGATTCGGGATTCTGTGTAAGCAATCCCGGCTGCGGCGCATGTCTGGGGATGAGTAACGGCGTTATCGCCGCCGGGGAAGTCTGCGCTTCCACCACCAACCGCAACTTCTGGGGCCGCATGGGCAAGGGGGGCATGGTTCACCTGATGAGCCCCGCCAGCGCGGCGGCAACGGCGGTTGCCGGCACAATCGCACGAGCGGAGGATCTGCAATGAAGACATTCGGAGGAAAGGTTCTGTTTCTGGACAGAAACGACATTAATACTGATGAAATAATTCCGGCACGGTACCTCAACGAGAGCAGCAAGGAAGCCCTGAAACCCAGACTGCTGGAAGATCTCAGGCTGCCCGGCTTTGAAGGCGGACAGGACACAGATGGAAAGGGGGCGCTGCTGAGCAGGGCAAACTTCGGCTGCGGCAGTTCCAGAGAACACGCTCCCTGGGCGCTGGAGGTAAACGGTATAAACATTGTCATTGCCGAAAGTTTCGCGAGGATCTTCAGGCAGAACATGTACAACTGCGGTATGATAGCCTGCGAACTGCCCAAAGAGACCCTGGATGAACTTTTCCGCGATTTTGCCGGGAAAGAAACTGTTTTGAATGTGGATACCCAAAAGGCGATTCTGCGTTTCAGGGCCGGCGGTAAAGAGAAATCCGTCCCCTTCAAACTTGAAGGTTTTGAAAAAGCCCTGGTCGAATCCGGCGGATGGGTAGAATACGCAAACCAAAAATATTAAGTTCAAAGGAATAGATCATGAAGAAAACAATTACTGTTGCATTGAAAGATCCCGCGCTTGCCCTGGCCGCGAAGATCGTGTACGGACAACGGAAGGCATGGGGTGAATTAACCTACAGTCCGCTGCATCTCAGCTTTATGCGGCCCCGTTCTGCGGACAGGGGAATGAACCGTCCCCTGCCCCTCATCGTGTGGCTCTGCGGCGGCGCTTTTATCGAAATGGATCGTAATGTCTGGATTCCCGAACTTGTCTGGTTTGCCAGGCGGGGCTATGCCGTGGCAAGTGTGGATTACAGCACCTCATACCGCAGCCGTTACCCGGAAAACGCCGAGGATATAAAACTGGCGATCCGTTATATGAGAGCCCACGCGGCAGAGTTTGGCATCGATCCTGAGCGGATTGCCATCATGGGCGAATCGGCCGGCGGGTATCTCTGTGCCTTCTGCGCCCTGACCGGAAAGGACAAAGTCTACGATACCGGAGGCCATGAAGACTACTCAAGCGAAGTACAGGCGGCCGTTCCCTGGTATCCCCCCACACGGATGACGGAGATGGACATCAGTCCCGAAAAACTCACCGTACCCCATGACATTGCAAACTATGATGACCTTACAAAACTGGTAAAGCCCGGCGCGCCGCCATTCCTGATCCTTCACGGAAACAGTGATGGTCTTGTGCCGCTAAGCCAGGGGGAACTGCTCTACGAGGCTCTGGAAAAAGAGCGTGTACCCGTTGACATGTACATCATCGAAGGGGCGGATCATGCCGACACGGCGTTTCTGCAAACCGAGGTAAAGGAACTGATCCTCGAGTTTTTGAAGAAGACCGGTGTCTGTCCATAATGTGAACTTGACTGTCCGGAAGGGCTGCACTAGATTTGAAAGATGTTTAGCATTATTGTTACGCCCCGCTTCGGGGACATGGACATTCTGGGGCATATCAACAACACTGTGCCCGCGGTCTGGTTTGAATTGGCCAGGAATCCCCTGTTCAAGATCTTTGATCAGGACATGAGTCTCAGGCGGGAAACCTTCCCCCTCATCATGGCCCACACGGACTATGACTTCGTGGATCAGCTCTACTTTCAGCATGATGTGGAGATTCGCAGCTGGGTGAGCCGCATCGGGAACAAGAGTTTTACCATCTACCATGAGGCATGGCAGCAGGGAAGACTCTGCGTAAAGGGCAGCGCCGTGGTGGTTCACTACGACTTCAATTCGGAAAAAAGCACTCCCCTCCCGGAGGACAAAAAGAACCTTTTAATGGAACACGTTCTCCCTAAAGACCCAGCATGACGCCTGCCGCTCCTCCCAGGGCTATGTAGACAACCGGGTGGAATTTCAGCTTCCGGAGGGCGATGAAGATCCCGGCGCAGAGAAGACACTCCCTGGAGCGGAGTATTGTGTACCATTCCTGCCATTCACTGTTGTAGAGGGCCAGTTTCCAGGTGCCGAAGGCTGCCGCCGCCAGAAGTCCTGCGGCGGCGGGCCTCAATCCCTCAAATACCGCGGCAACAATACTGTTTTCCTTAAACTCCTCTAGGAATTTCGCGGTAACAAGAATGATAACAATTGAGGGAACTACCATGCCCAGCGCGGCAATGATTGAGCCTGAAATCCCCAGGGCCTGAAAACCGGCCTGGGCGCCCATATTGATCCCTATGGCGCCCGGAGAGGACTGGGCCACGGCAAGAATATCCCCCACCTTTTCCCGTGTAAGCCAGCCGTATATGTCCGCCAGATGGAAAAGAAAGGGCAGAGTTGCCAGCCCTCCCCCCACGGAGAAGAGGCCTATCTTGAAGAATTCCGCAAAGAGAAGAAGGGGATTCATGAAGCCTTCTTTGCCGGCCGTTTAAGAAAAAAGCCCGCAAGCCCCGCGGCAAGAATGATCAGCACGGGAGAGGCGGAAACAAAGGCCGACAGTCCCAGTGCGATGATAAAAATTGCAACCGGGAACTTCCCCTTAAAAACCCCTTTGAAAATCTTCAACACCGTATCAAGGATAAGCGCGCAGACCGCAAGGCGGATACCGGCAAAGGCATGCCGCACCACGGGGTATTCGGCAAAACGCTGAATAAAAATGGACACAAGGATCATAAAGACAAGGCCGGGGAAAATAAAGCCCAGAGTAGCGGTAATGCCACCCGGAATACCTGCGCGTTTGGCGCCGACAAAGGTTGACAGATTTACTGCGATAACACCGGGAGTGATCTGCGCTATGGTATAGTAATCCATCACCTCTTCCATGGTGACCCAGTTTTTTCTTTTGATCAACTCCCGTTCAACTACGGGAATCATGGCGTAGCCGCCGCCAAAGGTCATGATGCCGACCCGGAAAAAGGTGACGAAGAGGTCCGCGAGATCCTTCATTGCGATTCCTTCTTCATTGGACTTATTCGATAACCCGGCCGGTTATCCGCTACGCCGCGGTTAGCTTTCAAGTCTTGACCTGCAGATGCAGTTCTTTGAGCTGTTTATCGCTTACCGCGGAAGGACTGTCATCCATCAAGCCCTGGGCGAAGGAATTCTTGGGGAAGGCGATAACCTCGCGGATAGAGCTTTCCCCCGCCATGATCATGACAAGACGGTCAAGTCCGGGAGCGATGCCGCCGTGAGGCGGAGCCCCGTAACGGAAGGCTTCGGTAAGGAAACCGAATTTCTCTTCAGCCTCCGCAGGATCAAAACCCACGATCCTGAAAACCTTCTCCTGCAATTCGGGATCATGAATCCTGATGGAACCGGAAGCCAGTTCAAAACCGTTGAGCACAAGATCGTAAAGATCCCCCTTCACGGAACCGGGATCCTTTTCCATGGTTTGCTGGTACTGTTCCTGCGGCCAGGTAAACATGTGATGAGCCGCCTCCCAGTGGTTTTCATCTTCGTTAACTTCAAACATGGGAAAGTCCACTATCCAGCAGAATTCAAAGCGAGATCCTCCTCCCGGAGTCTTGCCTTCGCCGTCCGCAAGGGTGAGCCCAAGATCCCTGCCAAGCTTGCTGCGTACCGCCCCCAGGGCGGTGTTGGCGATCTTCCGTTTACTGTCCGCCACGATGAGTATAAGATCCCCGGTTTCGGCGCCCATGGAATTGACAATATCAGCGGCGAGTTTCCCGCCGGCAGGAGAACCCGCTTCATCGGCAAAGAACTTTGAAATCCCTCCCTCCAGAACCGGCGCGCCGGGAAGACCCGCAACCTTCATCCAGGCCATGCCCTTTGCCTTGTAGATCTTCGCGGCCTCTTCAAGCTCCTCAATCTGCTTGCGGGAATAGGAAACGGTTTCACCGTTTTTCGCCCTGCCCTTTACAAGGAGGGCCTTTACCCCGCCGCCGGGAAGTATTACACCGCGTTCCGCCGCGGCCTGCTTTTCGGCCTCGCCCGAGGCGAGCGCGTCCTTAAAGGCCTGGAAACCGCATCGTTCAACAAAGGGGGCAAAGTCCCGCATCTCCATGCCGAAGCGGAGATCGGGCTTATCCGTGCCGTAGCGTTCCTGCGCTTCTTCAAAGGTCAAACGGCGGAAGCCGGCGGGCAGATCAACATCAAGACATTTCTTGAACACATGGGAGAGAAGGTTCTCCGTCATTTTGAGAATATCTTCCCTGTCCACAAAACTCATTTCAATATCGATCTGGGTAAACTCAGGCTGCCTGTCCCCCCGCGCGTCTTCGTCCCGGTAACAGCGGGCAATCTGGAAGTATTTGTCAAAGCCTCCAGCCATGAGTATCTGCTTGTAGAGCTGCGGCGACTGGGGCAGAGCATAGAAATGCCCCGGATAAAGCCGGGAAGGAACAAGATAGTCCCGCGCGCCTTCCGGAGTCGATTTGATAAAAGTGGGCGTTTCAATCTCGCAGAAACCCCGGGAGGTCATCCATTCACGTACCGCAAAAGTAACATCGCTGCGAAGGCGGATCTTCCGCTGCATCGAAAAAGACCGGAGATCCAGGTAACGGTACTTCAGTCTGAGATCTTCCCCGGCCCTGCTCTCCTCTTCAATCTGGAACGGAAGTACCCCGGAACGATTGAGGACAAGGATGCGGCGGGCCACCACTTCAATCTCCCCGGTGGGCATTTCACTGTTCAGCATGTCGCCGGGCCGGGCCCTCACCTCCCCCTCCAGCGCGATACAGTACTCGTTGTGGAGTTCCTCCGTGATCTTTGCCAGCGCGGAAAAAGCCCCGCTTCCGATGATTTTTTCGGTATCCGGCTCCACCACCGTCTGGGTAATCCCGTAACGATCCCGAAGATTGATGAATGATATGCCTCCGTGATCCCGCTTGCGGTGCACCCATCCGTTGAGAATCACGGTCTTCCCCGCGTCCGCCTTTCGGAGTTCCCCGCAGTTTGCTGTACGCTTCATTGTTTCCATAGGTTGACTATAAACCGCATAAAACAGGCTTTCAAGGTGGAAAACTTGACGCGCCGAAAGGAGCAATCTACACTAAAAGCATGAATTTTGAGATGAGTGATGAACTCATGGACGATATCCTCTTTTCCATGGAAGATCAGGAAACAGAGTTCCGCATAGATACCCGGAGGGGGATAGTGCTGAGCCGTGAGGACATCGACGAAGGGGCCGAAGAAGCGGAGAAAGACCGCTTTATGTATATCCCCGACTGGGATTCTTCGAGCGGCTTCAGACTGATGGAACATTTTGCCGCAAGTCTCCGCAACCCCCTGCTGCGGGAAGAACTGGGTGCGGCGCTGAACCAGGGCCGTGGAGTATTCCGGGCCTTCAAGGACATCTTGGGCCAGTACCCGGAAGCGGAAAAACTCTGGTTTGCCTATAAAGAAAAAGAGATGAAGCGGGAAATTATCCGCTGGTATAACGCCCTGAGGGAAGAGTGGGGCATGAGCCTCATCGGCCTTGAACCTGAGGATACAGGGGATCTCGTGCTGGAGGATTTCCGCTTCCGTGAATACCGGGAAAACGATCTTCGTGAGGCCCAATCCCTCCATGCCCTCTGCCGGGAGGAATTTCCCCTAACGGAAACGTTATGGATCTTCCCGGCGGAATACTCCCTTATCGCGGAAACCGGGCACGGAGATTTTGCCGGTTATATCGCCGCCGCGGAGAAGGCGGGAATTCTTCATATATACGCCCTTGAGATCCGGCATGAGTACCGGGGACTCGGCCTGGGGGAAACTCTTTTAAGCCGCTTCCTGGAAAAATTTTCTCCCGCCGCGGAAAGGGCAAACGGCATAGAGAGGATACACATTGAGCTTCCCCAGATTCACGAAGGTTTCTCCCGCGCCCTGCTCCGTTTCGGTTTTAAAGCCCAGGCGGTAAGCTATAGTCTGGAAAGGCCGACAGGGTCTGAGGCAGGCAAAGGCTCCTCTTGAGACTATTCGGCAGCTATTTTCAACAGCGGTAACGCAGGCACCAGGCGGGACCTTGCGCCGATTCGATTGTCCACCGGGGCTTTTGGCAGTATATTAGAGGCAAGGAGCATGTATGGGAACGTTTACGGAAGGAATTACCCTAACCAATGCCGTGGATATCATTAACGCGCGAAACGGACTTATTCCGGACACAAAAATTCGTACCCTTACGGTGGACGCCATGCCCGATGCCGGGGCATGGACGCTGATTATTAACGAGGAGATCAGGCAAAAGCTGGGGCTTGCCATCGTGGAAACCGTAGAGTCCAGCCTTGCCGACGGCTCTACCACAGAATACGGCCTGACCGAACCGGTGGAAATCCGCTGGAAAGACCGCGGCATCAGCCAACAGGCGGTGGTCATACCCAACGCGGGTGAAATTCTCCTGGGCGCGCTGCCTCTGGAAGGCATGGACCTGTATGTCGACCCGGTAAACCAGCGTCTTGCTGGTGTACACGGCGACCGGCGGGTGCACTTGGTCAAATAGGAATACCAGAAAGCCCGGGAGTCATTTGGTCTGGCTATTCCGGAAAGCGTTGCCTTTAATACATGGAACGGAAAGATGTACAGCGCTCCCGCAAGCACGGCGCCCTATGTGGGGATCTACTACAACAAGGAGCATTTTACCCAGGCGGGAATTTCCCGGTTCCCTGAAACCTGGGATGAATTCTGGACCGCCTGCGACAAGCTCAAGGCCG
>JAISCR010000152.1 GCA_031265435.1 Treponema sp.
ATACCGCGTTACGGGATCAGATGCTTGCCCTGGCGAAAAGCGTTGAGCCCTGCAATGAATTCCGCGCATCGGCGATTGAAGACCTCGTCAAAATTCTCGGGCATGACGTTAAAGAATACGGTTAGGCCTGTAATGAGTTCCTCCGGATCGACGGCTTCACCGAATTGCTCGGCAAACAAGTGGATAATTTCTTTAGGTGTAAGATCTTCATGTTCGAAGCGGAAGAAGGCGGCTTTTTCTATTCCGTCGTGACCGAACAGGTCGTATTTTATTGGGGTATTCATGAAACCATTAATGTGTATGGGGCAGTTCTGTCCCGAAAGGAATAGCGTCTTTTTCGGCGCGTTCTTTTTCCAGGTCGGCTTTGCGCTGGAAGCGCACCCAGTAAGACGGGCATTTGCTTACGTCGCCGGTGAATTCGCCCTGCTCAAGTTTCTGAACTTCGAAGCCTCCGCTGTCGAGGAGGTCGATGATGTCCACCATTTCTTTCTTTGTCATTTGTTACTCCTAAAAAATTATTTCGTGTGCTCGGATAGTAGCACCGTTTTACCGCAAGGTTCCAAAAGACACAGCCTTTACACCTTCCATCGGCAATAGGACAAACAGGTTTCATCTATGCCTCCTGTAAGAGCCGAAACAGCGTTAGGGGACCGGATGCTTGTCCTGGCCGGTAATTATTGCCGTAACCGCTATAATCTCGCTGTGATTTCGTCAATGGCTGCCTGGACGGTAACGGCCGTCAACCCGGATACGCTGTTATCGTAAGCCGTGTCCGCTGCCGTCCGTCCCGCAATTGCCGCGGCGGTTTCAACGATTTTCGCGCATACTTCGCGTATGCCGTCATACGCTTTCCCGCCTTCAACCGTAACAGCGGCGTCAAAAGACTCTCCCCGCAATGCCTTGGCCAGTGCGTCAAGCGCATCGGCAAGCGCATTCACTTCATTGCTATACATAGATCCCCCTGAAAAAAGCGGCAGCCGCGAGTCCGGCTGTCCGGACATCCGATTTGACGTTTTCAGAATATCAAAATGAGGCGGGGAAACTACAATAAACACGATTATTATAGTTACGCTCCGGCTGGAAGCTATGCTCTTTCCATGAACATACAAAGAGACTTGTTAACGGTCAATCCCTTTTCCCGGCCCGGGAAAACGCTGTCCGGCGTGAAGGCCCTGGTTATTCACTGGGTCGCCAATCCCGGAAGCACGGCAAAACAAAACCGGGACTATTTTGAAAACCTTAAAAAACAATCCCTGAACGATGCTTCGGCCCGGTTCGCATCCGCTCATTTTGTCGCGGGCATTTCCGGGGAGGCGGTGCAGTGTATCCCAACTGAGGAGATGGCCTACCATGTGGGCGCGAAGTTATACACGCCGAAGGCTTTGAGCCGCCTGGGGTATTATCCCAACACCTGTACCATTGGCATTGAGCTTTGTCACCCTGCGGCGGACGGCAAATTCACGGAGGAAACAATACAGGCTGCGGCGGAACTGTGCGCCCTGCTCTGCGTTCAATTCAGTCTTGATGCGGTGCGGGACATCTGGACGCACCACGGCATTACCGGAAAAAACTGTCCGAAGTGGTTTGTCGATCACCCTGAAGAGTTTGATACCTTCAAACAGGATGTGGTCATAACAATGAACAGGTTAAAGGGGTAATCGATGGAAATAAAAATGAAGACCGTTTCCAACATTGCGGCGGGTGCCGGGCTTTCCATTGTGTTGGTATCGTTCATTCTGAACGCTGCGGGGTTGGCCCATATCAACATGGACGATGCGCTAAAAGCAGGAGGATTCGTCAAGGCGGTTTTTCTGCCGGTAGACGCATCGGTATGGATTACCAACATTTTCGGCAAGCAGAGTTCCGGCGGTATCATACACCGCGACGAGAATAACAAATAAGGAGAGACAATGTGCGGAGTAAACAAACGATATTTTTCATCCTTGCTGTTTGCCTTGTTTTTTGTATCTGCGGCGGGTGTGCTACAAGCCGGGGAAGGGGAACCGGCGGCATATATACCGGTGTATCTGATCTCGGAAGCGGAACTGCGGAGTATCGAGGAATATCAGGCGGGATCAGCGCGGGAGAAACAGAGCTGGCTGTTACGAGTCAGCGAATTGAGGATCAGGGCCGAGAAATTGGAAGCGGACTCCAGGCTCTTGAACGGTCAATTATCGACAGTCAGGGAACAGAGCCTGATATTGGAACAATCATTCAACGAGTACGAAGCCGAAAGCTTGATGACGATCTCTATGAAGAATGGCGAAATCGCCGATCTGCGGCTGGAGGTAGCGGACAAGATGTTGGAGGCGGCGACCTATAGGGGAACCGCCCGGAGCCGCCTTATCATCATCATTGGCCTTGCCGGGTCATGGATCATCTTTATCGCTTTCAAGATATGCAGGTTTTTCAGGATAATTTAACAATCGTAATAATCGCTATTATTACAAACTTGATACAGGTTTGTTTTATCATAGTTTTTGCCTGGAGGTGTTTGTGGAGCTAGCAAAATTCGTGCTGACTGCAATAGGAACATTCGTATCGGTTATCTCGCTTTCCTTCGCCGTATTCACGTACTGGCGGAAAAAACAGGACGAGAAATTCAACCTGTTCAAAAAAACGATTGACGGGATGATTCAGGAGGAGAAGCAGGGCCGCAAGGAATCCGATGCGCAGCATGAAAGCCGTCTGCGCGATCTGGAAAATACGATGGCCCAACGGTTTGAAAACCGCCTAAGCGTTATGGAAGGGGAATTGAAAGGGATAAAGTCCATCCTCCAGTCAATTCAAAACTGGTTTATCAATAACACGCACGGAGGATAAATAATGGCTAACATTTTTTTGCCGCTCCAGCGGATTATCATATTGCAGGGAACAGAACAAGCCGCGGGACGGGAACTGTCCAATGAAATGATCCAGCGCCTCCTTGCCGCTAACGGCCACCGCGTTTCTATCGCCGAAGTGAACGAGCAGATCAACTGGCTTGAAAATCGCGGGTATGTCAAGGCAATACGCATGGGCGACTCCGCTTTTATCCTCGTCCACATTACCCGCCCGGGAATCGAGGTAGCCACCGGCATGGCCCGAGCCGAGGGCATAGATCCGCCCCCGGAGGAATAGCATGGGACAGAAAAGCGCCGTTGACCGGCTGCCGGAAACCCTCCGCACCAAACTGCTGGAGATGCTGCAGAACCCGGCGATCACCCAGGCGGAAATCGTTGACGCCATTAACGCCGAGGCCGGGGAAACGCTTTTATCCCGCAGTTCCATGAACCGCTACGCCCAGCGTATGAAGCGCTTCGCTGAAAAGAACCGCCAGGCCAAAGAGATTGCCGATGCTTACATTGATAAATACGGCACCGACAACCGGGTAAAGCTGGGCAAGGTAGTGAACGAGCAGATACGCCTGGCTGTTTTTGATCTTATCGGTGAGATTGAGGAGATACGGGACGACCCGGACATTAAATCGCCGCAGATCGCCGATATGCTCTATAAGCTCTCGCGGGGCCTCAAGGAACTGGAAGCGGCGGAAAAGCTGAACGCCGAACGCACGGAAAGCATCCGCAAAGCCGCCCTCGCCGAGGCCGCCGAAGCGGTGGAAGAGACCGCCGAATCAAAAGGCATTACTGCCGAGACGATTGAAATAATCAAAAAACGAATTCTGGGGCTGTAGATTATGACTGATGACATTCTCCTGCCCTACCAGAAAGCCTGGATAGAAGACACTGCCCCGGTCAAGGTCTGGGAGAAATCCCGGCGTATCGGCGCGTCCTATGTCGAAGCCCTGGCCTCGGTGCTGGAAGCGGCGAAGTCAAAAGAAGCCGGGGGCCAGTCAACCTATTACCTTTCCTACTCCAAAGAAATGACCCAGCAGTTTGCCAGGGATGCCGCGTTCTGGGCCAGGCATATCAACGCCGTCGCTTCTGAAGTTGAAGAAGTCGCCGTCAAAGACGAGGATAAGGACATCACCGTCTACCGCGTGCGGTTCGCATCCGGTTTTGAGATATGGTGCCTGCCTTCAGTGGCCCGTTCCCTCCGGTCAAAGCAGGGTCGGGTCGTTATCGACGAGGCCGCCTTTGTCGAGGATCTGGGAGAACTCCAGAAGGCGGCGATGGCCCTGCAGATGTGGGGCGGCTGCGTCCGTATCCTCTCCACCCACAACGGCGACGATAACCCCTTCAACGAGCTTGTCAAAGAAATCCGCGAGAGGAAAAAGAATTATTCCCTCCACCGTACCACCTTTGACGAGGCCCTGGAGCAGGGATTGTACAAGCGCATCTGCCTGACAAAGGGTGAAGAGTGGACGCCTGAAAAACAGGAACAGTGGCGGGAAGGAATTATCAGCGATTACGGCGACGGAGCCGACGAGGAACTGTTCTGCATTCCCGTTCGCGCCGGGACCCGCTACTTCCCCTCGGCACTGCTTGAGGCGGTCTCCGATCCAGGCGCGGCGGTTATACGCAAATCATGTGAGGACAGCTTCACCTTCGAGAAGGAGGAGAAGCGGGAAAAAGAATTTGACAAATGGCTCAAGCGGGAAGTCCGGGATATTCTCATAACTCACACGAACCCGGTTTATATAGGGGAGGACTTTGCCCGTTCCGGCGATCTTACCTGTATCTTCTTTGACGAGGAAATGCCGGACGGCAGATTAGTAACATTCCTTGTAATCGAACTGCGTAATGTTCCTTTTGCCCAGCAGTGGCAGGTTATTAAGTACGTTATGAACGCTCTCCTGAACCTGGGCAGCGCCGCATTTGACTCCAGGGGTAACGGTCAGATGATCGCCGAATACGCCGCGCAGGAGTGGCCCGGCTATGTCTACCAGGTGATGATCACAACAAGGTGGTACAGCGAGAATTTCCCCGGACTCAAGGGCAGCATGGAAGACGGCACAACAAACATCCCGGACGATCCGTTTATCCGGGATGATTTCCGTGTTGTCGGTTTGAAGGCCGGCGTACCTTGCGTACTTGAGCGGAGCGGAGGCTCCCGTGAACGCCGCCACGGGGACGGGGCCATCGGTAAACTCATGGCCTTTTACGCCCACAAGGAAGATGACGCGAAGGGCTACCAGCCCATGACCTACGAGGCCGTGGAAACGGAAAACCGCTACAGGGGGAAGAAGGATATATGGGACGATTAAGTTTTGACACACTTAAAGGTTTTTTCTTTGGCAAACAGGAAGGGCCGGAAACCCCGGAAACTGATGAAACAGAAGACGAGGATGAAACCGAACAGGCTGT
>JAISCR010000202.1 GCA_031265435.1 Treponema sp.
ACGAAGCCCGCACGATGGGATCCGAAGGATCCGGGGTAACGATGTAGCCCCGTTTTTGCAGCTCCAGCGCCCGTTCCAGGGAGCCGACCTTGATTTCCCCGCCTATGCACTTGGCGCCCGGTCCCCACTTGAGTTCTATGGTTTCGATCTGGTGCTTGTCGATGATGTATTCCGCCACCCCCAGTTGGGTGTCCTCCACATTCATCTGAATCAGAATCTCCCCGTACCCCGAGTGATACTTCCGGTACGCCTCGATGCGCCGGTCCATATCAGGAGCCTTGGCTACTTTTTTGCTGCCGTTTAATTCCAGCGCCGGATCAATGCCGCAGACATTCTCGCCGCAGACGATGGTAACCCCGGAAATGGCCGCCCCCACGGCAAAGTGTTCCCAGTTCTTCCGGGCGATTTCCGTGGACCCCAGGGCGCCGGTAAACACCGGCATGGTCATCTTTACCTTTTTGTCCCAGCCGTATTCGGTTTCCGTGTTCACCAGGGGAAACCGGGCATGGTCCGGGTCAGCGGGGGTTCCCGCCGGCAGCCCTTCCGCGCCCACGGCATAGCCCTGGATATTCAGGTGGGAATAATCCACGGGGTAATTTTTGTCTCCCCCGGCGGTTACGTCACCAAAGGGCCCCGGATAGATGAGTTCCCTGCCCCTGAACGTGGCCTTAAAAATCTCGCAATTTCCCTTGCACCCGTCGACGCACCGGGAACAAAGACCGCTGGACGGCGCCACGCTGTGGGATCGGTTAACCGACCGGGTGGCGTCATTTGCATTAGGACGCTGTAAATTCATATTCTCCTCCATAGAATTGGTTCACAGGAAACTATTCTATCATACTCTGGAAAAAAAACAAGCAAGACAGGCATGAATCTTTAAGGTGTTGACAATGAACAGTTATCTGCTCAATTTGACCGTAAATTCGACATTCCGGTTTTCGCTTTCAAATTTGGAGCTGTCAGAGCTTTTTTTTATTTCGTTTTCCACAGCGCCTATTTTGCCCGCGCTTGTTTTTCCGGTTGTATTGCGTATAATGTCAATGCTGCCGGAAAACCCGAAACTTATATAGTTAAATTTGGCGTTTGTGTAATTAACAAAAACCGTACAACTGCCGCCAATCCCTCCGGACATTTTGTCATAAAACTGAACCTGTCTGAGAAAATATGTGTCGAGGCTGTCCGCCCAGACATACGGAAAAAAAGCGCCGGAAGCGCCGAATGTCCAATCTTGCAAATGATATTTGAATTCAGCCGAAAGCAAGGGCATCCAGATTATTTGTTCATAATTGATCAAATCGCCGAACAAAATGCCCCCGCCTGTTTCCACGCTTACGGATAGAGTTTTTTGGGCGTACAGGAAACCGGCGGAGAACAGCATGAAAAAAGCAAACGCCCCTCTCATTGGGAGGTTATGGCAGAATTTCAAAATAATCAAGCATAATGAATAGTTTAAGGGACGGTTCTTCCCCGAATATAAAAGCCGTTAGGTCTGTCGGCATGTGGTATTCGGGCGAATAAGCCACAAAGAAATCCCATCCGGAAGAAAACGGTTCTTCCAGCGCCGAGGCTATGAAATCGAACACCCCGTCTACAGTATAATCTTCCAAAGGAGACCCTTCCCCGGATGTGTTTGTTGCCTGGGTCACTTTGCCGTTACGAACACTAATCCTGGTGGCAGCGCCGCCGGACTCATCCAGACGAGCGTCTTTTATATACAGGGAATAACGGTAGTTTTTGATATCAAGCTCTTTCCAGGCATCGTATTCCTGTTCAAATGTTCCGCGGTCAAATGCATGCATCACCGCCGGAACCTTCTCCTCCTCTGTAGGCTTCTTAGTCCCCCAGAAGGCTATATTCATCGTACGGAAACTTTTCCAAACCCCATTCTCTAAATGTTCTATTGAAACTAGGATCGGGATATTATAAATCAGGTCATACCGGATGTATACCAAAAACCCTTCGTTCCCTTCTTTTACTCGACCGGCAAGATTTTCTATTACCGAAAAGACATAGTCGTATATATCTTCCATAGTGTATACAGACGGAGTATCTTCCGGCGGAGCGCCTTCAAGAGGGATCATCATATCCGGTTCATTGCCTTCAAGCCAAACCACTTCCGGGTCTATGCCTTCTTTGACAACAACTTCGCACCTGTAAAAGCAAGGGTCTTCGCTGTTGTCATGCCTGGTGGATAAGGATAAAGTATATTCGTAGTTTTTATAACCCCTGTCCTGCCATGCGGAACGTTGGGTGTTAAATGCGGCTCGATTAAAATCCGAAGTTACAAAATCAAACTGTTCGGAAATGAAAGGATAAGGGCCTAACCCCTCGTTAGGGATTCTGGGAGTCTCCATTATGCAGCCAGACAAGAATACTAAGGGCAACAACAAAAAAGGAAAAGAAATTCTCATGGGTTTCTCTTTAAAATTATCCATTTGAAAGACCCGGCTTGACTGACCTGCAAGCCCCCCCCTCGGATTTGGCATAAAAAGACACCATAAACAACGTATCAATAAAAAACGCTTCAACTATTATGATCCTAATACCCGCTATGTTCCATGTCAATAAAATTTTGCCAAATTTTGGAAATTATCGCTTGTTGTCCAACATTTTCAGGAAAAAAACCGCGAGGAAAAAAGAGCGGAAAAAGGATACGTCCCCGCTCTCCTTCCTTTGCGGTTACATCCTACTTATCTATTTTGCGGAATGTCCGGTATGCTGGCGAAGCCGCGCTCCAGATCTTCGTCCAGGGCGGAGCGGATGGCGTGGGAGGACCGGCGCGGGGAGTATGCCTTCGATTTTGGCGAATTGGATCGCCGCGTCAAACACGTCGGTCTGCGCTGCGGAACAGGCCTCCAGGCAGCCGTCTTTGTAGAGCTTGGACAGGACGCTGTTCATGCCGTGGTAACGCAGGCCTCCCGCGTGGTTAGCGGAGGGGATAAACCGCTGCTCAGGGTATACATCCGCAGCAACGGCGTAGTCCTGGCGGTGTCGCCAAAGTCGTAGGCATAGCGGCCCCGCACTATGGAGGCGGTGTGGGGAAGGGCCTGTCCCCCGAGAATGTCCCGAAAAACACTACTGCCCCTCCAGTTTTTCTTTTGCATATTCAATAAACGCCTTCTCGGCGTTTGTAATAAAGGTATGCTTATTGACAACAATGTGATATTCCCAATGCAGGTCAATATCCTCAATATCAATCGGAACCAAGTCGGAAATTCTATCCATGGAACCAGTCCAAAGTCCAATCATCTTATTAGTAGCACACAATTCATGAATTAAATCGGCTTCATGAACGTTCAAAAGCACTGATGGCTTAACGCCGCCTTTAATACACAAATTTATTATCGTTGATGTGGCATACCCGTCTCCCGTGACTGTAACGAGCGATTCATTGCGGAGTTCTTCCAGCTTGAGTGAATGACGGTGAGCCAAATGGAGGCCTTTCCCGGCGATCAGGAACAATTTACCGCGCTTGTGCCACACTGATTCCAGTTGACTCGTATCAAAAGGATTCCCCAGAAAACCAATGTGTATATTTTTCTCTAATATGGATTTTTGACAAACGTCATCAGTAAAAGTCATGATCCGCAGATCATTATCGGGATGCCGCAAAATAAAATCCTTGAAGAAATTAGCGGGGAATATAGAGTAAAAACCGGCCATAATGCCGACTGAAACGCGGTATTGTTTTTGTTGCTTAAGCTGCGTAATGGTTTCGACAATTTGATCGTGCTGATTAATATACGGTCTCGCCGCCGATTGCAGCGCTTCCCCAAATTCCGTCAGTGTAATACCTTTCGGGGAACGTTCAAACAAGGTTACACCAAGCTGTTCTTCCAGTTGTTGTATTGAATTGCTTAGACCTTGCTGAGAAATAAAACGTGCCTCTGACGCCTTTGAAAAGCTTCTTTTTTCGCATGCTTCAAGAAAATTAAGCAACTGGCTATAACCAAGAATAGTGTCCATTTTGTTTCTCCCTTTTACCGGCAGTATATGAAAAAAACGGGAAGATCGCAAGCGCGCTGAACTTGCGGCGAGGAGCCTGGTTACAAGTTTTACTTGTAGGGGGTGGAAAAACAATCTGTTTGACAAGGCTGAAAGCAGGGATATATCGTATCCAATACGGAGGAATTGATTTATGATGGAAATAAAATCACTTAATTTGAATCCGACGGTGCCTTATTCACCCTATGCGCAAAGTTACATTAGCTTCGCCCAACTGGCAATACCATTCGAATACAAAGGCTGGGAAGCTGAAACAAACGCATGGAAGGAGTCGTGTTACCTGAGCGCAAATCTTTCGGGCGCTATGGCAATGCATACGGTAAAGGGCTCCGACGCGCTTCGTCTTATGAATGAGAATTTCGTTAACGAATTTACCAAAATGCCGGTAGGCGCGGGTCGTCACGGAATCATGGCCACCAGAAAGGGCAATGTGCTCGAACATGGCATGGTTCTTCGTTTGGAAAAAGATGTTTTCGGCGCATACGCGTTTCAGCCATATATCAATTTTCTGGCAAACAGCGGGAAATACCAGGTTGAGCATATCACAACGGAGCTTCGCGACTTTATATATCAAATTGCCGGTCCCCGAAGCCTTGAAACAATCGAAAATGCGGCTAAACAGGATCTGCATGATCTCAAATTTATGCGTTTCCGCGATGCCGAAATTGCCGGCAGCAAAGTCCGTGTCATCCGTATGGGTATGGGTGGAACATTAAGCTATGAGGTGCACGGCGTTTTAGCAGACAGCGTTGCGGTGTATAACGCTCTTTTTGAGGCAGGCACGCCGTTTGGCATACAAAAACAGGGCTGGCTTGCCTATCAATGCAATCATACTGAAAACGGATTTCCGCAAATAGGCGAACACTTTCCTTATCCATTTATTGATGAACCGGAATTTATGGAATATGTGAGAAAAGATCCGTTTATATTTGATCCAACGACATTGCCACCTGCGGGCAGCCTCTCCGATGACATAAACGATTATTTCAGGAATCCGTTTGAGCTAGGCTGGGGAAATATGGTAAACTTCAACCATGATTTCCATGGCAAAGACGCCCTGCAAAAAATTGCGGCCAATCATCGTGAGATAACCACGCTCGTCTGGAATTCCGAAGATATTATCGATGTTCACGCATCATATTACAGGCATGACAGAAAACCCTACCGGCGAATGATCCGGCCCTTTGATTATACCGGCAATGGATTCGGAAACTGTCAGCATCGCGTTATCAATGATAAAGGCGAAATAATCGGCGCATCAATGCACGACACCTATACGCTTTACTATCAAGACATGATTTCCCTTTGTTCGCTTGAAAAAGAATATGCGAAAACCGGGACGGAAGTCATCGTTGTTTGGGGCGATAAATTACACCCGGTGAAAAACATTCGCGCAAAGGTTGCCCGATATCCATATCTCGATCTGACGCAGAACCGCGATTACGATATTGAAAGCATCCCGCGCTACGGAAAATAAATTTTGGAGGAAAATGAACATGACAACACCTAAAGAACATTTTATGAACTATTATACCGGCAAGCCGATGGAAAGATTTCCCAATGTTATGACGGACACCAATGTTCTGTGTTCCCCCAGCCTGTCGATTACCGCCCTCAATGAAAGAGGTCCAAACGACATGGGCGGAAAGGATTGGTATGGAAGCTGGTGGGTGTACGATGCGATAAACGATGCGCCTGTGCCTGATACGTCAAAACCTCCCGTTCTCACCGATATTACCGAGTGGCGCGGGCAACTTACCTTTCCCGATGTCGACGCAATTGACTGGGAAGCGAACGCGAAAAAAGACGGCGTCGGCGAATTCGATCCTGACAAAGCCAATTTTTATATGTTGTGCGAGGGGCCGTTTGAAAGGCTGCATACCTTAATGGGTTTTGAAGAAGCACTCTGCGCAATGGCAACGGAACCGGAATCAGTTGCCGAACTTTTTAACGCGATAATGGACGTAAAGCTAAGATGTATAGACGCCGTCGTTAAATACTATAAAGCTGATGTGATTAACTTTCATGATGATTGGGGGACCCAGATAAATCTGTTCTTTTCACCTGAAATGTGGCGGGAACTCTTAAAGCCTCAAATCAAAAAAGCTGTTGATCGCTGTCATTTGTACAAAGTGCCCTTTGAATTGCATTGTTGCGGTAAAATCGAAAAAATTATCCCCGAACTTGTTGACATTGGCGTGGACAGCATCCAGTGTCAGGGCATTAACAACATTGCAGCGATGAAGAAAATCACCGGCGACAAAATCGGCTACACGGTTTCGCCGCGCTACCAGGAATGGGTCGTTCTGGATGAACTTGGGCAACTCACCGAAGAAAAGGCGCGTAAAATGCTCCGCGATGAGATTGAAACGGAAGCCGTTGGAGGGAGGTACTACTCGTTTTTCTGGCCTTTAAAGGCATGGTGGCTGGACGCCGTGAATGATGAAATTGAAAAAGCCGGAAAAGACATCTACGGATACAGAGATTAAACAATCGTACAGGAGGCAAGTATGAATACCGAAGAAAAGATTCCCGTCGCTCAAACAATCGCTGTCATGTGCGTGTTTTCTCTTACGATGACTTTGGGAAGCATTACGCCTGTAATGGCGAAGATTTACGAAGCCTATTCAAACATCCCTACCGCCATCGTTACGTATGTTAGTTCAATAGCTTCAATTGTTTCTATACTATCTTCAATGTTTGTGGGAATGCTGGCGGGAAAGAAGCTGGGGTTCAAACCGACTATATTTGTGTTGGTTGTCATATTTATTGCGGGAGGCTGTGTTCCCGCGTTTATCCAGGGATTCCCTGCATTGCTTATATCAAGAGGCGTATTTGGTCTTGCCATGGGAGGACTATCCGTGTTGGGCAACCCTTTGGTAACGGTGTATTATCCCGAGAACAAACGGGCCGGTATACTTGGAAATAGCGTCTTTGCGGCTTTTGGCGGCGCGATGATTCTTCAATATGCCGGGGCGTTTCTCGCTGATATTCAATGGTACTACGCCTTCCTTACTCACGCGCTTGCGGTAATCCCCTTGATACTCATATTAGTTTTTCTTCCAAAAACTGAAACGGCACAAGATGCGTCATTTGTAAAACAAAAATTGTTTGTCCCGCCAAAGGCTGTGAGCGTTTCCATTGTTTTTGCGGCGGCATGGTTGTTTGTTACGCCCCTCCTTTTTATGTCATCGGTTCTTGCGGGAACGATAAGCAAAAGTTCCGTTACCGCCGCAACGGTAACCATGTTTTATTCTTTGGGGAGCCTTGCCGGCGGGCTGATATTTGGAAAGTTATATGCCCTGGCAAAAAACAAGTGTATTGGCATATCCCTTTTATTGGTAGCGGCAGGAATGTTTGGCGCCGCGATAAGCGGCAACATTGCATTGTTATGCGCGTGTATGCTGATTGCGGGCGTAGGGTATTGCACGGCGCTGCCCGCGATAATGATGATTATTGGCATCGTGACTCTCAAGCCCTCCGTTGCGTTTGCGACGGCGCTGTTGATGGTTTTTATGAATGTCGCAAGCTTTCTGGAATCAGGATGGATAGGCCTTATTGAGCACATAACCGGAGACCCCGTTTATATGCCGATTTTTGTCGGCGCGGCGCTAATGGTATTGCTCGGCGTTTCACAATTCCTTATAAATCCATTCCCCCGGAATATAGAACGATAACTTCATACAAGGAAGGAATATGGCATGAAAAAGAGTTTAATGCTGATTTTAACAGCGCTGACGGTCGGCGTAACAGCGCTGGGCGCCCAGGAACCGGTTGAAGGCCTCGCTTTCAGCGGAAGCGTGATCACCGGTCTCCGGTACCGGTCTTTTGGAGGAACTGCGGGCTATAATGTTTTCGACATTGAAGCCTCGGATGACTACCTTTCGGAAGGCGACACCGCCACCCTCCGGGCCGCCCTGAACCGTGGGTTCTACGGCGCGTCCTTTGCCCTGACTCTCAACGCCAACAATACCCAGGCCAATTTATGGACCGTCGACAGGATATACGCCGGCGAGGTTTCCCTCTGGGCAAAGCTCCTGAACGACAAGCTCAGGATAAAAGCCGGATATGACTACGACTATGATTACTTCACCCCCGTTTCCGCCTGGTGTCTGACCCCGGACTGGCCCGGCAGCAACGCGTTGCAACTGACCGTTTATCCTATAGAGGGACTCCAGATCGATGTGCGGGCAAAAAATTCACCCGCTAACAACGCTTTTGGATCCTGGCAAACTCCGGCCTGGTACAAGGGCGAAGAATACGCCAGGAATATTGACGTGGGAGTCAAGTATGTAAACCCCAACTTCACCGTCTTCGCGGCCTTCGATGACAATTGGACTGCCGGAACTCCCGGAGATCAACAAGCCGACCCGCCCGTTGACGCGGTTGATGATTCAACCCAGGCCGACATATTCGGCTACTTTGCCTTCACCGGCATCCCGAAACTCGCCCTCAGCATGGAATCCAAATTCCAGGATCTGACTGCAGAAAAAAAGGATATCGATGGCGACAAAATAGGCGTCACCAATATCACGGCGCTCCAGGCGGGGTACCAGATTACCGACGCCTTCTACGCCCGGGTCTTCTTTATTGCGGGGGGACCCGGCAAGCCCGGATCCTTCTTTAACACTAAACCGCTGCTGGGAGAAGAGGGCTTTTCCTTCGCGGTGGACGCCGAATTTTCCTACAGGCTGAACGACGCGCTGACCCTCTCGCTCCGGCCCATATTCCAAATCCCCGATACGGAATACGCGGATCACTTTGACCTTTTCGTGAAACCAAAAGTAGCGTGGACCCTTGCATCTTTCCCCTATGCGGCGACAATCAACTTCTGGTATATGCTCGGGTATTACAGCGACGAAAGCGAAACCTGGAAAGCCAGCGGCAACGGCAAAGATAATCTGTTTCACACCCTGGCCGTTACCTTTAACTGGTCTTTTTGAAACAGCGCGGGGGCCGGACTTGCTTGCGAAGTAAATCCGACCCCCTGAAAAACCTCCAGGAAGACAGCGCCGATTATTTTTTGCCATTCTGATTGCTTTCTGTAGGGAGCGTAGCGGCGCTTGGCGCCGAATAAAAAAGAGCAAAGAGCAGAGAGGAAAGAGCAAAGGAAGAGAAAAAGGAGCCGGGGGACTTTTGGTCCCTTGGGTCTTGCGGAAGCTCCCTTGGGTCTTGGAGAAGTTCCAAGAGCTCTTGCGTGAGCTCCAAGAGGTCTTGTGCGAGCTCCAAGAGGTCTTGCGCGAGCTCCAAGAGGTCTTGCGCGAGCTCCAAGAGGTCTTGCGTGAGCTCCAAGAGGTCTTGCGTGAGCTCCAAGAGGTCTTGCGTGAGCCGAATAATCATTAAAATGGCCGTTTAAAGCGGTCAAAGGAGCAATTGTTATGAGTTCCGACATTTTTTCCACCGGAGAAGAGGAGTACCGGAAACTCGCGGTTACCTTCAACGCCGCCACCGTTACCCACGCCGAGCTGCTGGGCATACCCCCCGCCCTGGTAACCGAGAACACCACGAGACTGGCGGCCTTCACCGCCGCCTGTAAGGCCGCCGACTCCCCCAACGCGGGCAGGCTCGACCAGGAGGACCACAAGGAAAAGCGGGAGGCCCTGACCCAGAACATGCGAAAGATAAAAAAGGCCTACCTCGACGCGGACCCCCTGGGCGTGGTAACCCCCGAAATCCTGCTGGACTTCGGCCTCCCGCTCAAGGACGCCACCCGCAGCGATATTCCCGACCCCGCGGACACCGTCCTCTTCACCCTGGGGAGCGGCGGCTACCTGCAAATCATCGTGAGACACCCTGCCCGTCCGGCGGGGTACAACGGCGCGGTGGCCTTCATCAAAGTGGGCGGCGCCGCCCCCAAAAGCCACAAGGAGATGACCAGCACGAAGCTGCTCACCCGCCCGGTGGAGACCCTTTTCTTCGAGGAGACCCAGTTGGGCGAGACGGTCTACATCACCCTGTGCTGGCAGAACGAAAAGGGCCGCCTGGGTCCGCCCGCCCCGATACAGAGCCACGTGATAGCGTAGGAACTGTTTGTTTATGCAATCAACCATACCCCGCTGTAGAGAGCAATGGGGTATGGTTGATTCTGATAGGCATGGATTTTATGTGGGATTTAATACCCCACAAACCAATATTTAACTGGTTTAAAACCGTCCCGAGGGGCGGGGTATTAAACCCACTTGCAAATAAAGAAACAGTTCCTAAGGCCGCCGGACAAGGGCGCGCGGAGTTGTTGCAAGGGACATTGCGGAAATCCGGCAAAGATCATAGGATAAGCCGGAGGTTATTCATGGCTGAAAGCATAACGAGCCTTCTTCTGCCCGCGGCGGCCCTTGTTCTGGTTACTTCGAGCCTGAGCATACTGGTTTACCGGTTTATAACGGCGCTTCCCCTGAAAAAGGCGCTGGAGACCATGGAAAAAAACGCCGCCGGAAACCTGTCCCATTCGGTCAGAGCCAGGGTTCCGGGAGAATCGGGAAGGGCTGTCCGGTTCTTTAACGCCCTGGCGGACAAGCTCCGGAGTCTTGTCATAACGGTCGAAACCGAAGGGGAAAATCTGGACGACGTGGGCTTCGAGCTTTCTTCCCGCATGAAGGACACCGCCCGGGCGGTGGACGGAATCGGAGCGGCGGTGGAGGCTATCAGGGAACGGACCCATCTCCAGAACGTCTCGGTCCAGGGAACCAACGCCGCGGTGGAACAGATGACCTCCGCCATCACGGCGCTGAACGGAGAGGTGGAAATACAGGGCCAGAGCGTGAGCCAGTCGTCGGACGCGATTGAGGAAGTGCTGGCGAACATTACACAGGTGGCGGCCATTTGTCAGGACAATGCCGAAAACGTGGCGCGCCTTGCGGAGGCTTCCGAAGTGGGGCGGACGGGCCTTCAGGCGGTGGCCCAGGATATTCAGAACATTGCCAGGGATTCCGAGGGTCTGGTTGAAATAAACGCCGTCATCCAAAGTATCGCCAGCAAAACAAACCTGTTGTCCATGAACGCCGCCATTGAAGCGGCCCACGCCGGAGAAACCGGGAAGGGCTTCGCGGTGGTGGCCGATGAAATCAGAAAGCTCGCGGAAAATTCCGCGGAACAGTCCAAAACCATAGGAACGGCGCTTAAAAAAATCGCCGACTCCATTGTCCTCATCCAGCAGGCGGCGAACGGCGTGCTGGGAAAATTTGAGGCGATTGATTCGGGGGTAAGGAGCGTCATGGAGAAGGAGGAGCGGATTCGGGGCTCCATGGAAAAGCAGAGCGCGGGAAGCAGGCAGATTCTGGAAGCCCTGGAAAAGTTGAACGATATTACCCGCCGGGTTCAGGCCGGCGCCGGGGAAATGCAGAAAGAGTGCGGGGAGGTTATCCGGGAAGGGAAAAACCTCGA
>JAISCR010000205.1 GCA_031265435.1 Treponema sp.
CTTGTTACAAAACAGTCATTTCAGCCCAACATCATGTTTTGTTCACAGTTTGTGTACACCATGCTGGATGAGGCAGGATTGAACTACTTTGAAATGCAGGATTCCCGGGTACAACCCGAAGATTTTGTTGACCGGAACAGCGCCGGTTCCCTGGCCCTTATGTATGAAGAACGGTTGAATGTCCCGCTTCCGGCGCAGACAAACGCACTGCCGCAAAATTTTTTACCCTAATACTTGATAGGCGTAGTATTATGGCATATGGGGTATTTTTATAGTAATAGACGGTGAAAGCTCAGCCGGCAGGGTGCTTCACAGACGGGCAATAGATGTGACTTCTCCGGCTTTACCGGCAGCAATGGCGCGGTCATCGCCGGGGAGGGGATCACCTGCCGAGAATCCTTCAAATGGGCTAAAAAACCTTGCCGCGGACAAGCAGACGGAAGAAGATGAGGAAATCAGGGAAGAATCCCCCGAGGGAACGGAAGAATATAGGCCGGGATCCTTCCGGGAGGGCCTTATATGTATTTGGATACGAGGTTTATAACAGTTTCCCGGGCTTTCCGGCGGTCCTGATCGAGAGGATCAAACAGAACCGCCGGATTGATGTGCAGGGCATTGCAAAGTTTTAAAATTGTATAGAGATTGGGTGTTCTTTTGCCTGTTTCTATGCAGAAGACATGATTCTGTGATAGACCAGCCATAAAGGACAAGTCCATTTGAGATATCCGGGCTTTTTCCCGTTCTTCCTTTAAACGTAAGGCTACTTGTTTAACCTGAGTCTCTAATTCCATCTTATTTTCTATATAATCAATCATATTGTGTTTAATATTCTAACATTTTTGTGATAGCAACATACATTAAAATTGTGAAATCAAATTTTTATGTATTGACAAGATAATAAAAGCATTGTAAAATGCAATACAAAATGAATTATGCCAGGAGGGTACAATGAAAACGTGGTGCGTCTGATTCGGGAGATTGTGGAGCAGCATCACTACCGGTATGGCAGTCCACAGGTGAGGGAAGTGTTGAGGCGGGACTATGGGAGATGGGTGAACCGGAAGAAAGTGGCCTGTTTGATGAGGAAACACAGTTTAAACACCCGCCGGAAGAGGAAGTTCATCCCCACGGCCAACTCAAACCACGGACTTCCAGTCTGTAAGAACCTGTTGAACCGCCAGTTTTACGCCAAAGGGGGCGGACAGAAGTGGGTGTCCGACACCACGTATCTGTGTACGGTGGGAGGTTGGGTGTACTTGACGGTGGTGCTGGACCTGTATGACCGGAAGGTCGTTGGGTGGACCTTGAGTGCCGACATGGAGAGTGTCCATACCACTATCCCTGTCTTGAGCATGGCCTTTTCCAACCGGACACCCCGTGAGGGCCTGATCTTTCACTCGGACCGGGGAGTGTAGTATTGTGCAAAATCTTTTTCGGGACCACCTTAAGGAGTTGTATCCACAGATCCGTCAGAGTATGAGCGGTAAGGGGAATTGTTGAGATAATGCCTGTGCGGAATCATTTTTCAAAACGCTGAAGAAGGAACTGGAGTCCTTGGACGGCAGACATACTGCGGCGGAGGTGAGTCAGTCGGTGTTCATGTATGTTGAGGCGTATTACAATCGCCTTCGGCTCCATTCGGTGCTTGTCTATGTGGCGCCTAATGTGTTTAACTCAGGGCAAGTCGGTTAATGGTGTCTACCAAACGGGGTACAGTCCACTTAACCGGGGGGTTAGCTTATCACCTATTGACGACAAAATTTTCGAAATTTCTTGACAAACGTTTGTTGGCATAGGATAACAATTTGATGTTTTGTTTTTATGAAGATGTGTCGATAGTCATCGGGGCTCATGAGTGAGGAGGTCGCCATGTTCCGTTTATTTTGGAAGCAACGGTATATTCAGCTATTTGCCCTGGCAGGCATTGCATTTATCATTGTTTTTAATTTCATTCCGATGTTTGGGATTATTATTTCGTTTAAAGATTACCGGCTCTCCAGTGGTATTAAGGGGATGTTCACCAGTCGCTGGGTAGGGCTCAGATATTTTATTGAATTTTTTACCGATTATAACAGTGCCGCCATTATCCGTAATACCATTGTAATGAGCGTTACAAAACTGTTATTTACCTTTCCGTTGCCTATTCTTCTGGCATTAACTCTTAACGAAATCAAATCGCCGCTTTTTAAACGTTTCGTACAGACTGCCAGTTATTTACCCTACTTTATATCTTGGGTTATTGTCGCCGGTTTTTGCCAGATTTTTTTACAAGCCAACGGCGTAATAAATTCTCTGCTGATGGCGATAGGGGTTACCGAAAGTAATATAGCCTTCTACGTGACCCCCAAATATTTTTTACCCATGGTGATAATCACTTCGATCTGGAAGGATACGGGCTGGTGGGCAATTTTATTTTTGGCTTCTATCGCTACTATTGATCCTACCTTATACGAAGCCGCCAGCATGGATGGTGTTGGGAGGCTAAAACGGATTTGGTACATAACCTTGCCAAGTATTCAGGGGACAATCACGGTAGTTTTGATTATTGCTCTGGGGAATCTTCTGGGAGGAGGGCTTTCGGGTTCCAACTTTGAACAGGGCTGGTTATTGGGAACTCCGGGTAACGCAGAAGTTTCTGAGATCCTCCAGACCTATATTATGAAGATCGGATTATCCAGGGCCAGATACTCCTATGCGGCGGCCATGGGCTTTATTCAGTCTGTTATTTCCCTGTTGTTGATATTAGCCAGTAATTATGGAGCAAAAAAAATTTCCGGGGATGGGTTATTCTAAATGAAACAGAAGCGGCCTGTTCCGACCCGTATCCACAGAACTGCCGAAGACTGGGTGGTGGATGTTTTTGTGCATATAGTTGCGGTGTTAATTTTTATCGTCTGTTTTTACCCCTTCTATCTGGCTGTTGTGATGGCTTTTAACGAAGGAAGGGATGCCACTCAGGGCGGAATATTTTTCTGGCCCCGCAAATTCACATTGGAGAATTTTAGACGCCTGCTGGAAGATCCTGTTTGGGCAAATGCCGTTATAATAACCATCCTAAGGACAGTTATTGGTACGGTAACTACTACCCTGTTTACCGCCATGGTTGCCTATGGCCTTTCAGAAAGAACGCTGGTATTCCGCAAAATTTATATGGCCATGCTGATTATCGCCATGTATTTTTCCGGTGGTATTATTCCCTATTTCGCGGTTCTTCGTTCCCTGCATCTTATCAACAATTTTCTGGTTTACATAATACCGGGAATGCTTAATCTGTTTTTTGTTCTGGTTTCCATTTCCTTCTTTCGGGGAATACCAAAAGAGCTGTGCGAGTCCGCACGGATCGATGGTGCGGGGGAAATGAAAATTTTTTCCCGGATTATTCTCCCTATCTCTCTTCCGCTCCTGGCCACTATCGCGATTTTTACCGCCGTAGGGCACTGGAATGCCTGGTTTGACGCCGCCTTTTTCATCCAGAATAAAAACCTTTATACGCTCGGATACCAGCTGATGTCTATGCTTAATCAAACGCTTCAAAACATTTCCTCCCAGGCATCGGTTGAAGTTTCCATGTTTTCCAATATTACCACCATGTCCGTTCAGGTTGCAGCCATGCTGGTCGCAGTTGTTCCGATTCTTGTGGTCTATCCCTTCTTTCAACGGTATTTTATTAGCGGATTGACCATCGGATCCGTAAAGGCATGAAGGAGTCCATTTAGCAGGGAATACTCTGTGAATATATGGAAATATTTTTTGAAGGAGATGTAGATGAAGAAGATTCTATTTTTTCTGATACTGGTTGCGGTAATAGTAGCCGCAGTCAGTGCGGGTGGTGGCAATCAGGCCACTGCGTCAAGCCCTTCGGGAACCGCTCCGGTTACTTTTACGATTTTTGTTGATCATACCTGGTTTCGGACTAACAGCTTTACCGGTATTATTCCGGATGAAATAACCCGAATTACCGGAGTAAAGCTTGAACCTACCGTTGCAATTAATGATCAGCAGCTTGGGATTATGATAGGTTCGGGGTCGTTGCCGGATCTGGTGTATACCCAAAACCTGCTTGATCAGCTGTCTCATCCGGATATCTCCTATTGCCTGGAAGATCTGATCAAACAGTATAATGTTGACTGGCAGATTTCTCCAAAGCGCTTGGCGATTGGCCGGCTGAAGTCGGAAGAAAACAAGGCATACACCATATTAAACCACTTTGCGGAAAAATCCGAATGGGCGAATACTCCGGCGGTCCAGATGTTGCCTTCTCTTATTTACCGGACAGATTTGTACGAAGCGGCAGGTAGTCCTCCGGTCAGGAGTCTTGATGACCTCTTTAATCTTTACACCAGGATAAAAACCGCCAATCCAAACATGACAATGCTCCAGCTTAATGCCTATTGGAATGTATTGTATTTCAGGGCTCAGTATGGTATGCCTCTGGACAACTACATTGAACAGGCAAACGCCAATTATATTCATTATACCAGGGATCCAAGATATAAGCAGACCCTTGCTTTCCTGAACAAATGCTGGCGCGCCGGTTTTATTTCTCCCGACGAAGCTTATTTTGTATTTGGTAGCGAAGTGCCCGCAGACGGTAATTATTTCTCCAGTACCTGGTGTACTCAGGATGTCCTACCCAGACTCCTGGCTCAGCATAGGAATATCAACCCCAATTGGGGTCTGGCTGAAATGGTTCCCTTTGAAGGTGCATCCTATGTTAGTTCCAGTATCGGTTGGTCCGGAACCTTTATCACCAAGAGGAATAAAAATCCTGAGCGAGCCGTCAGGTTCCTTCAATTTATGTTCAGTGACGAAGGCCAGAAGCTTACCCAGATGGGCAGACCGGGAATTGATTATACCATGACGAGTTCGGGGATGCCCGAATTTAGCGCCGATTGGAAAAAAGCTATCGCCGACGGAACCATCGACAAGCTCTATAACCCCCTGTTCTACCTTGGAGGATCCCCGATTATAGAATCCCTTAGTCGTATTGCTCCCACGGATCCCGCTCTTGTTACGGAAACCTACAAGTATATGCGGGATCATTATGATAACTATCCATGGGTTCTCGCTGCCGAGCCCATCGGAACTTCCGATGAAAAGGTGATCCAGGACAAGATTGTCGAACTCATTAGAACTGCGGAGCGGCAGATCATCATGGCCAATTCGGAAACGCAGTTTGAATCCCGGTTCCAGGAATACCTGAACAATGCTAATCAGATCGGCATTGCCCGGGTAGAGCAGTTTGTAACTAACAAAGTCAAACAAGTAAAACCGATGTTCCAGTAAACTCTAAATTCGGGGCCGGATATTCATACATGAATGCCGGTCCTGTTTTTGAGGATTTTCGAAAAATGGGAAAATTTATAGGAGCTTTTTATGCGGGCTGCAGTGGTTAAAGGTAAATGTGATGTGGTTATTTTGGATATAGGGGAACCCTTTATACTGCGGCCAACGGAAATCAAGATCCATGTTACCACCGGGGCTATATGTAATACCACCGATAATAAACTTTACGCCAGCGATAGTCCTGAAAAACATTGGGCAGGCAAAGAATTTCCCTTTGTAATTGGTCATGAATGTACCGGTCGTATTGTGGAGATGGGCAGCGGTGTAGAGGATCTTAAGATCGGGGACAGGGTGGTTTACTGGACAGTTAATTGCAGGGCCTTTGCGGATTATCTTATTCTTGATACTGAAAAATCAGTAGTTTTAGCTGTAAGTGATGAAGCTTCCGAAGAAATGGCAGCCATTATGGAGATGGTTATCGGTTCTGCGCGTCTTTTGTTTCCAGAGGATGAGAAACCGCTGATTGGGCGTGGGGATTCAGTCGTGGTTATAGGCTTGGGACCTGCGGGGCTGATCTATCACCGCATAGCAAGAATGATGGGGGCGGCAAAACTGGCAGGGGCAGGACGCCGGGCACTGCGCCTTGAAACTGCCAAAAAGCTGGGCGCTGATTTTGTAATTGACACTGATACTCCATCCTGGCATCAGGAACTGCTCTCCAAATTGGGCAAACATCCCGATGTAATCATTGATGCTACCGGTGGGGATATTGTATCTGATATTATCGCCTTAGGGGATAAAAACACCCGTATTATTGCCTACGGCGTAGCGCCCTTTAATTGGAAAGAGCGTGAGAACGAACTTATTAAAGCCGATATTCGGCCGCCTAGAAACTTTGGTGTAGCGAGTGCCAGGATAGTGGCACCAAAATGCATTGAGTGGCTTGAATCAGGGAAATTAGGCCTGGAGCCCGTTATCAGTCACCGCTTGCCTCTTGAAGAAGTAGGGAGAGGATTCGATATGTGCCGTCTGGAACGTGATACGACATTAAAAGTTTTAATCCGGATAAACAGCTGAACTTAACAGTCTCACCCTAAAGGGATGAGACATATAGTTTCTTCGGTAGTGGTTGCACGGCTGCGCTGGGGGATACTTTTAAGTGCCCTGAAGTTCTTCCGCGCAGGCGGGTTCTTGGGTGTTAAGCCCCTTGGTAGAAATAAACAAGAATCCGGATCCTGTGTGTAGTTGATTTCATGAACGGATTGAAGGGGGATATTATGAATTTTTCCAGGTTGACGGTTTATCTGGATTCTTTATACAATGAAAAAAACATACCCGGTGTCGGTTGCGTTGTCTATCACCGTTGCCAGCGAGTATATGAACATTATACGGGTTTTTCCGATGTGGAAAACAAGATACCCTTTGGACCGGAAACTTTGTTTCGTCTGTATTCCGCTACTAAACTGGTAACCGCTGTAGCTGTTCTACAGCTCTGTGAACAGGGGAAGGTTAAGCTCAGCGATCCCCTATCCGCCTATATTCCGGAATACCGAGATGTGAAGGTTCGCCTTGCGGTCCCCGGTGGCGGGACGCTTATCCGGTCTGCGAAAAACCCCCTTACCATCGAACATCTGCTTTCTATGCAGGGCGGTGTAACCGGCCCCGATGTTGAACCGGTCAAACGGGTAATTGAAGAAACCGGCGGCAGGGCGCCTACCTTGGAGGTCATAAAAGCACTAGCCAGAGAACCCCTCCTTTTTGAACCCGGAACCCGCTTCCGGTATAGTTGGTGTTTCGATGTATTGGGCGCTCTGGTGGAAGCGGTTTCAGGACAAACTCTTGGTTCGTATCTTAAGAAACATATCTTTGATCCCCTGGGTATGAAAGATACCTCTTTTAAGCCAGATCCTGCCTGTACTGGACGTTTGGCAAAGGATTATATCCATTTTGATGCAAAAACCAACCGGGCTTGGCATTTCGGAGAGAACCTGTCTATCAACCTGGGGGTCGAATATGAATGTGGCGGTGGAGGGCTCTATTCCACGGCTAGTGATTTTATATTATTTATCGAAGCTCTGTGTAACGGTGGTCAGTGCCTTAATGAGGTACGAATTTTACAAAAGGAATCAATTGAAAATATGCGGACCAATCGCCAGTTTGATCAGGCAGCGGTGGATTTTGCGCTTTTCGGAGGAATAAGCAAAGCTGGTTATGGATATGGCCTTGGAGTGCGGGTACTCCTGGATCGGGAAAAAAATAATGCCCTCAGTACGAACGGTGAATTTGGTTGGGACGGTGCCGGGGGTTGCTATGTTTCCATTGATCCCGCCGAGGAGGTTGCTATCTTTTACGCCCAACAGGAAAGCGGTTCCGAATGGTGGCGTTGGGTTGGTACTATTCGGAATTATGTGTACGCAAGTCTCTGGACATCTCTGGGCATGGGGCCGGATTAATCGAAACTAAAAGAGCATATACCAGAGGAGGATAGAATGGCGGAATATGTGATGAATTATGACGAACCTGCGGAAACATGGAACGATGCAATTCCCCTGGGTAACGGACGACTGGGTGCGATGGTTTACGGGTATACCGGATCCGAACGGATTCAGTTGAATGAAGACAGCCTCTGGTATGGTTCTTTTATCGATCGCAATAACCCTGCCGCGTTGCAAAAACTCGCGGAGACCCGCCGTCTGGTGTTGGAGGGCAAAATACGGGAAGCAGAAACCCTGATCATCCAGTATTTCTCCGGAACCCCGGTGAGTATGCGTCATTATGAACCCTTGGGGGAATTGGACATTGCCCTGAATCAGCATACCCCTTTTGCCTGTAACTGGTTTCCCAACAACACCGGGGCGGAAAGTTATAAAGCCAAGCTGGATTTGATGAAGGGATTATTTACAATTTGCCATACTCGGGATGGGACCGCCTATATTCGAGAAATGTTCATAAGTTATCCCGATCAGATATTGTGCCTCTCTCTTACCGCCTCTAAAAAGAAAGCGATAAACCTGGATATCAAATTCGATCGTACAGTGATTTCCGATGAAAAGCAGACTGATGATCGCCGTCCGGGATTTTTCCGGCGTAGCGGTCCCTGGACGGGGTTTATGGCTGATGAGAACCGCACCTTGGATGAGCAGACTCTGGTTATGAGCGGTAATTCTGCGGGGGTTGGATTCTCCACCGTTCTCCGGGTCGTCTCTGATGGAGAGATGGAAAATCCTTACAGCCAGCTCTTTATCCGTAACGCTACGGAGGTCTGCCTCTACCTTGGTGCGGCAACCACCAATCGTGAACCGGATCCAAGGAAGGCATCGATGGATCGGGTAAACGCTGCCCAGGCGAAAGGGTATAAAGTCCTCAAGCAAAGGCATGTGGCAGATTTTGAGTCCCGAATGAGCCGGTGTGTACTGGAACTACCCGGTTTAAGTGGTGAGTTGACGGTAGACGAACAACTCGCGAGGGCCCAGGCAGATCCTCACGATCCGGGCCTCCCCGCCTTGGCGGCTCTCTATTTTACCTTCGGCCGTTACCTGATGATGAGTGGCGGCCGGGAAAATTCGGCAGCCCTCAATTTGCAGGGAATATGGAACCGGGAGTTCATTCCACCCTGGGATTGCAAGTATACCATTAATATCAATACTCAGAT
This sequence comes from Treponema sp., assembly GCA_031265435.1. Classification (GTDB taxonomy): domain Bacteria; phylum Spirochaetota; class Spirochaetia; order Treponematales; family Breznakiellaceae; genus JAIRNJ01. The sequence goes on from JAISCR010000205.1 coordinate 8,939, forward strand.
GAATTATTGGCTGGCAGAGATTACCGATCTTGGCGAGATTCATGAATCCCTTTTCAATCTTATCGAGACCATGGCTGTCCGGGGACGTGATACGGCTCGGATTATGTACGGTTGCCGGGGAACTATGTGTCATCACAATACAGATTTTTACGGCGATTGTGCTCCTCAGGATGTGTATATGGCCGCAACTCAATGGACAACCGGTGGCGCGTGGCTTGCACTGCACCTTTGGGAGCATTACCGTTTTACTTTGGACAAAGTCTTCCTGGAGAAATGGTTGCCGGTACTCAAGGAATACGCCCTGTTTTTTCTTGATTTTTTGTCCGATGATGGCAAAGGACATTTAGTAACAAATCCTTCGGTTTCACCGGAAAACCGGTACATCATGTCCGATGGGTTTGATACCCCTATCTGTGCGGGTCCTACAATGGACAATCAAATTATTCGGGCGCTGTTCAAAGCCTGTGTGGAGGCGGATAAAATTTTGGGTCTACAAGATCCACTGGTGAAGGAATTTGCAGTGGCATACAAAAAACTGCCTCCCAACAGGATCGGTTCCGGAGGGCAATTGTTGGAATGGATGGAAGAAGAACAAGAGATGACTCCGGGAATGGTTCATATTTCCCATCTCTGGGGGGCGTATCCCGGGGATGAAATCAACTGGCGGGATACCCCGGAGTTGTTGGAAGCGGTTAGGCGATCCCTGCAATTGCGTATGGACTATGGCTCAGGTGGTGATGGCTGGTCTCTGGCTTGGTTTGTTTGCGAAACCGCTCGTTTGGATGATGCCCAACTGACCGGTAAACTGATTAACCGTATGATAACCTGCAGTGGTACCCGTAATTTTTTTAACGGCGCCGAAGTATTCCAAATCGACGGTAACCTGGGTGCCGCTGCTGGTATCGCGGAAGCCCTGCTTCAAAGCCACACCGGTATATTGGAATTCTTGCCCGCTCTACCCCCATCATGGACAGAGGGAACGGTACGGGGTCTACGTGCTCGAGGAGGCCATAGGGTTGATATAATATGGAAGGAAGGAAGGCTTCAGGAGGCGGTAATTACTGTTGGTGCCAATGGGAACATCACCTGTCGAGGAGGTCCATATCGGGTCTTTCAGGGAGACGTTGAGGTGCCCGTTGAAACCGTAGAACATGGCTTCCAATTTTTAGCCTGCGCTGGAAAAACGTATACCCTTTCCTGACCAATACGGTTATAGAAACTTGATGAAGGTCTGCTTCATGGATATATATCGATTAAAATAGACAGGAAGAGTAAAATGCGAATTACAGATCATGTGTACGTATTGAGTGGCAGTTATTATACCGCAACGGATATGCGCAACCTGGACCGAAATGGATTGTTGGGGGAGGTATATGGCATTCATACGCCCCAGGGAATAATCCTGGTGGATTGTGGTTTACCCGGCAGTGGTCTTGCCATGATCCGTGAAACTTTGGCTTATTACAGACTTGAAGAGCGGATTGTCTGTCTGGTTGTAACCCATGCCCACAACGACCACTGTGGCAGCGCCAAGGCGATTCAGGACATGGGCGCCCAAGTGATAGCCGGATCGGGAGATGCTCCTGCCTGTCTTAACGGTGGTAGTGGCGGCTGGGAGACTCCTTTTGATCAGGAACAACTTTATCCGGCCTTCACTCCGGATATTCTTATTGACCGGGATTGTGAGTATAATCTCTATGGGCTTACCCTGCGATTTATTACTATTCCGGGACATACTCCCGGTAGTATTGCAATCCATCTGTGTCTGGATCACCGGACCATCCTGTTTACCGGAGACTCTTTGCTACCCTACGGCAGTGCTATCCTCGATGAGGTTTCCTTTGGTTGGCGGGGGGATATAGGTTTTAGCCGAGAAGCCCTCCTTACCAGTATGATGAAACTCAGAAAACTGCAAGTTGACATTATTCTGCCCGGTCATGGCAAGATATGCCTTAAAGACGGTACGCAGCTTCTAAATCTGGCCGCGAAGGAAGCTTTTTCTACTTTGCGCTGAAACCGCTGCATAGTTAATACCTAAAATCTGCCCCAAAGTATATCTACACGGGATTTTTTGGTATCAGAGAACGGCAAACTCTGTTATGAATGCACTTTTAGAAGCTAAGCCGCCCCTTCCAAATTCATCCCTTCCCAAACCAGGGCAAAAATACTAGACTGGTGCCATGCGTAAGGAATTTATTTCCTATGACCTTGTCCGGAACAATGCCCTGAAGCTGGCCCACAGGATATACAAGGACGGTTTTGTTCCTGACGTGATCTATGTGTCCCTCCGCGGCGGGGCCTATCTGGGAAACGTTATCAGCGAATACTTCAAGATAGTCCGGCAGAATGACAGGCCCGTCTACTATGCCGCGGTTGTGGCCCGTTCCTATTCTGATGTGTTGAAGGCGGACAAGATCACCGTGGAAGGCTGGACGTATTCTCCGGAACACCTCCGCACCGGGGACAAGATCCTTCTGGTGGACGATATCTACGATTCGGGAATTACGATTAACCATCTCGCGGAGATCATCATGGAACGGGGCATTCCCCGCCACGATCTCAAGGTTGCGGTCCACGATTACAAGTATTTTTACGATAAACCGGAACAGTTCCCCGTACAGCCCGACTACTGGTGCCGTAAACACGAGCTTTCCGTAAACGATGAGAGTTACTGGATACACTATATGAGCCACGAACTCGTGGGTCTTACGGATGAAGAACTGGAGAACAGATACTATGCCCAGGATCGGGAACTCCATGAGGTGTTGGCCCTGATCAACGGGAAACTGTAGGGCGGTCGATGAAACGTATCTGCGGCATTGACGAGGCGGGCCGGGGCTCTCTGGCGGGGCCTGTCTGCGCCGCGGCCGCGGTTCTGCCTTCGAATTTTCCCACGGAAACGCTTAACGATTCAAAAAAACTTTCCGCATCCCGGCGGGAAGCGGCCCGTATCCTGATCATGGAAAAAGCCCTTGCCTGGGGTGTGGGCTGGGCATCCAATGTAGAAATCGACAGGATCAATATACTCAGGGCAAGCCTTCTCGCCATGGAACGCGCCTTTGAAGCCCTCAAGCTGCAGAACCCTGCCGTCGAGCCCTCGAAGCTCAACATCATCGTGGACGGCGACAGGGCGCCTGCGCTTCCCGTCCCCTGTCAAACCATGGTCAAGGCGGACGCCCAAATCCCCGCGGTTATGGCCGCCTCGATCCTCGCCAAAACCTGCCGGGACAGGCTCATGATCCGCTATTCCTGGCTCTACCCCCAGTACGGTTACGAAAGCCACAAGGGTTACCCCACTAAAGCCCACTACAAAAAAATCCGCCTCTACGGGACTTCCCCTATTCAGCGCATGAGTTTCCGGTATCTGTAAAACGCGCAAGACGCCAGAGGCTGTTCCAAAACTTCGGTTTTTCGAACACGCTTATCAGTCTTGCTTTGCTCTCCTAACCACTCGCGGCTTGCGGGGCGGTTTTTTTTCACCGGAAGCTTCAGACGGGCGCTCCGGGCGGTTTTTTACGATTACTCTCTTATTCTTTTCCCGTACATTTTTTTCCAGAATCTTGAGGGATTCGTCAAAACCCCGCAGGAATTCGGGGAGATCTTCCGCAAAAAGAATGACCGACTGGCGGTCAAACCCCCCGGTTTCCTTGTTTTTGCTCTCCACGATGTTGAGATAGAGGTCTCCCAGCCGGTTTTCCTTGACGTTAAAGAAATAAGTTCTCTTCGGTAATGCGACTTTGGTGGAAAATATTTCACCCCGGATACCCATGTTATACTCCTTCCGCTTCTTGTACCATTTTTCGCTGCCATTCTATGAGTTCCCGCTCAAGCCGGGGATCACTGCCTTCCGCATCCGCTATGACTCTGAATACCGGTTCCGTGGCGGAACCACGCATCCATATTGAGGCCACCGGAAAATCATCGCTATTCAAAAAATAGATCTTGAGACCGCCCCTGCCTGCTTCGCCAAAACGGGCAAGGCGCCTCTTTTCTTCCATACCACTATAGGCCGCCGCTTCCCATCCTGCAATGCCGTAGCGTCCCTTCAATTCATCTTTCTTTGCTTCCCAGTCCCGGAGGAATATCCTCTGGTACTTTTCCTTCAAAACGCCGTGATCCCCGGTTTTTACCCGGAGTTGGGCTTCCGGAGCCGCCGCTCCTGTGGTAACAAAGGCCGGAAGGCTGGCGAGAATATCCGCAAGGCTGAAGTCGTGATGGTAGAGTTCCGTCTGATCGGAAAGATTGCACCAGATTTCAAAGAGACCCTGCCTGTTTCCGTCTCCCCGTAAAGAGAGAAGCTTTACCAGGGAGAGGATCGTGTTGAGCGGATCCCGTACCGCGGCCGGGTGGGTGATATTCCCCCCGTTGGAGCCTTCCCCCAGTATCCGTACCTTGTAACCCTGTGTACGCAGAAGGCGTGCCAGTCCTACCACATTGGCTTCTCCCACCTCGGCCCGGAAAACAGACACGTCAAAGGCTCTGGCAATCCGGTCTATTCTGAGCGAAGTGGGATCGTTTACCGCCACCGCCGTCTTGTCGAGCGCATTCCCGCTGTTGTCGTAACGGAGTTCTCCGGTATAAACCAGATGGGCCAGTTCCGCAATAAGGGACAGCGCAAAAACTTCCTGGGCCTCGAGGGCCCGCGTCTTCTCTCCGTCCCGGATCACCATGTTTCCCCGGTCTCCGTCGCAATCGGGCACATAACCCAGGACAAAGGCCGGATCTTCGCGGCCGCACTCTTCCAGAAAAAGCCTGCATGGCTCCAGGGATTCCCCCTCGGGCACTATTTTGTGGACTATGAGGCCCGGTGTATCATTGATGGCCCTGAAGCGTATCCCCAGCTGTCCAAGAAAATCCCGGTCGATGGAACAGGTTCTCGCCGAGCCGTTAAAGTCGGCGGCAATACCCAGGGGTCTCCTTTTGATCTCTTCTTTCAACGTTTCAATGACAGGATCTCCTCCGGCTACAATACAGGTAAAATCCATATAAGCCTTCAGGGCTTCCGTTTTCAGTACCGCTGTCCCGCCTGGATCTTCTCCCCTCATCTCTCCCGGGGTGAATATTTCTTCCGGTTTGAGGGGAAACCCTTCTCCGGAACACAGGGCCTCAACCGCTCCGGCAAGCCGGCCCGCAAGTTTGGCGTTTTCCGTTCCCGGAATAACTCCGCCGTCCGCAAGGCCGAATTTGATACCGTTATGCCCCACGGGATTGTGGCTTGCCGAGATATAGATGAATCCGATGGGCCTTTCACCCTCTTTTTCCGCAAGAAACCGGGTATAGGCCATAATTTCGGGGGCTGCGGAAACTCCCAGGAAACGCAGCTCGCAGGTAAGGCTTTTCCGCATGGCTTCCGCAAGGGCAGGGCCTGTAGGCCGGGTATCAAAACCCAGAACGATGAGCGCCCTGGCGTTTCGATTTTTCTCTTCAAGATATGCCTCAAATACCCGCGCCGCGGCCGCCGCGACAAGCAGATGCGGCCCGGAAACCTCAGGCTCCCTGCTTTCCTCATCCCCTGCTTCCGCAAAAACCCCGCGCCAGCCGGATGCGGAAAGAATCATCGTATCCAGAACTTTTAGCGCTTCTTCAACGCGTGTGTTTTTTTCCATGTACGGGTTACAGTATACCCGCAAAAGGCCTCAGCTTGCCAGAGGAATTACCCGGATCTTCGCTATAATTCCTATTAATCATATAGTCAAAATGTGAATTGACTTTGATACTAAAAAATGATTATTATAGTATGGAAAGGCTTACACTTCTTGTAAGATTTTGGCTTTTATTCAATAATAAGGCAAGAGAAGATGGAGAAAAAAATGTCCGAAAAACGGATTTATGTTGATTATAATGCGACCACACCCCTCAATCCTGAGGTAAAAGCCTCAATGATTGAAGACCTCGATATCTATGGGAACGCTTCCAGCATGCACGCCTCGGGCCGCTATGCGCACGCGCGGGTGGAGGAAGCACGCCGTGCGGTAGGCACATTGCTTGGTGTCTATGCCGGCGGAAACCTCAAGGACGCTTCCGGGACGGTAATATTCACCTCGGGAGGGTCGGAGTCGAACAATACGGTGTTCCGCACCATGGAACGGCTGGCCGCGGACAAAAACGGAGCGGCCTTTAAGGAAGGGCGGAATGAGTTTATCACCACCGCCATAGAGCATCCCTGTGTGCTTAATTCAGGCAAGGATGCCGAAAGTCTGGGCTTCAGGGTTCATTTTATTCCGGTGGATCAATACGGCAAACTCGATATGAACGCGTTTACGGCCGCCCTTGGCCCCAAAACCCTCTTTGTGTCGGTGATGATGGCCAATAACGAGATTGGCACCATTGAAGACCTCAAGGAGATTGCCCGGCTGGTCAAGGCTGCCGGAGCGTGGATACATACCGATGCCGTACAGGCGGTAGGCAAAATACCGGTGAATGTCCGGGATTTACGGATCGACTATTTGACCATGTCGGCCCACAAGATCTACGGGCCCAAAGGTGTCGGCGCACTGTATATCAGAAAAGGCGCTCCCATTTCTCCCCTTATCCACGGAGGGCATCAGGAAGACGGAATCCGGGCGGGTACCTACAATAATCCGGGGATTCTGGGTTTCGGCAAGGCCGCGGAAATAGCCCTGAGCCAGGTAGATGCCTACGGCGCAAGGCTCCGTCCCCTCCGTAACCGGCTTCGGGACGGTCTTCTGGAAAAGATTCCCAACATCAAGATAAACGGACACCCTGTGGATGTACTTCCCAACACCCTGAATGTTTCTTTTCCCGGCGCGGAAGGGGAGGCGATACTCCTCTCCATGGATCTGGCGGGTATCGAAGCCTCCACGGGTTCGGCCTGCGCTTCGGGAAGCCTTGACCCGTCCCACGTGCTGCTGGCTATCGGCGCGGGTCCTGAACTGGCCCACGGTTCGATCCGTTTCAGCCTGGGTTGGGGAATTTCGGAAGAAGACGTAGATTATATTATCGAAAGCCTGCCGCCCATCATAGAGAAACTGCGGGCCATGTCAACGCTCATCTCGTGACTTTTACAGGAGAATGATTATGCTTATGAAGGACTGGTTATATTCAGATACGGTAAAAGACCACTTTACCAATCCCAGAAATGTCATATTCGGGGATGAGTCGGTCTTTCCCTACAATGCCAAGGGGATGACGGGGAATATCAAATGCGGGGATCAGATGCTGATGCTCCTCAAGATTGATGAAGATGTTATCAGCGATGTACGCTGGAAGACCTACGGCTGTGCCAGCGCCATTGCTTCCACGAGCATGCTCTCGGAGACGATCAAGGGCATGAATATCCGGGACGCATACAATATCAAACCTGAGGATCTGGTACGGAAACTGGGAGGCCTCCCCGAAAACAAGATCCACTGTTCCGTGCTGGGAGACAAGGCGCTCCGGGCGGCGATTGACGACTATCTTTCCAAAACAGGCCGGGAAGGGATGCTCAAGGAAGCCGCTACGGAGATCTGCACATGCCTTTCAATTACCGACAAGGATATTGAACACGCATACCAAAACGGAGCCCGCACGTGGGAGGATCTTCAGGCGGCCACCAAGATAGGCACCGGCTGCGGGCAGTGCAGGGAAAAAGCCCTGGATCTTCTCCACAGCCTGAATCACATCTACGGCGACTAACCCTATTTATATTCGCTCAGATCAGCCGGCTTGAGCAGGAGAGGTGAACCGTCCGTCCGCTGGGTGGCGAGGTAGTCTCCCTGGAAGATCACCGAGGCAAAGGGATTTACCGTTACCGTTGACCGTGCCAGTTGTTTGAGGCCGGTATCGAAACGGGCCAGATAGAGGCTTTGGGAACCGCCTTCCCCGCCCAGGGCAATGGCATACAGATCGTTTCCCTTTACCCAAAGGGGGCTTCCCTCCAGGATGTCGATGTCGCCCTGTTTGACCATCTCAAGACTGCTGCCATTTATCTCAATAAGCCTGATCGCCCCGTTCCCCCTGTTTTCACCGGCAATGGCAAGAATCTTGCCGTCCAGCATCACCACTGTTCTTAAGTTTACCGTATCAAGCGGTGAACGTTTAAGCTCCGCCCCTGAACCGGGCTGGAGACTGAGGAGCCTTCCCACGGAACTTCCCTGAACTTCGATCCTGCCGCCCAGAATACCGGCTTCCGCAGTCTGGGGCCGTGAAGCTTCTTCAATGATGATCTCCTGCTGATCTTTGGCTATCTCTTCCCGTTGCTGCTGGGCCTCTTCACTCTTCTGTTCCGCAAATTCTTCGGTTTGTCCGGCCTCTTCCCTCCGCTCGGCAAGGTTCTCTTCCCTTGTGTCAAGTTCCCGGGATTTTTCTTCGTTTGCCTGTTCCCGCCGGTCGATTTCTTCATTTCTGGCCTCGGCCTGCGCGGGGCTTATGGTTCCCTGGGCAAGTTCCTGCCGGGTTTCCTCCCGCGCCCCGGCGGTCTCGTTCCGCTCCTGATTGACCTGAGAGCGTTCTTCGGCAATGCGGCGCTCTTCTTCCCGTATGGCTTCCCGCTGAACCTGGGCACGCTGTTCGGCCTCCGAGGCTTCCCTCTCCGTGAGGTCAACCATCTCCTTACGGTCTTCGATACCCCGGTCTTCCTGCCGCCGCATCTCCTCCACCACCGAAGAGTCCGAAAGCGAAGATGTATTCACCGCGCTCAGGGAACCGGCGCCGCCGGGACCAAGGGGAATGAGCATGAGCGTCTGACCCGGCCATTCATCGAAACGTATCGAAATACCGGCTTTTTCAGGGCTAAGATACCCCACGACCGCCTGTTTGTAACGGCTGCCGAAGTAATCCTGGTTCCCCCGGTATACCGCGTTGTAGATGGTCACGTATCTTGCAAGCAGGGCCGCGTCCTCGGGGGAATAGTCGTAGGCCCCCTCAAGATAACCCTGAATGATGGTTCTCAGGTTCCTGATGTGATCCACCCCCGTGTCTACTCCCAGTCCGAAAATATCCGAATCGAGTTTATCGCCGTCCTTTGGGGAAACCGAATGGATCACAAAGTAACGGTTTCCCGCCCCGGTACTGGTCTGACCGTTGCGTGCGGAGAGTCCCAGGCCATAGCCGATAGTCCGTATCTGGGCCCTGGTTTCGATCCGGGACTGGGGGCCTTCATAGTTGATAAAGACCACCGGATCCTGATTCTGCTCCAGTTCCGCCTGATCCACCTGGGCAAAAGCAAGACCTGTAACGAAAAGGAAAATATATATGAAGTTTTGGAACAACCCCGGATATTTGTTTCTTTCTGCCATTTCTTCAACTCCTTCGCTCGATCATAATATAGCATATCATACATCATAGATGAAAAAGACTCAAATTATAAATCCTCGTTACGCTGTCACTTGAGGCTTTTCAGTTCCCGGAGGGCCTGGACCTGAACCGGCCCGGGTCTGTCTCCCGCGGAGAGGGAATTGAGAAGCCGTACTCCCGTGTCGCTTAGGGGAGGGCCCGAAAAGCGGCAGAGAGCGCCGACGGCGGAACACAGGGCCATGAGCACCTGATCATCCTCCTGGGCCTTATAGATCGATTGCATAAAGGCCCTCATGGCAAGGCCTTCAGGATCGATGCCGATAGTCCCGACAGCCCGGGCGCTGCGGGCCTTGACGACCGGATCGCTCTCCCGGCTAAAGATATCCGCCAGAAAGGGCAGGGTTTCCCTGGAACCGATGCTTCCCAGAAGTTCAAGAGCCTGAACCCTGTAGGCAGGCTGAACCGGAGGGTGGAATTTCGATGCGCCGGGCTGCTCCATACCTGCGCCTATCACCTCCATGAGGTAGGCGGTATAGGCAAGTTCATTAGTTCCCAGAGAGCCTTTTTTCACGGCATTATCGATTTCCGCGAAACGGGCCTTGAGTTCTCCTTCTTCAAAGCGGTAATAGTAAGAGGCCCAGGGCGAAGGGGGAGGGTCTCCGGTACCGTAGCGGCCTTCGTTCATGGGGCCGTAGAGGGACTGCCGCCCCTTCCCGACACGGTTTTCCAGCCTGTATGCGTTGAGAATCCAGTCGCTTCCCCCGGAATAGAGGAAGCCCTCGTCGTCAAAGGCGGGGATTGCGGCGGCCCCGTCGAGCCGTATCAGCCAGAGCCTCCTTCCGTCTTCGGTAAAACCGCTGGCCCCGCTCCTGCTGAGGAAGTAGATTCCCCGCTCGTCGTAGAGTACCGAGGCTAAGTCTTCGCCGCTCCTCCGGCCGGATATATGGCTTTCCCCTGTCCAGAGAAAACTTCCGTCATCTCCCGAGATAAGCAGAGCCGTTCCGTCCTCCAGCAATGCGGCGACCCTGTTCATGCGGCCGGCCGCGGCCAGAGGCGGGCCGGGAAGCCGGGGCAAGGTATAGGGTCTCCCGCTTTCCGCATCAGGATCGATGATCTCCGCCCGGGTGTTTTTATAGAGAACCAAAAAACGGTAGCTGCCCCTGTTTTTTATGGGGGGCAGGGAGAGGATCGCCGCGGGATCATCCCTGAGGCTGTATGCTGTCGAAAAGCCGAAGGGATCTACCGAGAGGAAAGTCCCGTTTCCCAAAGCCGCTATAAGACCGCCTTTCTGATCCGGTTTGAGGGGAAGGGAGAGAGAATTGTCCAGGGCAAGCTCCCAGAGCCGCTGCCCGGATGCGGTAAAACAGCTTATCCGCCGCTCCGTGGGGATGAAGATCCTCCCGTCCCAGCCGCAGACCGCGGGAGAAACCAGGGGGCCGCCGGGATTGGCGCGCCACAGTTCCCTGCCCGAACGGTTCACGGCAATAAAGGTACCATTGGTCCTGGATATATAGCTTGTACCTTCGGGAGAACGTGACACATAGGGGGAAAGCCTGCCCCGCGCGAAAAAAGCCCAGAGCGGTTTCCCCTGATCCGAATATGCCTTGATATTTCCGCTGTCCAGAACCACTACGATGGACTGGGCCTGCACCGTGGGGATCCCGATCATGACCCCGCCCATTGCCTGCCGCCAGAGCGGTTTTGCCGCGGCTTCTCCTCCGTCCTCTGCCTGCGCTCCAGGATTCAGACAGAGAAACAACAGGAAAACCCTTAAAAAAATCCGGCCCGTTTCATGTTTCACTATTCTCTATTCCCTGATAAAAACAGCCATACTTTCAATATGGGCCGTCTGGGGATAAAAATCAAAAAGTTTCAGTGAATGAAGCGTATAGCCTCCTTTTTTCAATGCCCCCGCATCCCTGGCCAGTGTAGCCGCGTCGCAGGACACATAGACCAGCCGGGGAGGGCCCTTTTTACAGAACCAGGCCAGCAGTCCCGGAGAAAAACCTTCCCTCGGGGGATCCGCGACAACAAAGCCGTAAGGTTTTTCGGCCTGTTTCGCCCATACCTCATCCCTCAGGGCAAAGAATTCCCTTTTCCCGGCCGCAAAACGAAGATTCTCCCGCGCAAGAGAGAGGGCCTGCCTGTTTATCTCCACCAGTTCTATATGGGGAAACAGCCCGGTGAGAAAAAGTGAAAAAGTTCCCACCCCGCAGAAAATATCCGCCGCGGGAAGGTCTTTTTCAGCCTGTTCCGTAGTTTCAAGAATATCTTTGCACAGTTTTTCAAGCATTTCCCCGTTACTCTGGAAGAAAACCCCCGCGTCAATGCCTATTTCCCTGCCGAGAAGAGCGGTTTTGCCCCGGCTTGTTCCCCCTTCACAGAGAAGAAGCCCATTCCGGGCATAGACGGTAAAACGGTCTTTACCCGGTGGCGCTTTTATGCCTTCCCGGTTTTTCAGAGCCTTCCGGATCAGGGGATCCGCAATGGGGCAATCGTCCAGGGAGACAATTTCCGCACTTTTACGGGCCTTGAGGCCCAGAAGGGAAACGCTGCGGGGAAGTATGGATTTTCCGGAAAGGGAACGCGCCCGGACATGATCCTGCCGCACTGTGTGGAACTGCATCCTGTTCCGGTATTCCCAGGGGGAAGAGGCTTCAGTCTCTATACAGGGTATTTTTTCAAAGCCTCCGATTCTCGTAAAAGCCTCCTCCAGAATGCCTTTTTTCGCTTCCAGTTGGGCCTCGTAGCCAAGATGCTGGAGGGAACAGCCGCCGCAGCGTCTGTAGAGAGGACAGGGCGGATTCACTCTTAGGGGAGAGGCTTCATGTATTTCAACAATTTCCGCTTTTGCCCAGCGCGATTGTTCGCGTGTAATGCGGCAGACAAGCTCGTCTCCGGGAGCCGAAAGGCCTATAAAGACCCGTTTATCTCCTCCGGGGGTTTTTATAAAGGATATTCCGTCCCCGCCGGAACTTATTTTTTCAATTCTGCAGGCAAAAATATCTCCGATAGGCATGGTTCATTCTATCATGTCTCCCTCCTGTCGGCGAGTGTACGGTGTAAGGTTGAAAGAAGGGGAACATCAGGATAGAATAGGCGTATGGATGAACAATTCATGCTGCAGGAAGATGCCCAATGGTTCAACTGTGATGATGGTGGGCGTATCTTCCTCCGCGTCTGGGTCTCCCGGGCTTTTGCGGAGAAGCCTCTGGCTGTTCTTCATATTGTTCACGGCATGAGCGAACATGGCCGCCGTTACAAACGGCTGGCCGAAACCCTTTGTAAGGCAGGTTTTGAGGTGTGGGCCGCGGATCAGCGGGGTCACGGCAAGACCGCGGATAGTTCTGTGAACGGAGAGGACAAGGGCGGCCTGAGGGGGTACTGCGGCGGCGGCGGATTTTCAAGGGTATGCGCCGATATTGTACAGCTTAACCGCCTGATTCGGGAGAAGAGGCCCGCGGCGCCTCTGTTCATCCTGGGACATTCCTGGGGTTCTTTTATTGTTCAGGAGTGCTTTGAAAAATATTCCGGTTTTGAAGGCTGCATTCTTTCGGGAAGCCGGGGCCCCGGCGGCCTCAAGGTAAACTTAAGCCTTCCCCTCATTACCTTTCTTGCCTTTGTCCGGGGAGAACGGCGTGTCTCTTTCCTGGCTTCTCTTGTTGTAAACAGATTTTACAGTAAACCTTTCAGGCCCAACAGAACTTCTTTTGACTGGATCTCCAGGGATCAGGAAGAGGTGGATCGTTTCCTTGCCGACAGCCTCTGCAGAGTCAGCTATACCTGGGGTTTCTACCGGGATCTGATCAAGGCCCTGGACCGTATCCACCGGCGGGAAGCGTTGGAGAAGATGCCGAAGGATATACCGGTGTATATTTTTGCGGGTACCTCCGATCCGGTAGGGGAAATGGGTAAAAGCCCTACGGCTCTTGTGGAAACTTACCGCAGTATTGGTGTCAAGGATCTGGAGTTTGTTCTCTATCCCGGCGCCCGGCACGAGACATTGAATGAAAGCAACCGGGAGGAAGTAACGGAAAATCTTCTTTCATGGTTAAAACGGCATATTGAGCCGGCTTAAAAAACTGGAGTGGCCTCCATAAAAGACGGAGAGATACTTTGCGGATCAGGTATTCAACAGGGGAAAACGGAAAACGAATCAAGAAGGCTGTCGTATACACCCAGGATGAACACGGTATAAACTTTTTCGATATTGACAGTGATGCTGTCAGTGTTGTTACCAGGCTGAAGGCTTCGGGACACGAGGCATATATCGTAGGGGGCGCGGTCCGGGATCTTATTCTGGGAAAGAAACCAAAGGATTTTGACATTGCCTGCGACGCGAGTCCGGGAAAGATAAAAAAGATATTCCGCAATGCCCGCATCATCGGCCACCGTTTCCGCCTGGTTCATGTTTACTTTGGCCCGAAAATTTTTGAAGTGTCCACCTTCCGTTCCCTTTTGGACAGTCCGGAAAGCAACATCTTTGGTACTATTGACGAAGATGTACTCCGCAGGGACTTTACCTTTAATGCTCTTCTTTACGATCCCCAGCAGCAGATTGTTGTAGACTATGTGGGCGGCATGAAGGATATCCGTTCCCGCTGCATCAGGCCCATCATCCCGCTCAACATGATTTTTTCAGGAGACCCGGTGCGGATGCTCCGCGCGGTAAAGTATTCGGCGATTACCGGATTCCCCCTTTCCATGAAAGTCCGCTGGAAGATCCGCAAACAGGCATCTCTGCTTGCCTCGGTATCCCCCTCACGCCTCACCGAAGAGATCAACAAGATCATCCATTCCTCGCAGGCAGGCGGCATTGTTGCCCGTCTTGAGGAACTCGGTCTCTATCGGTATCTGCAGCCGGGAGCCTCGCGTCTCATGAAAGAGAAACCGGCTTTCCGCGGCCGCTACCTTTCCACCCTTGGACTCCTCAACAGGGAAGACTTCAAAAACCGTCCCGGAGAAATCATTTCGGCCCTTGTCCGGGATTATCTTGAAGAAGAGGCTCTCTGGGATGAAGGGCAGGAAGATCTGCCTTTGAGTCATCAGGAAATCTACAAGAATGTTTTTGCCGCGGCGCGCTCGTTTGTACTGCCCATGAATCTTCCCCGCATGGAACTGGATCATGCCGTAAGGATGATCCTTGCCGAACACGGCATAGTCATCAAAAAATCCCGTTTTACCGAACGGAACAGCGCCATGCGGCAGGGTTCCCGCAGCGGAAATGCCGCTCATCCGGCGGAAATTTCAGGCGAATCTCCTCCCGCAAAACGGAGGAGACGCAGGCGGCCGGCCGGCGACTGAGGAGCCGCCGCTACTTAATCCGATCCAACAGTATCTCTACCCGATCCTTGTATCTTTCCGGAGAAGCCGCGGCGGCATCCTGAAGAAAAACCACGGCTTCGTTGTTTTTGCCCGCGGCAACGGAGTTAAGTCCCAGCGCATAGGAGATAAGGGCCCTGTCCGCTCCGTACTCAAGACTGGAACGGTAGTATTGTTCCGCAAGATTGTAATTTTTTTCGTCATAGGCAATAAGGCCCAGATAATAATAGGGAATGTGCTGTGCCGGTTTCTGATCCAGCGCGGCTATAAAGGCCAGTTCCGCGGTGATGGGATCTCCTGAGCCGTAAGCCTTTGTGCCTTCATCTACCAGTTCCGCAAAGGTTCTGCGGGAGGCGATATAGGAACTAAAGTCCGCGGAAAGGGCAGGCTGGGGAGACCACGCGGAAATCCGCTCATATACCGCCTCCCCGTTTTCCGCGGCGCTTTTTGCATTGTCAAGGATCATGAAGCTTTCTATCATGGTTCTAAAGTATTCTTCCCTTCCGGAATTGAGAAAGAAGGAAACCAGAGCCCAGGCGGAGGCCTGAAAGTTTTCCGGCACAGTTCTGTTATCCGCCAGTAAAATTGCCTCTATCCGGGGCATTCCGCTTCCCATGGTCTTTACCGTATTAAGCCAGGAGAGGTTTTCCTCATAGGAGAGTTCCCCGTTTTCACCGGCCTTGAGGCTGCTGAAATAGACGGCAAATCCTTCCCGTATCCATGCCGGCGGGTTGGACACAAAGGCCCGTAAAAACTGAATGAATGCCTGGTGGGGAATCTGTCCGGCACTTTCATCGGCGGCCGTGTGGATTACCAGTTCCCGTCTTTCGGGACTTGCGTAGTGAAGGTACACAGCCCCCGGCCTGGCAGAACCAAGTCTTGAACCGACATAATCGGTGTAGGCCTGTCCGTTATCGATAAGCCTGACCCGCAGGGGCAATGCGGCCTTTGATTCATCAAAACGGAAAAGCCTGTTGTATACCGCAAACCGGGCTTCCAGTTCTTTTGAAAGAAGGTCCGTCATGCGGCTGTCTCCTGAAAATACATAATGAACGTTTCCGGCCCCGCTCTGGGCAAAAAGTCTTCCGCCCGCAAACAGTAACAGTACCGCTGTCAGAGCCAATCCTGTTTTTTTCACTCAAGCCTCCTTCCTGAAAACACCTATTCCGCAATCTTGTCAATGATAATATTAACCTCTTCAATAAGTATACTGGTATAGCGTTCGAGGTTGTCGATAATGTACTGCTGCAGGGCATGCATGTTTCCCCCCAATTGGGTACCGTAGGGCACATCAATGGTAAGGGCGAGCCTGTAGCCCATCTCTTCATCCTTGATGACAATTTTTTTTATTTTGATTCCCGGATTATACTCATCTATGCAGTGGATAACCATCTGGCTCAGGGCCGCTTCGCTGATCATCACCTTGCCCCGCTTTGAGTATTCAGGCCGTACTACCGACTTTTCGTGAACCTTGAGTGTCGACGCAATCCCTGTCGGCCCTCCCTTCCGGCGGAAGATTCTGATGGCATCATAAAAAATGTGGGGATAGCTCCGCTTGATTTCGATGGAGGGTACGGGGATGACATGTTTCCCCTCTATGCGCCTGGTACGGATTGCCTTGTCGATTTCCTCCTGGGTGGCGATGTCCTCTATCTTGATGAGCTTTGAAGGAGGGGGAAGCTGCAGCCGGGCGGCAATCTTGTTTACCATCTTTTCGCTTGTTCCCAGAATCAGTATCTTCTTGAACTTTTCTCCCTGGAGCTTGCGGGCAACCTCATCCCGCTGTGCCTTTTCGTCAAAGAGGGCCACCTTGACCGCCGCCATAAAGGTTTTCTCCTTCTTGGCGGAGTGTCCCGCCAGAATCCGGTTTTCCCGGATCAAAAGCCCGTCGTCAATGATAAAATCCACCCCGTACTTCTGGGCTACCAGGGCTGCCCGGAAACTCTTTCCCGTGCCGCTTTCCCCGACGAGAGCCAGGGTTTTTACCTTTTTTATCTTCCAGAAGATGTCCCGCCACATGTTTTTATTATAGGGCTTTGCCGCGCAGAAGGTAAAGCGGAAACGGCATCTTATTCAGGAATGAAACCGGGAAATAACTCCTCAATCCGGGAGCTGAATTTTTCGGGCAGAGGCGCAGTAATACTGTGGGGCAGGGCGGGGAGCAGGATTTCCGCTTCGCCGGTTTTCAGGAACCGCCACGCATGAAGGAAGAAGCCCCGGCCCCCGGCGCGGCCTCGATACTTCCTGTCGCCTGCCAGCGGATGTCCGTGGAAGGCAGCCTGGGCGCGAATCTGGTGGGTTCTTCCGGTTTCGATCTCCGCGCGGATAAGGCTGTATGTTCTGCCGGAGACAAGGGGCCTGACTCTTGTGACTGCCTTTTTCGGAAGATCCTCCCCCCGGCGTCCCTGTACAGATATGTGCAGCGATTGTGCGGGCCCTTCATGTATACGGCTTATGCCGCTCTCCCTGTCCCGTTCAAGATCCTCCTCCCAAAACTCTTCATCCCCGACAAGACCCTCCACGATGGCAAGGTACTGTTTAATCAGCAGCCTTTCCCGAAGCGCCGTGCTGAAGGCCCTTGCCCCCGCAAGGCTTGTCGAAAAGGCGATGATGCCGCTTGAAGGCTTGTCGAGTCTGTGCAGGGGGCCGGGCCTGAAGGAAAGGGAAGGGGAAAGTTTCGGCGAGAGGTAGCCGCGTACCAGGGTTTCAAGGCTCTCTTTTCCGTGGCTTGCCAGTCCCGCGGGTTTGTTCAGTATGAGAAGGCCGGTATCTTCGTAGAGTATATTAAGAGGGGAACCATGCAGCACACCTTCACCTTGCAGGCCCGGTTGGGGTTCCGTAAGCGGGGAGGCTCCTTCGTTTTCCCGGCCGGGAAAGCTGATACTCTGGCCCGGCCGGATACGGGTTTCCGGCCCCGCTCTTTTGCCGTCCAGCTTTACCCGGCCCTGGCGGAGCAGGCGCTGGATGGCCGAGAGGGGAATCTCGGGCAGGGCCTTGCGGAGAATCCGGTCAAGACGGCGGCCTGAATCATCGGGGCCCGCGCGGAGGATTATGGACGAACCTCCCTGATTTCCCTGACAAATTCATCAAGATCCTCAAAATGCCGGTACACCGAGGCAAAGCGGATATAGGCAACCTTGTCTATGCGTTTAAGCTTGGAGAGGATCAGGTCTCCGATTACCACAGAATCAATCTCGTGGTTTACCTTACCCATGATGGCGGATTGATCCTCCACCTCATTGACGAGGTTCTCTATGCTCATCTGGGAGACAGGCCTCTTTTCCAGCGCGCGCTGAACACCTCTTTCGATTTTTGACCTTTCAAAGGGTTCCCGCCTGCCGTCCCTTTTGATCACCATAAAATATCTGTCTTCGATACGCTCGTAGCTGGTAAAGCGGAAACCGCAGCCGTTACACTCCCTCCGCCGCCGGATCGCTTCTCCGTCGGCCAGGGTACGGGATTCAATTACCTTGTCGTCAAAACTGCCGCAATGGGGGCAACGCATACCTGACTATACCATGAAACCGTCAAAACCGCAACAGCTTTATCCCAAAATACCCACGAGTCTCTGTATACGAGTCTAATAAAAATCGTCAACAAAAGTTATTGTTGAAACCTTGCCGCGTGTAAAATAAAAAGAAATAAAACAGTATTCCGGTATATTCGCATAACCCAAATAATTCTTTTCAACCGTTTGAGCGTTTGGGAATTCCTTCAATCAGCAATTCTCCATCTAAAATAACCACAAACTACTCGAACGAAAGAGGAAGAGATTACCACAAAAAGTCGAAGAAGTCGAAGAAGTTTTTTAATGGAGAATTGCTGTCTTTCTCCTTTTCCCTCCGAAACGTCTAAATTGCTGATAAATCAAGTCAGGAAAGGGAAAAAAGGGCCTGAAATGACGCCTTGAAAGACTGGCCGGTACGGACGGAAGGGGGTATCCGTACGAAAATTTTCCGAATTTTTGTGTTTTTCTTGACGAAATTAAAAAACGGATGTATATTAATCTTTATGAATGGTGTATGGTACCAGTGCTTTTTCCGACAGCGAACTATCAGCGGAGGTAAGCGAGACAATACCGTAAAAACTGTTGACGGCAAGGGGGGCAGATGCGGTTAAAATTGAAAATTATGGTTTTCTTTTTTGGCCTGGTGATATGCGGATGTAAAATGAAGGAAATTTCATGAAACTGACGAAAGAAACCGGCCGTAAGATTTTAAGAAAAATTTACACCGGATTAGGATTAACTACTGTAGCGCTGGTATTCCAGGCATGTTATGGAACCCCTATAGGACTGGACGTTCTGGTACGGGGCACTGTAAAATCGAAAACAACCAATGACCCGATTGAGGGAATAAAAATCTCGGTTAAGGATATGTATCAATATGAGCTAACGGATAACACCGGTAAATTTCAGTTCTATGTCCCGCAGGATGAAATTTGCGTCATACAATTGGAGGACATTGACGGCACGGAAAACGGTTCATATTTATCAACGGAAATTTCTGTCGATTTGTCAAAAGATAAAATGGACCTGGGAGATGTATTCTTGGATGATGCCGAATAAAGTTTTACTCTATCTGCATCGTCTATTTAAACAGAATGAAACAAAATTACATGAATTAAATTATCTGTTCTGGGAATGTACCCAACGGTGTAATTTGGCGTGTTTGCATTGCGGATCGGATTGTACCTCCGATTCCACGATACCTGATATGCCCTTTAACGATTTTTTGCAGGCTATACTGCCCATAAAGAAAATGTATAAGGAGAATGTCATAACAATAGCAATAACGGGCGGAGAACCGCTGTTGCGGAAAGATCTGGTTTTGTGCGGCAAAACTTTACGGGAACACGGTTTTCGCTGGGGAATTGTTACCAATGGGTATGGTTATACCTTTGATATTCACGCCAGACTGCTCGCGGCGGGGATGAGGACGGTAACCCTAAGTCTTGACGGACTTGAAAACAGTCATAATTGGCTCAGGTCAAACAAAAAAAGTTTTGAAAATGCGGTTAAGGCATTGGATTTGATTGTATCTTCAAAAGGCTTGACCTATGATGTTGTTACGTGCGTTAATCGAAAAAATATTAGTGAGCTTTCCGATCTTAAAGAATTTTTGATTTCAAAAAAGGTAAAAGCGTGGCGGCTGTTTACCATAGCGCCTATTGGAAGGGCTGTAAACAATAATGATATGATATTAACATCCAATGAATTAAAACAGTTGATGGATTTTATTGTCCTCTCTCGTATAAAAAGTGACATTGATGTTAAATTTAGCTGTGAGGCATATGTTGGAAAATATGAAAAACGAGTACGGGATTCCTATTTTTTTTGTCATGCGGGAATAAATATAGCTTCAGTACTGATAGACGGATCAATATCGGCGTGTCCAAATATCAACCGAAATTTTGTGCAAGGGAATATTTACACTGACAATTTTCCGGAAGTATGGAATAATCGGTTTGAGATTATGAGAAATCGTAATTGGATGAAGGCAGGAATTTGTACAGATTGTACAGATTATAAAAATTGCAATGGCGGCGCCATGCATCTATGGAATGAAAAAAGAGATACGATAATGACTTGTATAAATAAAACGATTAAATAATTCCCGAATCCGTATAAAACACCACCAAAGGATGTAACGCATGATTGAGAAATAAGCTTATCCAAAGAGGGCTTATAAAACCGCCGTGAACTCCATGGCAAAAAATTCTTCATTTCATTCGCAAGCCCGCCTTCCTCTTAAAACTTTTTCGACTTCTTTGACTTCGCGGTAAAGATTCCCCTTCTTTCCTCCGTAAAATTCCGTGGTAAAAATTCTTCTTTATCCGGGATTCCTGTTCGCCTTCTTTTTATATTGCTTTATTCTCCTCCGGCTGTTATGATAAATAAATACAGATCGAAGCGGAGGTTCATGATGAAAATAGGTATTGATACCTTCGCCTGCGACAGCGGTAAAACCGGAATCGGCCTCTGTCTCAAGGAATTTTTAAAACGGATTCCGCCTTCCGGCGCGAATTATGAGCTTTTTGGCTGGGAATATGACCGCTTTACCTATAGTGAGGACGCGCCGGCCCTGGATTTTGTGCCGCAATGTTTTGTAAAGGGTACGACTGCCAATTCACTATGGCATATCTTCAAGTATCCCGATTTTGCCTCAAGCCGTTCCTACAACGCCTGTCTCTTTCCCGCGGCCCACAGACGCCTGCCCAATGCTTCCCCCTGTCCCACCATCGGCATAGTTCACGACATGGCGGCCTACTACGGAACCCGTAAAACGCGCAGGCATCTGGGAGCCGTTATCAGGATGATGCTTCCCAGCGCGCTCCGCCGGCTGGACAGGATCATTGCGGTGAGTAACTTTGTCAAACAGGAGCTGGTTGAACTGGCCGGAGTAAATGAAAACCGTATTGAGGTGATTCCAAACGGGATAGATCACTCAAATTTTTATCCGCGGCCCATAAATGACGAAGCGGTGGTGCTTATCCAGCCTTTCAGTTTCAACCGGCCCTATATTCTCTATACTTCCCGGCTCGATCACCCCATAAAAAACCATGTTACCCTGATAAAGGCCTTTGGAATTTTCAAGGAAAGGACAAAATTCCCCCACCGTCTGGTATTGGCCGGAGCGGAAGCCCACGGCGCCGAAAAGGTAAGGGAAACCGCCGAGGCTTCGGCCTACAGGGGCGACATCTTTTTTACCGGACACTTCCCTCCAAAGAGCCTTCCGGAACTCTACTCCGGCGCCGACATGGTGGTTTTTCCTTCAATGTATGAAGGCTTCGGCATGGGTGTTCTTGAAGCCATGGCAAGCGGGGTTCCCGTGGCCTGCGCCAGGGCAGCCTCTCTCCTGGAAGCCGCGGAACACGCCGCCCTCTACTTTGATCCGCTGGACGCGGAAGACATGGCGGACAGGATGGTGAGCCTCGCAACCGACCGTGAACTTGCCTCGGAGTGCCGCCGTCTGGGTCTGGAGCGTGTAAAGGAGTTTTCCTGGGATCGTTCCGCGGAACGGATTTTGGCGGTTATTCTGGAGACCGCCGGCGTGGTTTCCCGGCCGTATAAGACTTCCGCGGAGTCTTGAGAATACCAGGCTCAAAGAGAATGGCGAAAGCGTCATTGGCCCTCTCCACAAAGTCCGCCTTGAGCGCACTGCGGATATCTTTATCCAGCTCTTCCCAGTCTTCCCTGTTTTCCAGGGGGAGCAGTACCCGTTCAATGCCGTTCCTTATGGCGGCAAGGAGCTTCTCCTTAAGCCCCCCGATGGGGAGTATCCTGCCTGTCAGGGTAAGTTCCCCGGTCATGGCAATGCCCGGCAAGGGTGCTTTCCGGCAGAGCGTGGAAAGGAGGGAAGAGGCCAGGGTTATCCCCGCGGAGGGCCCGTCTTTTGGTATGGCCCCTTCCGGCACATGGATATGAAAATCGTTTTTCCCAATATCCTTGAAGCAGAAATGATAGTTATCCTGCACACTGCGGAGGTAAGAGAGGGCAATCCGGGCGCTTTCCTTCATCACGTCTCCCAAATTTCCGGTGATGATTAAATCTCCGCTGCCGGGGAAACGGCTGGTCTCCACAGGCAGCATGGCCCCGCCTGTTTCAGTCCATGCAAGACCGTATGTAACCCCGATCCGGGCTTCCTTGAATACCACATCGTTTTTGTACTTCCTCCGGCCCAGAAGCTTTTCAAGATCCCCTTTTGAGATAATCTTTTTGAAGGAGCCGATCGGTTTACTTTTGCCTTTGGAAAGTTCCCCTTCCTTGCCCGCATCTTCGCCCAGGGGTTCGGCTTCATGTTGCGGAACGGGCCGTTCTATTCTGTAGCCTCTTTTTACCGCATCCCTGGCAATACGGCGGATACAGCGGGCAATCTCCCGTTCCAGGTTCCGTACCCCCGATTCCATGGTCCAGTGCCGGATTATTTCCAGCAACGCGTCATCCCTGATGCTGATCTGCGCATCGCTAAGACCATTTTCCTCAAGCTCCTTGGGAAAGAGAAACTGTTTCGCTATCGAAAGTTTTTCGTTTTCCCCGTAACCGGGTATCTCAATAATCTCCATCCGGTCCAAAAGGGGGTAGGGGATTCCATAGAGTGAATTCGCGGTAGTGATGAAAAGCACTTTGGACAGATCGTAGGCCAGTTCCAGATAGTGATCGGTAAAACTTGAATTCTGTTCCGGATCCAGCACCTCAAGCAGGGCGGAGGCAGGATCTCCCCGGAAGTCGCTGGAAAGCTTGTCGATTTCATCCAGCAGAAACACGGGGTTCATCGTCCTGACTTTCCGCATGGACTGAATGATCTTCCCCGGCAGGGATCCCACATAGGTCTTGCGGTGGCCCCGGATTTCGGCCTCGTCCCGTACTCCGCCCAGGGAGATCCGTACAAACCGGCGGCCCAAAGACCGCGCCACCGACTTCCCGAGGCTTGTCTTCCCCGTTCCCGGCGGCCCCACAAAGCAGAGAATGGGCCCGCGGACAGCCGCCTTTTCATTGCTGCCCCCGGAAAGCTGCCGTACCGCAATGAATTCCAGAATGCGTTCCTTAGCCTTCTTCATGCCGAAGTGGTCCTCGTCAAGGATTTTTTCCGCTTCCGAAAGTTCAATGGAATCGGGACTGTACTCGCTCCAGGGGAGGTCTGCCAGCCATTCAAGGTAACCGCGCAGAACTCCCGCCTCGGGGGAAAGCGGCTGGAGTTTACGGATCCTTTTTATTTCTTTCCGGGCCTTTTCCAGCACTTCCTCTCCGGGATTCTTTGCCAGTAAGGCCTTTTCTATTTCTTCAAATTCATCAACCGCGTCTTCCTTGCCCAGTTCCTTGTTGATCTCCCGGAGTTGTTCATTGAGGAAGTATTCCCGCTGATTCCGTTCCATCCGGCTTTTTACCTTGCCGGAAATGTTTCTCTGAATTCCAAAGATCTCATTTTCCGCTTCAAGGCTTTCAAGAACGGCGATAAGCCTGTCCCGGGGATCTTCAATGCCGATAAGCGCCAGTTTCCTCTCCACCCGTACCGCAAGGGAATTGCAGACAAGGTTGCAAAGCCGTTCCGGGTTTTCGCTCCGTTCAGCCGCGGAGATCGTTTCGGTTGAGATTTTTTTTGAAAGTTCAGCATACTGGGCAAAGGATTTCTGTACAGCCCTCATCAGGGCTTCTGTTTCCGAATCGAGAGACTCTCCGCTTTTTACAGCCTTGAAGGGCTTGACCCAGACTCTGACGTGCTCCCTGTCTTCTTCGGCATTGACCACGAGCCCCCTGTATTCTCCCTGCAGTACAATCCGGAAACCGCCGTCCGGAAGCCGCAAATGCTGGACGATCCGTACCACCGTTCCTGCCGGAGAAGTACTGTTGTCTTCTTTGGACTTTGTAGAGGCGGCAAAGAGCCTCAGTTCCTGCCGCAGGGCTGTTTCAACGGCAAGAACTCCCGGCTTCTGGGTTATAAAAAGCGGAGTTACCGTGTTGGGAAAGAGAACCAGTTCTTTCAAGGGGAGGAGGGGAAAGGATTCGGTAAGGGTCGCGGCGTTACTGTCGCCCAGAATATTCAGGGCGAGGCTGCCGGTTTTTCCCTTTAATGCGGAAAAGAACTGTGAGACACCGCCTTTCATGCACTCTTTGCCAGCGGGTGAATCTCCGGCGGTTCAGCCTTCTCCACCACTTCCTGGGTGATGGTAACCTGTTTTTCACCCTCTATTGATGGAATTTCATACATGATGTCGGTCATGATTTTTTCTACAATGGCCCGCAGTCCCCTGGCGCCGGTTTTTTGTTTGATGGCCGTATCGGCAATGGCGTTGATGGCCCCTTCGGTAAATTCAAGTTTTACATTGTCAATAGCCAGGGAAGCCTGGTACTGCTTGACGATGGCGTTCTTCGGCTCGGTGATGATCCGCTTCAGATCGTTCTGCTTGAGTTCCTCAAGACTTACGGTAATAGGAAGCCTGCCGATAAATTCGGGGATCATGCCGTAGTGGATAAGATCGTCGGGGTGCAGGGCGTCAAAAAGTTCCCTGATACTTTTGCTTCCTCTCTCGGTACTCTCCGATCCGAAGCCCATCGGATGCTGAACCACCCGCTGTTCAATCATCTTATCCAGGCCGACAAAGGCGCCGCCGCAGATAAAGAGAATGTCACCGGTGTTTATCCGTATCATCTCCTGATTTGGATGCTTGCGGCCTCCCTGGGGCGGCACACTGGCTACGGTGCCTTCGATGATCTTGAGGAGGGCCTGCTGCACGCCTTCGCCTGAAACATCCCTGGTAATGGAGACATTTTCCCCTTTCCGGGCAATCTTGTCGATTTCATCGATATACACGATGCCCCGTTCGGCCGAGGCAATGTTCCCGCCCGCATTCTGAATCAGCTTGAGGAGGATATTTTCAACATCCTCACCCACATAACCGGCCTCGGTGAGGGTAGTAGCATCGACAATGGCAAAGGGTACCTTGAGTTTACGGGCCAGAGTTTTGGCCAGGAGGGTTTTCCCCGTTCCCGTGGGGCCGATAAGAAGCACATTTGATTTTTCAATCTCGACATCATCCGGTTCCCGGGCAGGGTTGGCAATACGCTTGTAGTGATTGTACACCGCCACGGAGAGGGCCTTCTTTGCCGCTTCCTGACCGATTATGTAGCTGTCAAGGTAAGTCTTGATCTCCCTGGGAGTGGGAATGTCGCCTGTAAACTGGGCCGCCAGTTCATGATCCTCTTCGCTGAGGATCTTCCGGCAGACTTCGACACACTCATCGCAGATAAATATGTCCTTGGGCCCCGCAATAAGCCGCCGGGCCGTTCCCGCGCTCTTGCCGCAGAAGGAGCAGATACGCTCAAAACTGTTTGTGTTGTTACGAAACTTTGCCATGTTTCTCCCTTACCAGGACAGAATCTGCCGCTCCATAGCTTACCGCGTCCTGGGCCGACATGTAGAAATCCCGCTCCATATCCTGAGCAATTTCATCATAACTCTTGCCTGTGTGTTGTGCAAAATATTCAATGGTAAGCCGCTTGAGGCGGATGATCTCCCTTGCCTGTATACCGATATCCCTGGCCTGTCCCTGGGCGCCGCCCCAGGGCTGGTGTATGAGTACCCTGGAAGAGGGAAGCACCATACGTTTTCCCGGCGCTCCGGCAACAAGAATGAGAGCCGCCATGCTGGCCGCCTGCCCGAGACATATCGTCTGTACATCACTTTTTACATGCTGCATCGTATCGTAGATTGCAAGTCCGGCGGTAACGCTGCCGCCCGGAGAATTGATGTAGATGTTAATGTCTTTTTCCGTATCCTGCCCGTCGAGAAAGAGGAGCTGGGCCACAACAAGATCGGCGGTAATATCGTTTATTTCACCGTCTATAAAGACGATCCTGTCTTTGAGGAGCCGGGAATAGATGTCATAGGAACGCTCTCCCTGGCCGCTCTGTTCGATAACATAAGGGACAAGGTTATTCATTTTTTCATTCATACTTATAATTTACCCATTATTACCCACAAGGTCGAGATAATTCATTTTTTTTCCCGGCTTTAGTGTATTTTCCGCCAGTAAAACATCGAAAAGTTTACGCTCCTTGATGTCTTCCTTCAGGTATTCTTTCATGGTGTCGCCCTGATAGTACTTCTTGATCTCCTCTATCGGACTTCCCATTTCCTCCGCCATGCGTTCAAATTCCTTTTCAACTTCATCGTCGCCGGCTTCAAGCTTTTCCTGCTCAATGAGGGTTTCCACAATAAGCCGGGAATGGAGAGCCTTGACAGCGTCGGTACGCCAGCCTTCCTGAATGGTCCCCTTGCCGTTTCCATCGCCCGATTTTGCCATATTTGCGCTGAGGGCTTCCTCATCCACCCCGAACTGCCGGGCCAGATTCCGCCAGCGGCCTTCAAGTTCAACCCGAATCATCGACTCCGGTATGTCCACAGGGGTGTTTTCCATTATTTTTTCCAGCAGCGCATTGATCTTCAAGTTTTTAAGCTGCTGTTCCAGGTTTCTACCGAGCCGTTCCCGGATGCTGTTCTTGAGATCGTCAAGAGTCTTGTACTTTTCGTCCACATCCTGGGCCAGATCGTCGTCCAGTTCGGGGAGTCTCTTTTCCTTGAGTGCGGTAAGCGTTACCCGGAGCTTCTTTGTCTTACCGGCAAGATCCTTGTCGCTGAAATCTTCAGGATATGTCTTGTCGAAGTCTCTGGTTTCATCCTTCTTTATCCCCACAATTTCATCATCAAAATGATAGAGATTGTAACCTGAGCCCAGGGTAAAGGCAAAATCCTGCCGTTCCGAGCCGGGAATAACATTTCCCGCATCATCACATTCGCAGTAGTTCACCGTAACTACATTGCCCTTTTCTGCGGCGTCTCCGTCGTCACGGTCAAGCACAATGGCGTTCCGTTCCCGGAGCGCTTCCAGTTCCCGGTTGAGATCCTCATCGCTTACGGAAGCCTCGGGCGCCTCCGCCTCAATCCCCTTCCAGGCGCTTACCGTTATTTTGGGCAGCACATCGTACACAACAGAAAATTTGAGATCCTGATCCAGATCCAGTTTCGGTTCATCCTGAACCTGGGGGGTAGAGTAGGGCAGGGGCCGGTCTTCCCTGGTAAAAGCTTCATCCGTAAAGATGTCGGTAATGGATTTTTCGATGATCCGCCCCAGGGCCTCTCCCTTCAGGGCTTCGCCGAATTTTCTGATCAGCACTTCCCGGGGTACCTTTCCCCTGCGGAAACCGGGCATCTGAACGCTTTTGGTATAATCTTTCAGCAGATCATCATACTGGGAGCGGACATCGTCCATTCCCACGGTGACGGTAAGTTTTACGCTTGATTTTTCCAGCCGCTCGAGTTCTTTGCTTAAAGCCATAGTTATTCCTTGTCTTATAGAATATATGCGAGAGAAGGGACTCAGCGTCCTGCTTCGGGCTTCCGGCCCGCGGTTCGACCCTGCCGGCGCCATCCTGGCGCCTTTTCTTCCCGTTGGTCAGCGGGTCGAACCGTTCGAGTCCCTTCTTTCTTACTGCGTGCGAGAGAAGGGACTCGAACCCTTAGGCCAAAGGCACCAGATCCTAAGTCTGGCGTGTCTACCAATTTCACCACTCTCGCGCGGCGCCTTTGCAGAGGCTGATCCCTAAAATTGAGTAATTCTACCGGAAACAGGGGGCTTTAATCAACTGCCGTTGTCTAGTGATGCAGGTGGCAGGCTATTCCCCGGCTGCCTTCGGCTGTCCAGGAAGGGGCCTCTTTCCGGCAGAGAGGCATGGCTTTCGGGCAGCGGCCCTGGAATACACAGCCTGAGGGGGGATTCAGGGGAGAGGGAGCCTCTCCGTTCAGCCGTATCCGTTCCCCGTTTTGACCCGGTATGGCCGAAAGCAGGGCTTCGGTGTAGGGGTGGAGGGGCCGCCTGAAAAGTTCATCCCGTTCCGCGTGTTCCACGATACGGCCCAGGTACATCACCGCTACCCTGCGGGAAACAGAACGCAGTACCCGCAGATCGTGGGAGATAAAGAGGGCGCTCACCTCTTCTTCCCGTTGAATGGCTGTAAAAAGCCTGAGAATCTCATCGCGGGTACCTGAATCAAGGGAGGCCACAGGTTCATCCAGGATGAGCAGCTTCGACTTGAGGAGGAGGGCCCGTGCGATACAGAGCCGCTGAAGCTGGCCGCCTGAACATTCACGGGGGTAGCGTCCATAGAATTCCCTGCCCAGGCCCGCACGTTCCAGGGCTTCGATTACCAGATTGAGCCTTTCCTTCCTGTCTTTGCCAATCCGGTGGATCTTCAGGGCCTCTTCAAGGGAGTTTCCCAGTCTGACATGGGGGGAAAGGCTCGAATACGGATCCTGGAAAACCATCTGCATCTCACGCCGCAGGGGGCGCAGATCCGTTTCCTTTAGTGTGCTGATGTCCCGGCCCTGAAAAAATACGGAACCCCTGTCCGGCTTGAGGAGCCGGGCCAGGGTACGGGCGAGGGTACTCTTGCCGCAGCCGGATTCTCCCGCAAGGCCCAGGGTCTCTCCTTCACAGATGCGGAGATCGACTCCTTCCACCGCATGCAGGATGGAAAACCGGCCCCGCATCTTTCCGGTTTTGAAATACTTGGAAAGCCCCCGCGCTTCAAGAACCATGCCGCTTCCCGGCCTGAAGCTGCCGGAGAGGCGGGCAAAGTTTTCTGTTTGAATCTTCGGCCCTTCCGCGGCAAGCCGGCCTTTTTCCAGAACCAGCGTCCGGCTGCAGTAGTCCGAAGCCAAAGCCCTGTCGTGGGTGATGAACAGCACCGCCATACCCAGATCCTGCCTGAGTTTGGCAATCAGCTCCATGATCCTCGCCTGAATGCTGAGATCCAGCGCGGTAGCAGGCTCGTCGGCGATGAGCAGCCGGGGATCTGAGGAGAGGGCCATGGCGATGAGGGCCCGCTGCCGCATTCCGCCTGAAAGCTCATGAGGAAACTGCATGAAACGTTTTGAAGGATCGGGAATATCAACCCTGTTGAGGAGATCCAGCGCCCTTTCCGAGGCTTCCCTGCCTTTCAGTTTTCGGTGGAGTTTCAAAGACTCGACAATCTGGCTTCCTATGCTGAGTACCGGATTGAGCGCCCTCATGGCGTCCTGGCAGATCAGGGCAATGCGTCCGCCCCGGTAGTTTCTCATCTCCTGCCGGGAAATGTTCAGCATGTCCCTTCCCTCAAAGATAACCTTTCCCGAGTAGGAAACCTGCTTCTCGTCATGAAGCCTCAGTATTGACTGTGCGGTTACCGTTTTCCCGGCGCCCGATCTGCCCAAAAGGCCCAGCATTTCACCCCGCTCCAGGGAAAAGGAGACTCTGTCAATAGCCTTTACAGGACCCTTTGGCGTATTAAAACTGGCCGAAAGATCCTGAATGTCAAGCAGGGGCGAAATGCTCACTGTTCCTCCATAATATAAATTATATGAATTTTGAAAGCAGACTAAAGCCACTCAAGTGTTTTTTTTGGAACAGATTCAACTTAAGTTACTCTTTACAGGATTCAAGAGATCGCGCAAACCGTCTCCCAGAAGATTAAAACCCAGCACCGCAAGGCCGGTATACATACCAGGAAAGATTACCATCCATCGGGCCTGATAGATAACCCCCCGGGCTTCACTCAAAATACTGCCCCAGCTCGGTTGGGGAACAGGCACCCCCGCGCCCAGAAAACTCAGGGAAGCTTCCGTAATGATCGAAGAGGCAAAGACAAAACTAAGCTGCACGATGAGCGGAGACATGATATTCGGTACAATATGAAAAAAGATGATACGCCCCCTTCCTGCCCCCAGAGCCTTCATCGCTTCGATATAGGGCTCCTCTCGTACCACCAGTGCGGCTCCCCGTACAAGGCGCGCCATGTTTGGTGTATATGCCAGCGAGAGGCAGAGAATCACGTTCCACAGATCCGCTCCGAGAAGGCTCATCATGGCGATTGCCAGAAGCACCGGGGGAATGGCCTTGACCCCGTCGCAGATCCTCATGAGAATTTTGTCCAAAAAACGATTGAGGCCGGCGGCAAGGCCGAGAAGCAGCCCCAGCGTCCCGGTAATAAAGCCTACGGTAAAGGCCGCGGCCAGGGAGATTCCCGCTCCGTGAATCACCCGGGCACAGAGATCCCGTCCCAGAGTATCGGTGCCGAACCAGTGCAGGGCGGAAGGCCCCATGAGCCTCTCGTTTATGTTAATCGTATAGGCTGAAGTTTTCAGCAGCAAAGGCCCCAGCGTGGCGCTAAGGATCATGAAACCGGTAATAAGGCTTCCGGCCAGAAGGCGGCGGTTTTTCAACACTTCCATTTCAGTCATCCCCAAAGCGGACACGGGGATCGACCCTGGCAATAACAAGATCCCCAAAGAGGTTCAGGATCACGTTGAGCAGGGCTGCCAGCAGTACAAGTGTGCGGATCACCAAAAAATCCCGCCGGCCTATGGAGGCCACCAGCAGGGAACCGAGTCCCGGTATGCCGAAGAGGGATTCGATCACCGCCGCCCCGGAGAGAATGGCGGTAAAACTCTGGAGGATGGGGCTTATCAGCGTAGAAAGAATATTGCGGAAAGCATGGTGGAGGAGAATGTGTATCTCTCCTGAGCCTTTTGCCCGCGCCATGCTGACATAACTTTTCCCCAGTTCATCCAGCAGGGAAGCGCGAAGGAGACGCATCAGAAGTCCCGCGTGGATCAGGCCCAGCGAAAGGGCCGGCAGGGCAATCGAACGGAGATGCGGCAGAAGCCCTGCGGAAAGCGGCCTGTAGGCGGCAACCGGAAACCAACGCAGGCGGACCGCAAAGAGCATCATGAGCAGCAGCCCCAGAAGAAAGCCGGGAAGACTGATGCCGAGAAGGGCCAGAGTGGAAAGTCCCCTATCCGCAAGGCTGTCCTTCTTTCCGGCGGCCAGCATGCCCAGCGGCAGGGAAACCGCCAGAGCGATAAACAGGGAAAAAAACGCCAGCGAAAAAGTCGGAAAAAGATGCCCGGTAATGAGACTTGAAACCCTCACCGAATTGGCAGT
The DNA here is from genome assembly GCA_031265435.1 of Treponema sp. Classification (GTDB taxonomy): domain Bacteria; phylum Spirochaetota; class Spirochaetia; order Treponematales; family Breznakiellaceae; genus JAIRNJ01. The sequence goes on from JAISCR010000205.1 coordinate 39,974, forward strand.
GGAAAGACCGAAATTCCCCTTGAGCATATTCCCCAGCCAGCGGAGGTATAGCAGGGGAGGGGCCTCGTGAAGCTGAAGCCGGTTTTCGAGGAGGACAATATCCTCCTGGCTTGAAGCTTCCCCCAGGAGCAAAGCGGCCTCGTTCCCCGGCACAAGGTAACCCATACCGAACACGATCAGGGAAACGACAAAAAGCACCGGCAGTACAGAGAGAATGTGGGGGATGATTTTTTTGCCGGGGAGATGAGCCATTAAAAAAGGATACTACTTCCGCAGCCCGGCATTCCAGAAGTAAAGTCCCTTGAATGTGATAATATTCTCCAGTTTTTTGTTCCAGGCATGGGTGCTGCCGAAGTGTCCCACATTGATAACCGGAAGGGAGACCCAGCAGTAACCCTGGAGATTATCCCAGCGCTGTTTTGCCTCTTCCCGGTTTTCCGCGGAAGTGAGTTCCCTTACCAGATGCTGCAGGGTCTCGTCTTCCGACCAGCCGGGATAGGAAGGCCCAAAGAAGAGTTTGAGTAAAGGGGAGGGAACCGAAACAAAGTTGGTAATAAAGATGTCATAACGGGAAGGATCGTTCCGGTACTGCAGCATGGCGGCCCAATCAACAATTTCAAGTTCCACCGGTATTTCAAGTGCTTCCAGCTGCTGTTTTAATACCAGCGCGCCCCGGTCAAAAGTACCCATATTGGAAATGAGTATCCGTAAAACTTCACCCCGGTAATCCGCCTTTTTCAGAAGCTCTCTTGCCAGCGCTATATCCCGGCGGTTATAGTATTCCGCGCCTGCGCGGGAAAACCAGAAAGACTCAGGATCTTCCATGTAGGAAGAATTCAGGGAATACTCTTCCCCGAAACATGCCTTGAGTATTTCCTCCGCGTCGAGTGCCGCGTTGATCGCCTGCCGGAAGTAGAGATTTGTCCCCAATCCCTGTTTTTTGTTGAAGATGAGAAGCATGGAACCCGCCTGATAGCTTACCGTTTCCACATCCTTCATTGCCTTGAGCCTGGGAAGATCGTCTTCCACAAGGTTGTAATCCGCCTGGAACTGGCCGGTTTCAAGACCCGCAAGACGGGTAGCGGACTGCGGCACGATTTGGAAACAGATCTTTTCTGCCGCGGGCTTTTTGTATACCGCCCAGCCGTCCGCAGGTTTGTCCGGGTCTCCGTATGGCGCATAGGAATCAAAACGTTCCAGAAGTATATACTGATTCAGTTTCCATTCGGCAAATTTGAAAGGCCCCGTTCCGATATACCGGCGCAGAAAGCCCCTTTCATCCTCATCCCCGCAGGCTTCGGCAGTTGTAATAACGGCAGGCTGGGCGGAACCGGCCATTATTTCAGGAAAACTTAAAGCCGGGTTTTCAAACCTGATCCTCACCGTGTAATCGTCAACTTTTTCAAAACGGGATGCGCCTGCCATTTCCCGGACTGAGGAAAAACTCTCTATCCAGCGGTTCAGGGAAGAGATCACGTCTTCCGCGTCCATAATTGAGCCGTCGTGAAAGGGCACCCCTCGTCTCAGGTAAAACGTTAAACTTCTCCCGCCTTCGCCTGTTTCAAAGCGTTCCGCCAGTTCGGGAACCGCTTCGGAAGCGGAAGAGAGCGTTACAAGTTTTTCCCAGATCGTGCCGTCCCCAATCTGTCTGGCAATAAGGGTAGAGTTCTTGTGGAGATCCAGGGAAGGAGATTCCTGCATCACCGCTATAGTGAGGGTTTCTTCGTAAAGAGCATCGCTCTCCGGCCCGCCGTCTTCCCGGCACCCGGCGAATACTACAAGACTCAGACAAATTACAAAGACTTGAGAAAACTTAACCGGGTTTTGAAACCGGCCCGGAAAGCTTCCTGTTTCTCTGTTTGGAACATACGCCGCCATCACTCCATCTACAATATAGGTTTTGGAAAAAAAAACAAGGAGAGACAACCCCTGACCCTTTTCCGGTTTCGCCGCTTGACAAAGAAACGATCATTTTTATATAGTAATTACAGGTATCCTTTGGTCTTTGTGTTTCATAGCGCAGGAAGGCGTCAAAAGGCACTTGAAAAAGTTTGTAATGCAGGGTATAAAATCCTGGTGAACGCGCGGGAATAGCTCAGTGGTAGAGCGCGACCTTGCCAAGGTCGATGTCGCGGGTCCGACTCCCGTTTCCCGCTCAAAAACATAAAGATAAGCCCGGAATTTCTACGGTTCCGGGTTTTTTTATGCCCTGCCGTCCAAAGCGGGAGTCGGACGGGTTTTCACGGCCCGAAAAATCCAAGCAAGGCGTAGGATTTTTGAGGCAAAACGGGTGTGGGTGTTCTTTTTCCTGCTCATTAACCGGAAAGAGGGAAAGCGGCTTATTGAGACGCTTATCGAAAAGGTGAATGAAGCCTCCCAAAAATCGGACGAAATGATCCGCAAGGTAGACGCCTATACAGAGCGGGCCAACAAGAAACTAAGGGAGACGGTATGAGACATTGGTACTTGCCCTTCCTGGGCTTGGCCGCCTTGACCGGGGGCTCAGGCTTCTTCCGGGGGCGGATCATGCCAGTATTAGATAAACCGTCCCGGACTTATCCTAAAGACTTCGGACAATTGATACGCGGTTTTACGGCTTATGGGCTTTGCGCTATGCTCCATATTGGAAATCTTCTGTTTGGTTACGCCGATCCGGGCCGCAAGATCCTCCTGCGTCATGTTGTGTAGCGTCCGGTAAAAGCGAAGGGTGTTTCCAGGCGTTTCTTGTTCCTTCATTTCCCGGTACCAGTCCATTTCCGTTATGGGCATAGTTTCCCCATCCTCAAAAATAGACAGAGCAGGGCCAAAATCTTTTTTCAGAAGTTTAAGGTATTTATCGGGAATCTCTCCCTGCACGGTAAACTCAATAGGGGGCTTTTTCACGACTGCCAACATATTCAACCTCCACGACATAAGAGCCGTTCTCATTGCGCCAGACGGCGACCCAACTATAGGCAAGATGACAATGGTACTGGTCTTTGCCCAGCTTGCTGTAGTTTCGGTATTCAGGACGTACCGGGCCGGTTTCCCGAATATCGTTCACCAGGTGGAACAGCGTCCGCTTCGCGTTTTCGGGCATTTCCCGAAGCGTCTTTTCCAGCTTTTTTGGCATACGGACACTGTATTCCACACGATAAAGGTAATAGATTTTTTATTACTTGTCAAGGACCTTAGACTTCCGTAAATTGAACTTTGACGTGCCCCCACGGAGGGGCAGCCAGTCTCGACCCCCGTTGGGCCGATGATCCTCCGCGGAGCAGAGCTCCGCGGTATCTTTAGCTTCGCCGTTGTTCGAACGGAGGCTCGGTCGTAAGGAAGTTTATTATACCGTCTGGTTTAATACCAAATTTTCGTAAGCATTGCGTTAGTTGAGCCGGGGCAGAGC
>JAISCR010000032.1 GCA_031265435.1 Treponema sp.
AATATATAACCCCCCCCCCCCCCCCCCCCCCGGTGGGATCGTCGTTGTTGTTAAGGTTCGGGCAGCCCAAGAGAAGGCTTACCGCCAACGCCGTCAGCACAAAGGCCAGGCGTCCCGACTTGAGAATGTTCTGTTTCATAAGAAACCTCCAAAAATTGTTATTACTCACCATAATGAGAGCATACCGAGCCCCTGTCAAGTAGACGGCAGCAGTACAACGGTAGCAATTCTCCATTTAACCAGGAACAGACACGAACGTTTGCTTCGATATTCCGCAATATATCCTGACAGATCTCCCTGGTTTGCCGGAAAGAGGAATTTTTTACCGCGAGGTCGAAAAAGTCGAAAAAGTAAAGGGAAAAGAGCGGCTTCTCTTAAAAACTTCTTCGACTTCTTCGACTTTTTGTGGTAATCTCTTCCTCTTTCGTTCGAGGCGAAAGATATTTGCGCAGCACGGTCAGCATTTCTCCTGAGTCGAGAGGCTTGCCCAGATGCGCGTCCATGCCCGCCGCAAGGCATTTTACAATGTCTTCGCGGAACACATTCGCGGTCATGGCGACGATCGGCACCGCGCCGGCTTTCGGTACGCTAAGGGAGCGGATGTGCCGCGACGCCTCGTATCCGTCCATCTCCGGCATCTGCACATCCATCAGAATCAGGTCGTAGCGCCCGGGATCCGCGGAAAAGAGTTTTACGGCCTCCGCGCCGTTTTCCGCGCAGTCTATATGCAGGTTTGTGGGCTCAAGCAGCGCCAGCACGATCTCGCGGTTGATCTCCACATCCTCCGCCAGCAGCAGGCAATGACCGGTAAAATCGTCCGCCGTCCCGTCAGGCTCTTTTTCTTTGGCGGCGCTTCCACCGACACCGAGGCATTGGTTAATGCAGTCCACCACGGTCGAAGGGAACAGGGGCTTCGGAAGGAATTTGTCGACTCCGGAGCGCGTCCCCTCTTCCTCAATGACACTCAAGTCCTCGGAGGAGATCATGATCACCACGGATTTGCCGCGCGCGTCGGCTTTGATGCGGCGCGTCAGCTCTATGCCGTCTATGTCCGGCATTCTCCAATCCACAAAACAGATGTCGTAAACGCCGCCGCTTCTCTCGATCGCCTCACAAGCCTCCGCGCCGCCCGAAGCCGCGTCGCACGCAATACCTATGCCCTCCATGATCTGCATGAAGTACGCAAGCACATCCGGATCATCGTCCACCACGAGGACCTTCAAATCCTTCGGGTTCATGCCCGGCGGCAAGAGGCCCTGGCGCTCCTCCGCGCCGCGTTCGGCCTGGATTGTGAACGCAAACGTAGAACCGTGTCCGGCCTCGGATTCCACCCATATACGCCCGCCCATCATCTCCACGATGCGTCTGGAGATGACCAGGCCAAGGCCTGTTCCGCCGAACTTGCGCGACGTACCGGCTTCCGCCTGCTGGAACGACTTGAACAGGCGCTTTTGCTGCTCGGGGCTTATGCCAATACCTGAGTCGGTCACGCTGACTTGAATCGTGCACAGCCCGTTCTCCTCGCCGGTGAGCAGCGCGTCGATACAGATGTCTCCATGCTCCGGCGTAAATTTGACCGCGTTGGAGACGAGGTTCGTAATCACCTGCGTCAGGCGCTGGTCGTCGCCTACCAACACGCGCGGCATGGCCCGATCGATTCGCACAAGCAATTTCTGATGCTTCTCGTCAACGCGGAAATTGTTCACGTCGACAACTTTTTTCAGCACCTTTTCAAAGACAAACTCGCCGTATGACAATTCGAGCTTGTTGGCTTCTATCTTGCTCATGTCGAGAATGTCGTTGATTACGCCGAGCAGGTGCGCGGAAGCGTCGCCTATCTTCTCGAAGGCGTAGTCTTTGCGTTCCGTATTCGTTGCGGCCTGCCCTATGGAGGTCATACCGATGATTGCGTTCATCGGCGTGCGTATCTCATGGCTCATATTCGACAGAAATTCGCTTTTGGCCCTTGAAGCCGCCTCCGCGTCGTTTTGCGCACGCGCGAGGTCGAGTATCATTCGATTGCGGATAATGGCGTTGGACAGCAGCATCGCGCCGGGAACCATAATGCGTTCCTCGTCGGACGTGTATTTGGCACTGCTGTGACAGTTGTCGAACGTAACCGTACCCCAGAAGTTTCCGCGATGTATGATGGGGACGATAAAAACGGACTGTACGCTGAACTTCGCAAGCATCGCCTGTTCGTAGCTTGAGAACTCCCTGTCCGACAGGCTGAGAGATTTGCCGCCGGAGAGTTTTTCCGGCCAGTCGGGCAGATAGTCCTCGTACGCAAACGCGGAGACTGAGTGCATACCCTCGATCACAATATCCGAAAAGCCGCCTTTGTCCGTGGACACGGCGGCGCCGGAGAGATGGTGAACGAAATTCAGCCGTCCGTCGATTTCCTCGTTCCTCCAGACGGTTATGCGATCGGCCCCCACGCTGCTCGCGATGATGCCCATACCGCGCCGGAGCGCATCCTCGGGTTTTTCCGGATCGATGTTGAGCAGGGCGACGGCCATGGTGTGCATGGCGTACAGCGTCATATCCATTTTTGACTGCTCGTTGAGAAAAATGCGGTTTTGGAACAGGACGATAGACGCGATAAAAAAGCCGGACACGAGAAAGGATTGGAAGTGGTCGATATACTGCGCTGTCCCGTCAAGCTCCGCCACAAACGCGTCAAACGGAGGCGCCGACGAAGCCGCGTAACAGACGATGACCCACGCGATATGCGTTACAAGTATGATAACGCGCTCTTTGCCCTTCGACAGGAAGAAGATCAGCACGATCGACATGGTAAAATAAGCCGCCGATCCGCTCTTTATCCCGCCCATGGCGAACAGCGCGGCCGGCAGCAGGATGTCGCACAATGAGAACAACACAAGCCGGGAGCCGAGTTTGTGTTTATTATAGACATTACAGAACACGAGCAGCACCGATACGGAGACGGCAATACCCGCGAGTACGATGATGAGCACGGGACTGCTGCGCATGAATAGGCGCGTTATGATGGCGAAAATAACACCGGCTATACCGACAATACACACCATATTTGCGGTACGCGCGTCAAGCGGCAGACTGTCGGAAAATATATACCTGTCTATTAAACTCTTTATCCTGCGCATGCCCACCTCATATCCAAACAAAAAATAACGGAATTTTTTGAAGTGCGAATTTTACGGCGAAAAAGCTTCGTAAGGAGTCAGGCAGCCTAAAACCTTGCGAGGTCGATTATTGATTTTGACAGCGCTTTTGTCAAGGTGTTTTTGTGTATAGTATCAAACGGTATTTTTTAGGCAGGTACCATCTTGTTTTGTCACATAAAATTCGGCTTCATCCCCGGCTATTCCCTATCTCCCCCATATTTTGTTATACTTCATACATGAATGCAGGCGAATTGCGCTCAAAATACATAGAATTCTTCAAATCAAAGGGTCATGCCCAGATTCAGGGCAGATCCCTTCTCCCGGATAACGACCCTACGGTGCTTTTTACCACGGCGGGGATGCATCCTCTGGTGCCCTACCTTCTGGGGGAGGAGCATCCCGCGGGCAAACGTCTCACCGATTACCAGAAATGCATACGCACCGGGGATATTGAGGCGGTTGGGGATTCCAGCCACCTTACCTTCTTTGAGATGCTGGGGAACTGGTCTCTGGGGGACTACTTTAAGGAAGAGGCCATCGGGATGAGCTTTGAATTCCTTACCTCTCCCGCATGGCTGGGTATTCCCCTGGAAAAGCTGGGGGTTACGGTTTTTGAGGGGGAAGAAGGGGTGCCCAGGGACGAAGAAAGCGCCGCCGTCTGGAAGAAGCTTGGCATTCCCGAAAGCAGGATCCGCTTCCGGCCCAGGGAAGACAACTGGTGGGGCCCTGCGGGAAGTACCGGCCCCTGCGGCCCGGATTCGGAGATGTTCTACGATTTCGGCAAGGAGGCCTGCGGCCCGGACTGCGGCCCCGGCTGTCCCTGCGGCAAATGGCTCGAAATCTGGAACGATGTGTTCATGCAGTTCAACAAAAACGCCGAGGGGGTCTATGAGCCTCTCAACCGGAAGTGCGTGGACACCGGCATGGGTATAGAGCGTACCGTCACTATCCTTACCGGAAAAGAATCCGTGTACGAGACTGAAATTTTTGCCCCGATCATCGGCGCGATTCTCAAGGCCTCAGGCGGCGGAAGTTACGGCGTACACGAGGACAGAGACCGTTCCATCAGGATAATCGCCGATCATGTGCGTTCCGCAGTCTTCATTCTGGGAGACCCCAAAGGGGTGAGCCCCTCAAATGTGGGGGCCGGCTATGTCCTGCGCCGCCTCATCCGCCGGGCGGTGCGTCACGGTTACAAGCTGGGGATCGAGGGCGCCTTTCTTTCGGTGGTGGCGGAAGCGGTTATCGCCGAATTCTCGGGGGCATATCCTGAACTTGCGGAAAACAAAGCCTTTGTCCTCGAGGAACTGGAAAAGGAAGGGCTGAAATTCCTGGAAACCCTCCAGAAAGGGGAACATGAGGCGGAAAAACTTCTTCCGAATCTTCTCAAAGACCCCAGGAAGATCATGAGCGGGCGGCTGGCCTTCAAACTCTACGATACCTACGGTTTCCCCATCGAGTTAACCGAAGAGTTGGCCGCCGAAAACGGCATGAAGGTGAACCGGGAAGAGTTCGACGAGGCCTACAGGAAGCATCAGGAGCTTTCCCGGAGCCAGTCGGGTCAGGCCTTCAAGGGCGGTCTCGGGGATCAGGGGGAGATGGCGGTCAAATACCACACCGCAACCCATCTGCTCCACAAGGCCCTCCGTATGGTGCTGGGGGATCATGTGGCCCAGAAGGGGAGCAATATAACGGCGGAGCGGATGCGTTTCGACTTCTCCCATCCCGCGCCCATGACCGAAGACGAAGTCGCCACAGTCCAGGCCATTGTAAACGAGCAGATCGGAAAGGATCTCCCGGTAAGTATGGAGGTGATGAGTCTTGACGAGGCGAAAGCCGCGGGAGCCATCGCCCTTTTCGGGGAGAAGTATGAAAACCAGGTAAAGGTCTATACAATCGGCCGATCTCCTGTGGATTTCTTTTCAAAAGAGGTCTGCGGCGGCCCTCATGTAGAGCATACCGGGCCCATGGGAAAATTCAGAATTCAGAAGGAGCAGAGTTCCTCCGCCGGGGTAAGGCGTATCCGGGCGGTACTGGAATAGGATAAAATTGCTTTGAATTGTGTCTTCCCGGGGCGCCGTTTGTTATTATAATATTCTAATAGTAGGAATGAAAATGAATATGAAACGAGCACGTTTATGTATCGTATTGGGGCTTCTGGTAAGCGCCTCTGTGTTTGCCCAGTCGGATCTTCAAAATGTCGCCATGATCAACCTTGTCCGGCAGGATCCCATCACCCTCAGAATGTTGAAGAATGAAGTGTCCAGAATGGAAAAAACCATGGGCAGAACGCTTAACGCCACGGAAAGGCGGCAGGTTCTGGATGTGATGATCAATGAGCGGCTTGCGCTCCAGGCGGCCGAACGGGACAAGGTAAGCCTTTCCGAAACCGAACTCACCCAGCAGTTGGATGCCTACCGTTACCAGATGGCCCAGCAAATCGGCCACCAGCCGGATGACAGGGAATTTGCCGAGCGTGTGCTCCAGGGCACCGGCCTTGAAATGCCCGCCTTCCGGGAATATCTGCGCCGCCAGCTTTTAACCCAGAAGTATCTGATGTCCAAGAAGCAGGACACGATCAGGAACCTGGTCAAAGAACCTACCGACGAGGAAGTTTCCTATGAATTTGAAGTGGGAGAAACCGTTTTTGTCCAGCCGAGACTTCTCGGGTTTTCCATGATCAACGTTCCCTTCCGGCCCAATGATCAGGCGGGGAAAACCAGGGCAAAGGGCATAGCGGACCGGCTCGCCGCCGAAATAGGCAGGGATGCCAGCAAATTTGATGAAACCGCCCAGCGCGGCAAGGTTCGGGGTGCGGAATTTGAAGCGGCGGACTCCAATATACTGCCCAGAAACGGGGAAACCCGGCAGATCATGGGGGATGATTTCATCAAAATAGGCTTTAGCATGAGGCAGGGTGAAGTGTCCAGGGTTATCGAAGGTGTGCAGGGCTACCATATCATCAAGGTAACCCAGATTCTGGGGAAAAAATTCCTTGAACTCCGGGACGAATACCCCCTGGGTTCGCGTTCCACCATTAAAGATTACATCAAACAGAGTATGTATCAACAGCGGCAGCAGATTGCCGTCGAACAGGTCAGCCAGGAGCTGATAAGCGAACTGAGGGCGGGAAACAGGTCTTTTCAGGTGTTTGAAAGGAATATAGTCTGGTAATTTAATTTATGGCATCCCGCAGGAAAGGGCGTATTCTGGCTTTTCAGGCTCTCTATGCCTGGGAATCACGCCGGGCAATTGAAAGCCAGGGAATGCAGGTGCAAATGCACTTGCAGGAACCGGCTTCTGTGAGTTTGGAAGAATTTCTCAGGTTTCCATGGCTGGAAGCGGAAAAACTTGCCGCCATGGACGAAGCGATACTGGGTTTTTCCCGGCTTCTCATCACCGGCACCATAGAAAATCTCAAAGCTATCGATGCCATGATCAAGAACCACCTGGAAAACTGGGATCTTTCCCGGCTTAAGCGGGTGGATCTGGCTATCCTCAGAATGAGCGTCTATGCCCTCATGTTTCAGGATATGGCCCCTTCGATCATCATCAACGAAGCTATCGGCATCTCCAGAGAATTCGGTACCGATGAGTCCTACCGTTTTGTCAACGGCGTGCTGGATTCCATCCGGAAAACCCTGGGAGCCGAAAAACCGTGAGAGATCCGGGGATGAAAAAGATACTCCTTGTCTGCATCGCCGGACTTTCCATCGCCGTGCTGCTCCTCGGATCGCTCATCGCCCTTACCCTTTTCTCCGAAAGAGCCGGGACGGACGCGGCCCTTGTCCGGGGCGACTGGTATCAGTCACTGGCGGAGTATGATCTCCATGTTTCCCGTTCAGGCGGCAGGAACAATGAAGCTCTCTGGCGGATCCTCGACCGGCTTGAGGGGGAAGCAGACGGCATTGAAGCGCAGCTTTCCCTGCTTAAACGGCGGCGGCAGCTTGTGACGGAGGATCCCCGGTTCCTTGAGCCTTATACCGGGGCAGCCCACAGGGCGGCGGCGGCCTTCCCCTACTCAGGCTCCCTGGCGGCGGTCGCCGCGGAATCACTGCTTTCCGGAGCCTTGCCCGGCGAAAGAAGAAACAGCCTTGTCTCTTACGCCGCCCTTATGAGTGAGGCTTCCCTAAGCCCCCTTGTTCTGGCAATCCATGTACTCCTCGGGGATCTTTCGGACACTCAAAGGGCCGCCGGCCTCTCCGGGCTGGAAACCTTAACCGAAACAGCCTTCTCCCGGATCGCCGCGGAGACTGAAGAAGAAGCCGGTTTTGCGGCGGATATAATTCTGCTCCGCCTTCTGGCCGGAGACATTTCGGGAGCGGCAGGCCGTATTGCCTCAAGCCCTGGCGCCTTTAACCGGAATGTACAGGCACATACCTCAGGCCCGCGGGATGAAGGGGCGGGAGAAATTCCCCTCTCCTTTATCCGTCTTGCGGCGGAATTTTACTATGATTTTGGCGATCCCCGCCGTTCCGCGGAACTCTTTGCACGGCTCGGCGATGAAGAAAGCCTTGCCATGGCCGCCTCCGGCCTGGCCCTCGCCGGGGACAGGAGCGGCGCCCGCAATCTCTGGAACATCCTTGGCTCCGGAGGCCGGACGGAATTGAACACCGCGTCCCGGAACATACAGGCCCGCAGCCTCTACAACCTTACCGCGGGGGCCCAAAACCGGGAAGAGGAATCCCAAAAGCTCGAAGAACTCTTTACCCTTCTCCCCCTTACAGGTTCACAGAATCCCGAAGCCCGACTCCGCAAATTTGCATCCATCCGCTACACCCGGCTTCTGGAAACCGGCCGGGCCCTGGCGGTGCTGGAAAGCGGCGGAGAGCAGGATTACCTCAGCGATCTGGAACTGGTCCGCCGCCGATCCGAAGCGTGGCCTGTAGACCGTACCGTTGCGGAAACATGGCTCCTCGTCAACCGGCATAGCGAAGAAGAGGCCCTGTACCACTGGGCAGCCTGGTATTTCAGCTACCAGCGCCAGCGGGAAGAGACGGCGATACTCCTTGAAGCCGCAAAACTTCATGGTGACTTCAGCGGCTCATGGATCGGTTTCTACGAAGCCCTTTTCCTCATGGAAAGGGGAGAACTGGACAGGGCGCAAAGCCTGCTCCGTGCCGTCAGCCCCGCCGGATGGCAGGTTGAGGCCAACCTGGGCCTGATCCTCGAAGCCCGCAGGGCCCCTTCCGCCGCGCTGGAAGCCTACGAAAAAGCCGTAAGCCTGCTGAATGAGACGGAAACGGCATATACCGAAAGTCTCAAGACAAAGGCCTCCCGCCTCCAGGTTCGCATTGCCCGCTGCCTCCGCAGCCTTGGAAAAAGTACCGACAGCCGCCGGGCCCTCCAGTACGCCCTGGATCTCAACCCCAACAACCTGTCCGCCCGCCTGGAACTCCGCCGTTTGGATGAAGGGTTATGAAAAAGAAAAAAATGCTTGACCTTGGGCCTTATTTTTTGTATATTGCATACAGTAAAATTATCATTCAAAATTTATGGAGGATCTATATGAAGGTAAAACCCTTGGCAGACCGGGTTTTGGTCAAACTTGAGAAAAATGAGGCGAAAACCGCCGGAGGCATCATCATCCCCGATACCGCTCAGGAAAAAACCCAGCAGGGTACGATAGCGGAAGTGGGGCCGGGAACCGAAAAAGACCCTATCACGGTTAAACCGGGTCAGAAGGTAATGTACGACAAGTATGCAGGCGCCCAGATCAAGATCGACGGGGCCGATTTCCTGGTTATCAAGATGTCGGACATTATCTGTGTCATTGAATAAGGCATAGCGCCTTTCTGTTTCAGATTGGGGCATTTTGACACGAAAATAACTTCTTTTTGAAGCTTTGTGTCAAAATGTCCTTTTTTCATGCCGGGATTCCTGTCCTAAAGTCTTTTTCGGGAGGCGGACAGGGTTTTTTCAGCCGTTTCATACGAATTATTTCACCGTTTTGAAAGAAATCATCATAATATACATAAAATTTCCGTAAAATTCGATATTCCGGATATTTTGGCACGGTCTTTGCTTGATTATTGGTGTCAAGCAAATCAGGAGGCTTAAATGACCGCGACCAAAGTAAAGAAAACCCGGCAGGAAATGAAAAACTCTGATGAGAACATTCTTTCCATGTATCTCAACGAAATCAACAACATTCCCTTACTCTCCAGAGAGGAAGAGGATGAAACCGCCCGCCAGGCGGCTCAGGGTAACCAGGAAGCAAAGAACAAGCTGATCAATTCAAATCTGCGCTTTGTGGTGAATATCGCAAAGAAGTATCAGGGACAGGGACTTCTCCTTGCGGATCTTATCAGTGAAGGAAACATCGGTCTTATCGGCGCCGTTGACCGTTACGATGTAACCAAGGGTTTCCACTTCATCTCCTACGCGGTGTGGTGGATTCGTCAGTCCATTCTCAAGGCAATCTGCGAAAAAGCCAGGATGATACGGCTTCCCCTTAACCGTGCCAATGAACTGATTCAGATTGAAAAGGCCCGGAAGCTGGTTCAGGAATGTCATTCGAGTGAAACGGAGATAAAGGAAATCGCCCGGATGCTCAACATGGACAAAAGCACGGTAGCTGAACTGGTAAACATCAGCCGGGACATGGTTTCCCTGGAAAATCCTGTCAGCTACAACAGCGGCTCCTCCACGCTGGAAGAATTCGTCCAGGCGGATAAGTACGAGGCCCCCGATGCCAAAACCTTAAAGCAGGCTCTTCGGAACGATATTAAAGATCTGCTGGGTACTTTAAGCAAAAAGGAAGCAGCCGTTATCCGTTTCCGTTACGGGCTTGATTCCTGTACGCCCATGTCTCTCAAGGAGATTGGAGACCATTTCAATCTTACCAAGGAACGGATCAGACAGATTGAAAAGAAGGCCCTCAAACGCCTTCAGCATCCCTCCCGGCAGTATCTTCTTGAGCCTTACGTAGCATGATCGGCCTTCTAAATTCCTTCGGTGACATTATGCAGCCATCTGCCGCTTCTGTAGCGCCAGAGCCCGGCTGCAGCCTTGATCACCTCTTCCAGGTTTACGCAGATATACAGAACCCATACCGGAGCGCCGAAGACAAAACTCATAACCGAGGCCAGGGGAATTGCGACCGTCCAGAGAAAGGCCGCATCGTAGATTGCGCAGAAAACCGTGTCTCCTCCGGCACGGCAGATGCCTATCACCATGGACATGTTGAAGGCCCGGAAGGGATAGGAACAGGCGAGAATCACGAGCATTGCCTTTGCGGAAGCAAGCACATTGGCATTCACGTTGAAGATAAAGGGCAGGAGCCACGAAAGCGGTATCAGTATGAACGCGGCGGCAAAAGACACCAGCGGCGCAAAGCGTATAATCCGGGCGGCATAATCCCTGGCGGCTTCCTCCTTCCGTTCCCCAATCTTCTTGCCGATAAGAACAGCCACCCCGTTTCCCAGGCCCATGAAGAAGACCCAGGTAAGCTGGGACACGGTTCCTGTTATGTTAAACGCGGCAATTGCGTCGGTATGGGTTCTGGCAAAGATGATGTTTTCCACGGTGATCCCGCTTGACCATGCCAGTTCATTGAGGATAACCGGAAGGCAGATCCTGATAAAACGGAACACATACGCCGAATTGAAGGCGGTCATCTCCCGGAAGCTTCCCGCCATCGCATAGCGCCTCCGGTAACTGAGAGTCAGCAGCAGAATCGCCTCTACCACTCTGGCCGCCGCCGTAGCCGCCGCGGCGCCGGCAACTCCCATGGCGGGAACCGGCCCAAGCCCGAAAATAAAAATATAGTTGAGCACTACATTGATGGAAAGGGCTACGAGGGTGGTAAGCATGGGGAGCCGCATCTGTTCTATTGAGCGGAGAGCGAGGGTAAAAACCTGGGCAACGGCAAAGGGCGTAAACGAAAAGCTGAGAATTTTAAGATAGGCGGCCCCCGCCGCTATTACTTCAGGATCCCTGGAATAGACAGAGAGAATCGTTTCGGGAAACAGAAAACTTACAGAAGCGAAGAGGAGGCTTAAACCCAGGTTGAGAGAGAGGCAGAAACCGGTATTCTTTTTAATCCCGGCAAGATCCCGTTTGCCCCAGAACTGGGCTGTAAAGATTGAACCGCCGGAACTAACCCCAAAGAGGATGATCTGATAGAGAAAGAAAAAATTGTTTGCCAGCCCCACGGCGGCGATTTCCACCGTCCCAAGACGGCCTACCATCACCGTATCCACCATGTTTACAAAGGCGTTCACCAGATTCTGCAGGGCAATAGGCATGGCAACGGCAAAAAGAGAACGGTAGAATTGTTTGTCGCCAAAGAGAGAAGACAGGGTCAATTGATGCTGCCGATCTCTCCGTAGATCCAGCCGCTCAGTTTGTCCGCGGCTTCCTTTAGATCCAAAAGCTGATTTTCCTTTTCACTGCGGCGCCTGGCTTCAACCTTGCCGGCGGCAAGGTTCTTCTCGCCCACTACCACCCGCCAGGGAATTCCCAGAAGGTCCGCGTCGTTGAACTTTACACCGGGCCTTTCATTCCGATCGTCAAGCAGCACCTCAATACCCGCGTGCTCAAGAGCGGCCGCAAGAGTGTCCGCCGCGGTTTTTACCATTCCTTCATATTTGATGGGGACTATGATCACATGGTAAGGAGCCACGGCGGCAGGCCAGATGATCCCCGCGTCATCGTGGTGTTCTTCGATGATACTCGCCAGGGTACGGTCAAGGCCGATGCCGTAACAACCCATGGTAGGAATCCTGCTCTTCCCTTCCTCGTCCAGATAGCTTACGTTCATCGACCTGGTATATTTATTGCCCAGCTTGAAAATATGCCCCAGTTCATTGCCCTTCTTTTCGTAGAGTTCCCCGCCGCAGACAGGACAGAGGTCTCCCGCCATGACGGTACGGACATCGGCAATAAGCCATGCTTCAAAATCCCGGCCGTACGCGGCATGCCGATAGTGGAGATCCTTTTCAAGCGCGCCTGTAACCGCGTCATTCATACCGGTAACGGTAAAGTCCGCGATGACAGGCACGGCCGCAAGGCCCGCAGGCCCGGCAAAACCGACAGGAGCGCCGGTAATGCGCTGCACATCGGCATCCGCGGCAAGCGTCACCTCCGAAGCCTTGAGGGTAGCGGCAAGTTTTATCTCGTTTACATCAAGGTCTCCCCGTATTGCCACGGCAAAGAAGGCTTCAGGATACGACGCGGGAGCGCCGGGAGCAGTCTTCTGCTGTTTCGCTCCGCCGCAACCCGGCGCGCCGGAAAGGTCAAGCTCAACATTCAGAGCCCGGTAGATCAGCGTTTTGATGAAACTCTGTGCGTCGGTTTTGAGGAAGAGGCAAAGTTCCCCGATTGTCTTGACTTCCGGCGTGGCAATTTTTTCCATGGGGGGAGTTTGGGAAGCGGCTTCCTTTGCCTGATTGATGTCGAAGCGGGGGCTGTAATCGAGTTTACATTCAGCCTTTTCCACATTGGCGGAATAATCGCAGGCTCTGCACAGGAGGAGAGTATTGTCCCCAACTTCACTCTCCACCATGAATTCTTCGGAACCTGTGCCGCCCATGGCCCCGGAGTCCGCCTTGACAGGGATTACCGTAAGGCCGCATCTCTTGAAGATCCGGCGGTAGGCCCTGCCCTGGGCCTCGTAATGCTCATCAAGACTCTCGTCGCTGGTATGGTAGGAATACGCATCCTTCATCACAAATTCCCGGCCCCGCATCACCCCGTAACGGGGACGGATCTCGTCCCGGTACTTGGTATTTATCTGGTAAAGCGAAAGGGGAAGCTGGCGGTAACTGGAAAGCTCATCCCGGACAACGCTGGTAAAAGCCTCTTCCGCGGTTGGGGACACAACAAAATCAAGGCCCAGCCGGTTCTTGAGACGGAGCAGCGCATCGCCCATGGAGTCCCAGCGGCCCGATTCCTTCCAGAGTTCGCCGGGCACCACCACGGTGGGTTTAATCTCCAGGGAACCGATGGCGTTCATCTCTTCCCGGATAATCTGTTCGACCTTGCGGAAGGAACGCAGCCCCAGAGGGAGGTAGGCAAAGAGACCGTTACTGAGCTTGCGGATCATGCCGGAGCGGAACATCAACCGGTGGCTGACGATAACTGCGTCCGAGGGAACTTCCCTCAGGGTTGGAATAAAGGCTTGACTGTACTTCATGGGGAGATGCTAGCATAAAGGGGGTGAAAAAACAACGATGGCCGCGCCTTGACATTAAGTGGAGCGGGTATGCCGGTCAGCCCCGCTCCCCCGAGAGGACTTTGAGTTCCTGGATCTCCTTCATCAGCCTGGTGTCGTCCATCTGGAAACGTTTGGGAACCATCCGTTTGGAGGTACACTCCCGAACGGCTACCAGATTCTGTAAACGGATCTCGTGGGGATAGGCAGGCGGGTTGTAGTTTTCCATCACCTCTTCCATGTCTTCCCGGCTGATAAAGGTGTGGTTTTCCAGAATGGCCTTCTGCTTGGCCCGCACCAGCAGGGCTTCAAGGTCCGCGCCGCTCACCTCGTAGTGATGCCTGCGGAACAGCTCTGTAATGGAAAATTTGTGCACCTGGAGTTTGTTCTTCTTTACCAGAGTATTGAAGAGAGCCACTTTTTCTTCATCGGTTTCCGGGTAAAAGAGGGCAAGATGTTCCTCCGCCCGGCCCTGGCGTTTCAGGTCGATGGGAATAAGATCGGGCCGGCAGGTGATGAGGAACCAGATGATCCGCCCGCGGTACTCGGTATTCCCCATAAAGCTGGTAATCTGGGCAAAGACCCGGTTACTCACCCCCGAATCCCCCTCCTGATCCCGGTCTCCCAAAAAAGCGTCCGCCTCATCAATCATCACCGCCACGGGGGCCATGGACTTGAGGATGTTGAGTACCCGTTCCAGGTTGGATTCAGTTACCCCCTGCCATTTCGAGCGGAAATTGCGGAACTTCACCATGGGAATACCGATCTCCCCGGCAAAGGCGCTGACCATAAAACTCTTCCCCGTACCCACGGGCCCGGCAATCAGGTAGCCCATGGGAAGTACATCCAGCTGCCCGTGTTTGATAGCCTTGGCGGCGTTCTTGAACTGCCTCTTTACATACTCATGCCCGGAAACATCATCCAGGGTAAAACCGGTCTCCATAAATTCAAGGAGACCCGCCGCTTCATTCTCGATCATCAGCTTTTTGGTCCGTCTCAGGTAATCCAGCGTGAGGGTCTGGCCTTCCTCCTCCCGTTCCATGAGCATCTGGTTGAGGTGCATCAGATTAAGGCCGCTGGTCATTGCCGCAACCTGCCGGGGAAAGAGCCCCCTCTCCAGGGGAAGCCGCCCCTCCTGCTGCTTTGAAACCAGATAACTTTCCCTGGTCTCTTCATCGGGGAAGGGAACTCCTACCTTCACGACGGAAGGGGAATTAACCAGGCGGGAAGAAAGATCGGAAAGGTTTTCCGTAAGGAGGATGATGGATATGTCGCCATCGGTCAAGATCGGGTTATTGGCCCAGCGGCTCAGGGTAACAAAACAGAACCGGTCCTCCTCGGAAAGCCGGATCAGATCTCCTGCCGGGGCGATGGTTTCCGCATAGTCGATAATAAACACCATGCGGCATTCTCCATCCTGGTCATCCCTGAGAATCCTGAGGAGGAAATATTTTTCAAGGTAGGTAAAACTTTTTGTGGGATCGGCAGAGAAAAAGTCCGCCGTATCGGCCTCGGGGAAACGGCGGCTCATCACGGAAACGTAGTCCTTCTCCATTGCATCGGTACAGAAACTTATTCCGGAAGAACGGTCATAATAGGCAATGATGTGCTGGTTGCCGAAGAGCACCTCGGAAATGTAGTCCTGTACCCTGGCAAAGACAAACTCTCCTTCGTTCTTCTCATGGGGAAGATAGTCCCGTATATTCCCGTGCAATATATAGAGGTTGGCGGTTTTGGAACCGTATTTGTTTGCCAGTTCCTCGGCCCAGACAGGCAGATTGTTAATGAATTCCTTATATTTGCGGATATACTGTTTCATATTCCCCTCCCCGGTATTCCTGCATCCGCCTATTTTTTCTCGGGCAGCAGACTTGAAAGATACCTGGTAAGCTCTTCGCCGTAACTGTCGCCGATCTTCTTTTCCGCGGCGCTTAAAGCCCGGTTTTCCGCCTGCTCTACGGAAACATGGCCGGAACGATCATTGATATTCCAGGGCAGTAACACGGTTCCGTTGTCGGCAAGATTGGCGTCGACATTGTAGCGGACAAATTTATTTGTCTGTCCCGGATACTCCGCCGGTTCCAGGGCACAGTTTACGTTCAGGACATAACGGGAATTGCTCTGCCCGGTTCTGAAACCCTGTTTACTTAAAACCTGGGAAAAGGCGCTTTTTATTCTGTTGTTTCTGTCCCCGGAAACATTGACATAGATGGGGATGTTTTTGGTTATCTCCACCGCGGTCAGACGGTACTCACTGCCCGGCCTGAGGGTTTTAAGATCCACGCCGGAACCTTCCGCCCCCACATAGGAAAGCACGGGGGCATAACTGCCGTTCATGTCCGCAATGGCCGCGGCAAGCCGGTAGCGGGAATATGCGTCAAGACTGTTTTTTTCCGCGTCCCTCATTGCGGTAAGCCCTTCGATGATCTCCTGGTTTGTCCTGATGAGGCGTCCGTAACTCTCCCGGGCCACGGTTTTTTCCAGCACCGCTACCGCATGGTAGGTACTCTTGCCGTCGAACCAGTGATCCTTGATTTCCGCACCCACCAGGGTATCAAGGGAATTACTGATGCTCACCGTGTTAGTTACATCAGTCCCGCTGGCCCAGGACTGGAGGGAGCCGCTCCGGGCCGCCTCCGTATAGGTTTCCACCACCATCTGATCGGCATGGATATTTTGTCCGAAGCGGGAAACAAGGTTTGCAAACGCATTTTTCTCCGCGGCAGTCCTGTCGCTCCCGTAACCCGCGGCGCTTACATACTGTGAAGTACTGTAAACCCTGTCAGGAGTCCGTACCCAGAGAGGCTCCCCGCCCGGTTCTGCCGTCCCCGCGGAAGACGGGGCCGTCTCCGCGTTTCCGCCGCCGTCCATGGCGGCCAGGGCCGAAGATGCGGCAGTCTCGGCAGAAGCGCTGTTGTTTCCGCCGGAAGGGGGCGGCGCACTGACACAGCCGGTCCATAACAGTATTACCGTCAACGCCAAAAGCGCCTCTATTTTGGAACAAGTTCTTTTTATTGCAGACATATTGCCTCCGTTAAATTTAATTGATTTCTGAGAACGATCACGTCTTCATAGCGGGAACGTGCGACAATCCCGCCGGACGGATCAAGATAATTCACCGTAAAGGAATAAGTTCCGGGGAGCAGATTTACCCCGCAGATCCAGGCCTTGCCGGGAAAGTAACGGGAGACCCTCAAATCCGCCTGTTCGCTGGCTTCCGCATAGATTCTGTTGGTAAGACCCAAAATGCTGAACACAAGACTCACTGCGCCGTCCTCCGTCTCGTCGGCCGCCGCGTCCCACGCGTAACTTGCAAGAGATTTTACAATCGCCCTGACTATAGTCTTAAGATAGATCATATTCTCTTTTGCCTTAAAGGTCTCCCTGGCTACCGCTTCAATATCCTCGAGGAGTTCAAGCCTCTCCCGTCTTCCGTCATCCAGCACTATCTCCACCTCCCTGATGCGGGAAGGCCGGGATACCATCCTGGGCAGGGATATTTTGACATAATTCGTCAATCCTATGGGAATTCTCAGGGTAACCGCCTCCTTTACCGGGGAGAAGCCGGTAAAGGCAATGACATTGAGCCGCGCGTGGCCCTGGGGTATCTCAAGTTCTCCGTCCACCGATGCCGGTACGGGGTAATTGTACACCGAAGGCGAATTGGCAAAGGCCAGTTTAAGCCCCTCCCGATCGATCCGCGCGTCGTCAAAGAGCCTTTCTCCCCGGTAAAAGAGAAGTCCCAGATAGCGGGCCAGGGCGGAATCGGAAAACTGCATATTTCCAATATCCGAAGGGGGAATCTCGGTTCCGTTTTCAAGGGCATAGCGCTGCAGATTGCTTACCGCGGTTCCGTACTTGGTGGAAAGGTAACGGATCTTGTTATTCATCCGCCGGATCTCCACCAGCGCGCCCTCCATGTCTCCCTGACGGTAATAATTGAGCGCATTAAAAGTATTTATGTAGATGTCTTCGTAGTCTTCACCGTCATATTCCCTGACATTGTCGTTTACAAGAAAAGTGCCAATCTCCTGGGTAATGCTCGTTGCGAAAGCCTCTTCAATGGCCCGCTCCCCGGTCTGCAGAAGTTCTATGGACTCCCCGGTGAGACCGCCATAATGTGTCAGCATCCCCTTGTCCAGATAGTAGAGCGGTTTATCAATATTCCGGTAAAGTTTTCTTTTGTGTTCTTCCAGGTTGTCCGCGGCTTCAAGATACTGTTCCTGCTCAGCCAGTTCATCCACACGGCGCTGGGGCGCGGAAGAACAGGAATTCAAAAGGAGAAGCAGAATTAGTACCGGTGCGGCCTGTTTTTTTATCTTCACCGTTCCTGCCCGCCCGCCGCGCTACCACTTTGCCGAAGGATTAACCACAGTCTTGTTGATATCCGTATTCATGCCACTCCAGACCCGCTCATTGGTTTCTATGTCGGTAAGCTCCGCCCGTACCAGGTATGAACGGCTGGTTCGGTTTCCCGCCCGGTCAACACTGCTCTTCACCGAACCTGTCAGTATGTAGTCCGCCGCGGTCTCCATCCCCAGTTCCGGAGCGGTCGCTTCACTGGCATTGTAGAGCTGATCCTGCCGCTCCGCCCGGAGCTGTTCACGGGCCTCCCCTCCTTCCACAAAACGGAAGATTCCTGAATTGTCCAGCGTTATCTCCATGGTGGAAGAAATAATGGAAGTATTGATGTGTTCGTCGCTTTCATTCCTGAAAGTTCCAACCATAACCCGCAGGAGCCGCTGCTCTTCCGCATAGGCGGCAATAATGTTTCTGCTGTTGAGGCACTGATCAATAAGATCGGTGCAGACAATTTTAACATCATTATTATTCCAGTACCCGGAAAGATCCTCCTGCGAAGATTCCCTGCTGACCTTTGGACCGGAAGCGCAGGCGCTTATACAGAACGCCGCGGCGATAAGAGAAAAAAATTTCTTCATGATCTTCTCCTTAATTTTCCCCGCCGCTTCCGCTGCATATTGCCAGAGTCCATACAGACCGGTTCGACGGATCTATCCATATTTCAAGAACATAGAACCCATTCAGCGCCCCGGAAGAGACAACCTCATTGACGGTGTCGTTTTTCCTGGTACTCAGGAAACTTCCGTTTTCATCAAGCGCGGTCTGGCTGGAACTGACCGTACTGGACAAATTCCGTACCAGGGCATAGACCGCAGCCTCACAGGAAGCGGAAACCGCATCCTTTACATTCCGGTGGGGGTTTGCGTAACCCACACCCGCAGGATAGGAAGCGATCCTTTGCGGCGGAACCTCTGTCCAGGAAGGCCGGCCTGAGGAAACAGGATGATTCACAATCGGTGCCGAAGCGGCATAACGGGTTCGTACCATGACAAGATCCCGGTTTTCAAAAATATCGGCGGAGGCATCATACCTGAGATCCTCCGTGTATTTTTTATAATCTTCAGCATATACGAGCCGCTTGTCCGTGGCTATATCAATATCCAGATACCCCAGACCCCTCTTTTCCCTCAGGGCAAAATAGGCCCAGACATGCCGATACATGGCCGCCTTGCGGGCCGCGTCTTCAAGGGCGTACTGAATGGCCTCTTCCCGCTTGCTCCGGTGTCCCGCCACACCTATAAAAACCAGTTCCCCGCCGCGCGGAGAAGTATTCAAAAAAGCAGGAGGGGGGAAACTTTCCGCTTCCGTGATACGGCCGGAAGCCTCCTCCCGAGGAGCGGAAGCACAGCCTGAAAGGACAAGAGTAGAGACGAGAACGGCTAACACAAGACAGCCGGAACGCTTCATTCAACTCCTCCTCCTTAAAAAAGAAGCCTGCCTGCAGGACTGTTGATACTGTAGGCAGGCCCTTTAAGGTTACCGTTCCAAAGGTATGATCCTTACCGGATCGTGGAACAGCCTCACATCTTTTGCTATTTCTCTACCAGCGCAGAGTCAACATTGTCTTTCCTGAGCTGGGCGTCCATCATCTTGAGGGCTTCCATTGCCTTGAATTCCGAATACTTCGCAACTTCATTATCCAGAATGGCGGCAGCCTGCCGGGCGGCGTCGGCCTTGCTCATGCTTATCAGAACATAATAGGAGCCGTCCTTGCCCACATGCACATCCTCAACCTCAAGACCGCTGAGCTTTGCGTCAGTTGTGGTGCGGCTTACCGACTGCTGGAAATTGAGAGTCTGTTCACTGCCGGAATTCCCCGCGGACTGGGTAAAATCGGTGATCATGGACTGAACATTGGCATTCAGCGTCAAGGCGATGGCTACGGTTGCCCGGTTTTCCGCCATGCGCTGAGACATGTTAAGGTCGGCCATTTTTGCCACACCGCGGCCGTAGATGGCATCTTCAGACTTGGGAGGCTTGAGATACCAGGAAGGGGCGTCTGCGGCCTGGACAACAGTTTCCCTCTGGATATTATCCGACTTGGGGCCGGAAGCGCACCCGGCGGCCATAAAGATGCACACAAAAACCAGCATAGCAACAACAATTTTCTTCATTTTCAACTCCTTCGCATAGTGGACTTGTTGGAGAACCAAATTGGTTCTCATCACAATGGATAAACCTTCTTTCAATACTCAATATATCCGCATTTATGCCGTATTTCAAGTATTTGACGCCGGCAGCGTCATTTAACTTTGCCGATGACTCACGCCAATGGGGCTCAATACCTCTCGCCAGGTTGCTTCGTATTGATATAGAATGAAACAAAATACCATGTTGCCCTTAAAGCCTTCGACCCACCGGAAATGTTTCATTGATCGCAAAATCAGGGAAAATTCGTACCCCACGGCGGCTTCGCTGGCCCGGGATTACCGGGCCGAATACGGTAAAAAGATCGATCCCCGGACCATCGCGAATGACATTGCCGATATGCGGAGGGAACTGAATGCCCCAATCCATTACGACAACGAAAAAGGGGGCTATGTGTATACAAATTCGTCATTTATGGCCGATATTTTCTCCCGGGAGGCCCCCGATATTCCTCTGAGGGCTCTTGGTATAAGCGGACTCAGCGCTTTGGGGCTTGACCGGGACCTTTTGCCGCTGGTTCCCTCCAGCGTTTTTCTTTCCGATTGGCACCGGAACCTTTTGCGGACGGTGGCGGAAAAAGTTACCCCGGCGGGCCGGAACAGAAGCCGCGGTTTGGGCAAGATTACCGTGATTCAGCTGGGAAAATGGTCGTCTTTCCCGGTGCCGGACATTGAAAACACGATTCGGGAGGCTCTTGAACTAAACCGGGAACTGTCAATCCTCTATGCCGGTTCGGGAAACGCGGATCTGGAATTCCTGATCCGGCCCTATCATCTGGTATACCTGAAAAAAGACGGGGATCCGGAATTGGGCTGTTTTCTTCTGGGGGAAGTTGCCGGAGGCGGGAGTATTCCCTACGCGCTTTTGAATGCCGCCGGTATCAAAAAAGCCGCACTTTTGGATAAAATGTTCAATCCGGTAAAGGCGGTTCATGTTCATCAGGTTGACGATACCGGCATTGAATTTCTTGTGGTCAACGAAAAAAAAGACACGCTGCTGATCTTTTTTGCCTATGCTGCCCCGGCAGGCAGCGATATGGACGCCGTGGATTTTTCCCTGCTGTCACGGATGGATATTTTCACGGATGAGGCTGTTTCAGACTAAAAGTACATGACCTTACCCTGCTCTTCCTCAAGCTTCCTTCCCGTTCTATAATAGGTCATGCGTCAATTTGAAGTTGTTTCAGCTTTCCAGCCCGCGGGAGACCAGGGAGAGGCTATCGCGGCCCTTGCGGAAGGCGTCAGGCAGGGGGACAAGTACCAGTGCCTCAAAGGCGTTACCGGTTCGGGCAAGACCTTTACCATGGCGAAGATCATCGAAGCGGTTCAGATGCCCACTCTCATCGTAAGCCACAACAAGACCCTGGCGGCCCAGCTTTTCCGGGAATTCAAGGGTTTTTTCCCCTACAATGCGGTAGAGTACTTCGTTTCATACTACGATTATTACCAGCCGGAAGCCTATGTCGCCAGCCGGGATCTTTATATAGAAAAAGACGCTTCGATAAACGATGAAATCGAACGGATGAGGCTTTCCGCCACCCGGAGTCTTATGGAGAGGGAAGACGTAATCATCGTGGCTACCGTTTCCTGCATATACGGACTTGCAACCCCGGAGGTTTACCGGAAGATGACGGCCACCTTTTCCCGGGGAGAAAACGTCGATGTGGAGGCCCTGATCCGCCGTTTTGTGGAACTGCAATACGAACGCAACGACGCGGTGCTGGAACGGGGCTGCTTCCGCCGCCGGGGAGACAGCCTGGAGATATACCCGGCCTACCTCGAAGAAGCCTACCGGATAGATCTTGACTGGAACCGGGTGGAGCGCATACGGCGTTTCGATCCCCTCTCCGGCAAGACCCTGGAAGAACTGGATCGGGCCATGATATACCCCGCAAAACAGTTTGTCATGCCCGCGGACATGATCCGGGACGCGCTGGGGAGTATTCAGAGGGAACTGGAAATGCGGCTTGAGGAACTGAAGGGCCAAAACAAGCCGATGGAGGCCGAGCGGCTCAAGACCAGAGTAGAATACGACATCGAAATGCTCACCGAGATAGGCTACTGCCCGGGCATCGAAAACTATTCGGCCCCCCTGGCGGGAAGAAAACCCGGCGATCCCCCGGATACGCTCATCGACTACCTGCCCAAAACCCACCTTACCTTTATTGACGAAAGCCACGTTACCCTGCCCCAGATTGGGGCCATGTACTCAGGAGACCGTTCCCGGAAACAGAGCCTTGTGGATTACGGCTTCCGCCTTCCCTGCGCCCTGGACAACAGACCCCTCCGTTACGACGAATTTGTGGAACGTGTGGACAAGACGGTATTTGTATCGGCAACTCCCGGAAAAACCGAGACGGAACAGTCCAGCCGGGTGGTACAGCAGCTTATCCGGCCCACCGGACTCCTTGACCCGGAGATTGAAGTCCGCCCCAGCGAAGGTCAGATGGAGGACATCTATGCCGAAGTACGCAAGCGCATAGCCGCGGGGGAACGGAGCCTTATACTCACCCTTACCAAAAAAATGGCGGAAGACCTTACCGACTACCTCTCCGGCCTGGGTCTGCGGGTGCGCTACATTCACAGCGAAGTGGAAACCATAGAACGGGTAGAGATCCTTACCGCCCTGCGGAACGGTGAATTCGACATACTCGTGGGGATCAACCTCCTTCGGGAAGGGATAGACCTGCCGGAAGTGTCCTTCATAGCGATTCTTGACGCGGACAAGATCGGCTTCCTCCGCTCGTTGACCAGCCTTGTACAGATCATAGGCCGGGCTGCCCGGAACGCCGCGGGAAAGGTGATCATGTACGCAGACAGGGAAAGCGACGCCATGAGGCTGGCCATTGCCGAAACCACGCAGCGCCGTACTATCCAGATGGAGTACAACAAAAAGCACGGCATCACCCCGGAAACCATAAAGAAGACGGTAATCAGCATACTGGAACGCCACCTGGAAGAAGACAGAGACGCGGCCCTCTCCTCCATCGAGGTACTCAAGAAGAGCTACAATGTTCTCGTTCCCGCCCAGCGCAAACAGCTTATCAGGGCACTGGAAACCGAAATGCTGGAACACGCCAAACGCCTCGAATTCGAGCAGGCCGCGGCTCTTCGGGATGAAATTGAACGGATAAAAGATCTTGGGAAAAAGTAAGATGTGACTTCAGGACATCAAAAAGTGCCGATAATTCCACTATGAAAAGAATCATTTCCATCATGCTTACAGGCCTGGCCCTGACGGCCCTCTGCCCGGCTCAAACAGCCGGCGAACAATTCCGGCAGGAGGGAATCGCTTCCTGGTACGGCGCCGAATTTGAAGGCCGCCCGACCGCTTCCGGAGAAACCTTTAACCCCCTGGATCTCAGCGCCGCGCATCCGAGCCTGCCCTTCGGAACCATGCTGAAGGTTACCAATAAACACAACAATAAATCGGTACAAGTCCGGGTAAATGACCGGGGCCCCTTTGTCTCTGCCCGGATCATCGATGTGTCCCAGGCGGCGGCTGTCCAGCTTGACATGATCAGCACAGGGACAGCCCCGGTACTGGTCGAAAGCCTGGAACCGGTAGCCTCATCTCCGGCAGCTGCCGGGACAACCGCCCCCGCGGCAGAGGCCATAACAAACGTACCCGAAACCGCGGCACGGGAAACCGGCGGCGCCCCCACGGCAGTTGCCATAAGAACCGTTTCCGCCGGAACGGCATCAGGCACAGCCGCGGCGGAACTAAAAGGCCCCTTCCGGCAGGACAGCGGCAAGATATACCGCCTCCAGGTCGGTTCCTACAAGGTAGCCCGGAACGCGGTGGAAGCCTTTGACAAACTCAAAAACGCCGGACTCCAGCCGGCCTATGAACGCTTCGGTGAATACTTCAGGGTGGTACTTGCCGGGGTTCCCGCTTCGGCGGTGCCATCAACGGCAGAAAAGATTTTGCATGCCGGATTCCGGGAAGCCCTTGTCCGCGAAGAATAAATAAATCAAGGCTGCCGTTCCAAAATTATGAACAAGAAAGCCGTCAGGGCCGATATACTTCTGTTTCTCACCGCCGCCATCTGGGGCTTTGCCTTTGTAGCTCAAAAATCCGGCATGGAATTTTTGGGGCCCTTTACCTTCAACGGCATCCGTTTCCTTTTGGGAAGCGCCTCCCTCCTGCCCCTCATCATCGCGGGCAAAAAAAAGAAAACCGAAACCGGATTGAGCTTCCGGCATTTTCTTGAATATTCCCTCATCGCCGGCGTCTGCCTTTTCATCGCCGCTTCGCTTCAGCAGATCGGTATTATCTATACCAGCCCCGGACATTCAGGATTTATCACCGGCCTCTATGTGGTGCTTACTCCTGTTGCCGGCATATTCCTCGGCCGCAAGACAGGACTCCCCACCTGGATCGGGGCAATCCTCACCCTCACGGGCCTCTTCTTCCTCAGCGTTGCAGGCAGCATATTTGGAGAAAGACCCGAAGGGGAAATCATACAGATCAACCCCGGCGACATCATCACTGCGGTAAGCGCCCTCTTCTGGACTTTTCACGTCCTGGCAATAGATACACTGGTACAAAAGATCGATCCCCTGCTGCTCTCTTCCGGACAGTTTTTCTGGTGCGGTTTTTTCTCCCTCATTATCGCCCTTGCAAGACAGGAAGCGTTCAGCCTTTCGGCCCTTTCGGGCGCCCTCATCCCCATACTCTACGGCGGCATCTGTTCCGTGGGCATTGCCTATACCCTGCAGACAGTAGCCCAGAAAGACGCGCCTCCGGCCCACGCCACAATCATCCTTTGCCTGGAGGGAGTATTTGCCGCTCTGGGAGGCTTCCTCATCCTCCACGACAGCCTGAGCCGCTGGACACTCGCGGGCTTTATCCTCATGTTCTGCGGCATGCTGACCACCCAGTGGGAAGTAATTCTCAAGGGAAGAAATTTTAACCACAATGGCGAAGCAGGGTAAGGGAGCCTTCACTTTTTATCCTTATCCGGTATATACTATTATTCATAGAGGTTTATAATGAAAACTATATTGAATGTTGAAGGAATGAGCTGCGAACACTGCGTCAAGCATGTTACCGAAGCGCTGAAGGGAGTAGCCGGAGTTAAATCCGCAAAAGTGAGCCTCAAAAAGAAAAACGCCGAGGTGAAACACGACGACGGCGTCAGCCCGGACACCCTCAAGGCCGCGGTAATCGAAGCAGGCTACAGCGCCCCATAGCCGCCCCGTTAGTTGCGCCCGCAGGACGTGTGCCAAAAAAATCAGCGCAGGGCCAGCGCTATCCTTGACCTACAGAATTTTTTAACCGCGATGTCGAAAAAGTTAAGAAAATTGGGAGGATTTCGATGAATATGGCTGCCAGGAAACTGGCAAAACCAGTTTTTAAGCGGCAGCAATTCCTTTTGATGTTTACAAAGGAACTCAATGAGCCGTTAACCGCTGTTGAATTTCAGAAGCTGCTGTTTCTGTATCTTACCCAAAACAAGCTCGCCTATTATGATTTTGT
>JAISCR010000072.1 GCA_031265435.1 Treponema sp.
CTCTTCGCCTCCGAAGCGGCCCTGGCCGCCAGTGTCTGCGCCTCCATTTCGCGGCTGTGCCTGCCGGCTTCCAGGGCTTTTTTTTCGGCGTCCTTTTGACTCCGCAGATCCCGGGCATAGGCGGCGGTACAGAACTTGTTGTTCCACTCGACCCGGACCAGCCATACCGCTGTGGGCAATTCCTCTCCGGTGACGGTCCTGTGGATCCACTCAAATTGACTACTCCCGGTTTTTAACACTTCCTGAACAAGTCGGCGTTTTTCTGTCTGGCTGTACTTGCCGTCAGGCTGATATTCGGGTATCCAGTCAAAAGGACGGGAGAGGAATTCCTCCTTGTTCTTAAACCCAAAGAACTTTGGTGTATAGGCATTACAATCAATAGCATTGCCGGTGTCATCGAGAAAAATACAGGCCATGGGAATAACGTCCAGCATAAGCCTCATCCGCTTGTCGGCTTTCCGCATCACCGTTTCATGAGCCTTTATATCTCTCAGATCCCGCGCATAAATAACCACCTGGCAGCCCTTTTCAAGGGGAATCCGTACAATCGTTGTTTCCACCGGAAGCGGTTCGCCCTCCATGGTACGGTGCATCCATTCAAACTGCTGATACCCCGTTTTAATAGCGGCCCTGACTTTTTCGTTTAAGCCCTCCCGGCTGGGAGTTCCGTCACTCTGAAATTCCGGACTGAGATTCACTATGTGTTTCCGGTACTCTTCCAGAGAATTAAGGCCGAATATGCGTAGCGCCTCCTTGTTACAGTCAAGTACATGTTCCTGATCATCCCAGAGGGAACAGGCCAGCGGCGCGGCGTTCAGCATGATGCGGGTGTGGCTTTCGGTTTCCCCGGCTTTTTGCCGCTCAGTCCTGATTCCGGCCCGCGGTTCCGTGGTATCATGGCACGCTATCCGGGAGCCGGCAAAACCGCCGTCTTTCTCCTTACGATTCCCGCTATCCAAGCCTGCCCTCCTTGAAATCGTAAAATTTTCCTGCATTCGATGTTTCAAAAAGCTTAAGGGAGTTTTGGGCGAGTGCCCGGCCCGGCGTTTTTTCCGTGTTTTCCGGGCCATAATCCGGCTGACGGATCGGATCCGGCGATTTTTTGACCGAATTTTCCGCTTCCAGCGCCTTTTTGAAGCGGCCAAGCAGCGCCGCCCGGTTTTCGACATTCAAACGCCGGAAAATCTGTTCCGCTTCATCCGTTCTGGTCATCTCTCACCTCTGAAATAACTATTTCATGTTAATAAAATACCAGTAATCAAATAAAATGTCAAGAGTGCCGGTACTTACAGGCAGAATGTCAAGTTGATTTGGATATTTTGTTGCAAAGGCGGTTGTTCTATTTACTCAATGGTTTTTTTATAGTAGACTACTGGTATGTGAACAGACTGCAAATCCCCGTTGGTTTCGGGATACCTTACTTTATCTATGAAAATAATGCGCGAGCGGCTTAAACGTATCCGTAAAAAACTCGGATTGAACCAGACCGAATTTGCCCGGCTCATCGGCCTCAGGCAGACCGCTCTTTCGATGATTGAAGTCGGGACAACGACCCTCACCGACAAGAACGTCAAGCTGATTTGCGCCACCTTCAATGTCAACGAACAGTGGTTCAGGACCGGCAAGGGCGAAATGTTTGAAGCCTCCCCGTATGTCAAGGAACTGCTCTCTATTTTTGAACGTCTCTCACCGGATACCCAGGATTTTCTTATTGAAATGGCAAGGAATCTTTTAAAAAAACAGGAAAAAATGACAGGAAAGACAAACCAGGATACATGAGGATATTTACTCCGGGAACCAGCCCATGTCGAAGCATTTTCCCAGATCCCAGCTGTCCATTCCTCTCTTTTCCGGCAAATTTACCGTGTCGAGGAGGAGCTTGTAGTTCCAGTAGAACCAGCCCGATGCCTTTTCCCATACGGAAAGCTGAATGCGGGCTACTTCCCGGTAGACGCGTTTGAGTTTTTCGCTGTTTACCGGGCCTGAAAGGTTTTCCTTTAATTCCTCCGCCTGACAGGAGAGGCACCATTCGCCGCCGATCACGGGGAAATACTTCTGCATTTCGGCGACATCCTTTGCCAGGGTATTTTCCACAAATGCCGCCGCATCCTTGAGAGTATAGGGTTTGCCCGCGGCGTCGAGAGCCATAAAATAGAAGTGGGTATCCAGAACCACGTTTTTGAATTCGGCGCCCCTCATAAAATCTTTCCATTCGGTAAGGCGGAAACCGTCATGGAATACAACTGCCTTGTCATCCTTGAGATGTTTCCTGATCCTGAAATAGGCTTCGGTATAAAATTCCCGGAGAAAGGCCGAAGAAACCGGCCGCGAGCCCTTGGCGTATTCCTTGTCCACCGCAGGGTATCTGTTGGGAATGTCGGCGCGCAGCCACAGTTCTTCCGAAATTGGTTCATTGAGGATCTCTATGCCCCACAGTCCCGCCCGCGCCGCATAGCGTTCCGCAAGTTTTTCCAGCAGGGCCAGCACAAATTCTACCTTTTCGGGCTGTCCGGCCCATTTGCATACGCCGCAGATGCCGCCGTTATCAAAACCGTTCTGGCTGTCCGGCGCCGTGTGGAGGTCAATGAGAATTTTAAGGCCGTATTTTTCCGCCCAGGAAAAAGCCTTGTCAAGATAATCAATACAGCCGGGGAAGGGTTTGCAGTCGCCGAAGATAAAATAGGGTACGGGGATGCGGACGGCATTAAGCCCCCTGCCCGCAATGCAGGCAAAGTCCCGTTCGGTGATGTAGTATGAACGGTGGATATTCAGGCGGGCCTCAAGCTCCTTTTCCGGCAGTTCCCTGCAGAAGTACGTTTCGTCTTCGGCCTTGAGGCCGAAAAACAAATCGGGGCTCATCCATTTTTCCAGTACCAGCCAGTTTCCCAAATTGACGCCTCTAATCTTCATTACGAACCTCCGTATAGATAGTGTCTGGATAGCAGTATAGCGTAAAATACGCGTGAACGCTATAATCAGGGTCTGTCCATAGGGGGCGTTACCGATTCTAACCGCCCTGAAGAGCGGGGTATTAGACCCCACTGCGAATAAAAGGCTTGTGCATGAAAAAACCGGAAATAGCAGTTCTTGGAGCCGGAGCCTGGGGAACCGCCCTGGCAAAGGTCATCGCAGACAAGGGACATGAGGTGCTTCTCTGGTGCCGCAATGAGGATACCGCGGCCGGGATCAACCGGGAACACTGTAATGTACGCCGTCTTCCCGGCATACGGCTTCCCGAAAATCTTTCCGCATCCAGTGACATACTTGAGGCTGCCGAGGGACGGGCCTACATTATCCTTGCCCTGCCTTCACTCTATCTTCTGGAAAATGTCAAAAAGATTCTCGGCGCCTGTTCGATTCGGGAAGGAAAAAGTATTATTGCCGTGATCAGCAAGGGTTTTCTCCCCGGCCCCAAAGGCCCCAGGCTTATTCTTGAAACACTGGAAGATTATCTTCCCGGTTTTTACCGGGATTCCCTGGTCTACATTGCAGGTCCCAGCCATGCCGAAGAGGTGTCCTGCGGGAAGATTACCGGTCTTATTGCCGCCAGCGAAAACGCCAAAAATTCGATACGCTTCCGGGATCTGTTGAAGTCCAGGCGGCTTCTTGTGTTTTCTTCATTTGATGTACGGGGAGTACAGGTGGCGGCGGCGGTAAAGAATGTCATTGCCCTTGCCTTTGGTATGCTGGACGCGCTTAAAACAGCAAGCCTGCCGGATGGAGATAATTTTTTTGGTGACGGAACAGAATCGCTGCTTCTCGCCGCGGGGCTTAACGAGATCCAGACATTGGGGTTTGCCATGGGAGCCACCCATCCTGAGACCTTTACCTCAATTTCCGGGGTGGGGGATCTTGATGTTACCTGCCGCTCCCCGTTTGGGCGTAACCGCCGTTTCGGCAGGGAGATCATAGAAAAGAATATTCTTGAACCCTTCGGCGGCATTGATGATCTGGTGAACCGTATTGGGGAACTGGGTTACCTTCCCGAAGGAGCGGCCGCGGCAAAATATGTGCAGCTTCTCTGTGAAACCCATAAGCTCAAACTGCCCATCTCCCGGGGAGTTTACCGTATATTAAACCGGGAGATTAGTCCCGCAGCGTTTCTGCACGATTTTCTTGAAGGGCTTGTATGAAATGGAGTTTGTCTATGATTAACCGGTTTTATAAACAGACACTAACTCACTAACTGATGGAGGCAACAATGTACGATCTGACGGCTCTCGGCGAACTTTTAATTGATTTTACCCCCAACGGAGTAAATGAACAGGGTATTGCTCTCTTTGGACGGAATCCCGGAGGGGCTCCGGCAAATGTATTGGCAATGAATGCAAGGCTGGGGGGGAAGACAGCCTTTATCGGCAAGGTGGGGGATGACAACTTTGGGCGTTTCCTTGCCAAAACCCTTCGGGACGCCGGTATTGATACCGCAGGGCTCGCGGTCGATCCGGAAATCCCAACTACCCTTGCCTTTGTGCAGCTTGATGAAAGGGGAGACCGATCCTTTAGTTTTTACCGCAAGCCCGGCGCGGATCTGATGCTTGTATCAAAGGATCTCAGGAAAGATATCATCAGCGATTCTGCCGTTTTCCATTTCGGTTCAGTGTCCCTTACGGGGGAGCCATGCCGGAAGACGGTGCACGAGGCGGTAAAATTCGCAAAGAAGCAGGGGAAGATTATAAGTTACGATCCCAACTACAGGCCACTGCTCTGGAAGAGTGAAGAGGAAGCCGGAAAGGAAATGGCCCGGCTCATCCCCTTGACGGATATTCTTAAAGTTTCCGAAGAGGAGGCGCGGCTTTTAACGGGTCAACAGGATATCTCCAAAGGCGCCGCCACGCTTGCCGGGCAGGGCCCGGCAATAGTGTTTGTTTCCATGGGCCCCAAAGGCGCCTTCTATTTCTGCGCGGACGGGGAAGGCTTTCTTTCCACATACGATGTAAAGACCATCGACACCACCGGAGCCGGGGACGCATTCTTTGGCGCCATACTTTTCAAACTGCAGAAAAAAACAAGAGAGGAACTGCGGAAGATCGGCAAAGATGAACTGGCCGATATTACAGACTTCGGAAACGCCGCGGGGAGTCTTGCGACAACAAAGAAGGGAGCCATTCCCGCTCTGCCTGACGCCGCGGCCATCGAACGCTGCAGGAAGACTGCCAGGCGGATAAAGTCTTAAGCGCCGGAAGAAAATTTAAAGCATGCCGGTATTCGTTTTCCCCTGAAGTCTTCGTCTCTCATTTTTTCGGTGATGTCTTCAATGCCGGTTCCGGGGACTTGCGCGTTCAGTTTGAAACCCTTTGTGTTGGCGCTGAAGTAGAGCGTGCCCCCGGGGGAGAGCAGGGAAAGGCAGCTTTTGATGAGTTCTCCGTGGTCTCTCCCGAGATCGATGGTTCCGCGCATCCTTTTGGAATTTGAAAAGGCCGGGGGATCGAGGATGATGATGTCCCAGGTTTTCCGCGTCCGTTTTGCGTCTTCCATAAAGAGCAGTACATCGGCACGGACAAGATTTCCGGGATTGAGGGCGTTCAGCGTAAAGTTGACCCTGGTCCATTCCAGGTAGGGACTTGAGAGATCCACCGAATCTACCGAAGCCGCTCCCCCTGACGCGGCATAGACGGAAAAACCGCCGGTATAACAGAAGAGGTTGAGCACTTTTTTGCCAGCCGCTTCTTCCCGTATGCGGGCGCGGAGGCGGCGCCGATCCGGGAAGAGACCCGAGTCAAGATAATCGGAAAGGTTCACCCTGAAACGGAGGCCCCCTTCCCTGACAATTACTTCCCGTGCCGCGCGGGAGACGTGTTCATATTGCGCCGTTCCCCGCTGACGCTTCCGGCGGCGGGTACAGATCGCCTCCCGCTCAATGCCCAGGGCCCCGGCTGCCGCTTCACACATGGCCTCAAGCCAGAGATCCTCTTCAGCTTCATCCTTTTCATAGGGACGTTCGTAGAGAGAGAGGCTCACCAGGCAGGCATAGAGATCGATGCGGAGGGGAATCTCCGGAATGTCCCGATCGTAGAGACGGTATGCGTCTGTACCGTTGCGGCGAGCCCATTTTTTTAGATGTTTTTGACGTTTGGCAAGGCGGTTTGCAAGCATTTCCGCCTGGATAGAGATTTTTTCAGGATACATGTATTATGATAACAGGTTGACTCAGGTGATGGATACTGCACTTTACAGTTTTGTTCTTGTTGATGACGAACCGGAGATCCGGGAAGGGATGAGGACTACCATCCCATGGGAGGAACTGGGCTTCTCTTTTGCCGGCGCGTGCGGCAACGGTTTTGAAGCTCTGGAACTGGCCGAGCGGATTCAGCCTGATGTTGTGATGACCGACATAAATATGCCCCACCTTGACGGGCTTGCCTTTACCGAAGGTTTGGCCGCGGTCTCTCCCGATTCCCGTGTGCTGATCATCTCCGGGTATGATACCTTTGAATATGCCAGAAAGGCCCTGCAGCTCAAGGTCTATGATTACATTGTAAAACCCATTACTCCCCGTGAATTCCGGGAAACGCTCCGGAAACTTAAATGCGCCCTGGACGCCGCGCGGGCCGAACGGCTCAACCTTGAATCCATCAGGAGACAGCTTGAGGAGAGCCTGCCACTTTTGCGGGAACGTTTTCTGGCCCAGCTTGCCGGGGGAAAATTCGACATGGCTTCGCTTGAACAGAGAATATCCCGGCTCGGCCTGCCTCTCGGCCGGGAGAAAAGCTGTCAGTGTCTGCAGATTGATCTCCTTAAGCCGCCTGTCATGCAGGCGGAGAATCCAAACCCGGACATGGATCTTTTGACCCAGCGCAGCATCCTGGAACGCTTTCTCGAAGAGAATTATTCACAGGCCCTGATCTTTCAGGACAGGAATGAAAAGCTCTGTCTCCTGCTCTACGGGAATAACAGGGAGGAACTCTACCGGGACGGATTAAAAACCGCGGAGAAACTGTGGAGGAATTTTGTTTCTCTGGGACTCAAGGATAGTATTATTGCTGTCGGGGAATGTGTAGAAGGTCTTGAATCCGTCCCGCTTTCCTGGAACACCGCGTCCGATGCCCTGAAACGGGCGGGCCTCCTTGAGAAAAGCGGCGTCAGTGTGTACCGGGAATTGACGGGGAAGGTTTCTTTTTCCGGCGCGGCATCCCCCCTCCGCGATTGGGAGAGGCGCATCGTATCCGCGCTCAAGGCGGGGGAGGGCGTCTCCCGTCTCGTTGACGGTATGCTTGATTCACTTGCGAAGGCGCCGTTTTCCATTGAGGAGTATCATACAAGTTTTGCACTGATTCTGTCGGCGCTGATTCGCTGCTGCGAAGATCTGGAGATTCCCCCTGGGGAGATCTTTTCTTCGGAGACGGATCCCTTTACCGAAATTACCGGCGTTACCAATCTTGAAGAAGTGCGTTTCCGGTTCATGGAGACAACCAAAAAAATTTCGGCCTATACGCAGACCCGGCAGGAAAATTTCGCACAGGTCAAGGTACGGGACGCTCTGGAATTTCTGGAAAACAACTATGCGGATCCTGCCCTTTCCCTGCAGTCCCTCTGCAAGAAGATGGATATAAGCATGAGTTACTTCAGCGCCATATTAAAGAAGTATCATAACAGGACTTTTGTGGAAGAATTAACCAAAATAAGATTGAAGAAGGCCATGGAACTTCTGCGGACAACGGATCTTCTCAGTTACGAGATTGCCGAAAGGATAGGCTACCGGGATGCCCATTACTTTTCTTTAAGTTTCCGGAAATATTCAGGCCTTACGCCTACCGAATACAGGCACGCTCCGCCTGAGGAAACGGAATGAAGCGGCGGCGTTTCTACAGCATACAGGTAACCATCGCCATGGCCATTGCCTCTCTTTCGGTGATCATCATTGTAGGCGCCATCCTCATTGCTTTCCAGGTTACCGAAGAGACGGCCCGTATTTCGAGCGGGGTGTATACCCGGCAGCTTGTCAGGCAGATAACCAATAACATTGACTTTTATATTGACTACCTTTATTCCGCCTCTACGATTCTCCAGTCCGACGGATGGGTACAGGAATATCTTGACGCCGCCTCGGATTCAGACAGGGATACTGCGGCCGCCGATGCGCTGCCCACCCTGACAAGCATGATTGCTGCCCGCCAGGATATTGCCCTCATCGGTATCTTCGGCTTTAAGGGCGGCAGCCTCCTTGCGGGCCCGCCTCAGGGCGGAGACAACGCGGAAGATCTCAGGTCCGGTCCTGAACTCAATCCCTCCATCGTTCCGGAGGCCCAGTCCTGGTATGAGCTTGCCCGGAACAGGCGGGGCGAGGCGGTAATATCTTCCTCCCATGTACAGAACATTATACAGAATCAATACCCCTGGGTAATATCCCTGTCACGGGAGATTTCCGATCCTGAAACCGGGGAAGGCAAAGGAGTTCTGCTGCTGGATCTTAACTTCAGGATAATTGAAAGGATATGCAGTTCCGTTCAGCTGGGAAGGAGGGGCTATATTTTTATTGTAGACCGCAACGGGGAGATTGTGTACCATCCCCAGCAGCAGCTTCTCTACAGCGGCCTTAAGGGCGAAAACATAAGCCGGATTCTGGAATCCAGGGAAGGCTACTTTGCCGGTGAAGGGGACGACAGGGATACTTACTATAGTATTCAAACAATGGCCTCCACGGGCTGGAAGGCGGTGGCTGTCAATTACCGCAGTGAATTCGCGGAAAACCGGGAATCGATCCGCAGAACCTATGCCTTCTGGGGGTTGTTCTTCTTTACCGCGTCAATGCTTATTTCCATCATCCTGTCCCGGCGGATTTCAAAACCGATTATGAAGCTGCGAAGATCCATGATGGCCGTAGAACAGGGGGACTTTGACGTTACCGCGGACATTCCTTCACGAAACGAGATCGGGGAACTGGGGGCGGGTTTTAATATCATGGTTGCGGAAATTAAAAAATTGCTTCGCCGCGTTACGCAGGAACAGGAACAGAAACGCAAAAGTGAACTCAATGCCCTGCAGATGCAGATTAACCCGCACTTTCTCTACAATACTCTGGATTCGGTTATCTGGATGGCCGAACAGGGGAAACGGGATGAGGTGATTGACATGAGTTCCGCGTTGGCGCGTCTTTTCAGAATTTCCATCAGTAAGGGGAAGGAGATTATCGAAGTCGCCCAGGAAATTGAGCATGTGAGAAGCTATCTTACCATTCAGAAGATCCGTTACAAGGACAAGCTGGACTACCGCATTGAAGTTGATGAAGAGATACTGCGCCTGCGAATCGTAAAAATTATTCTCCAGCCTTTGGTGGAAAACGCCATTTACCACGGCGTAAAGAATGCCACAAAATCCGGCGGAGAAGCTTCCCGCTGCACAGTAACAATATCGGGCTTCCGTACCGGGAAGGGCATGGATCTGATAGTCGGCGATAACGGCGCCGGCATGAGCGCGGAAATCCTGTCGCGGATTCACGGGAGCCTCAGGGGAGAAGCTCCCCCGCACAAACTCATTTCCGCGGACAGTGATTCCGGCGGCGTTTTTCAGCCTTCAAATCCCGGCAGCGGAGTTGGGATACGGAATGTTGATGAAAGGATAAAGCTCTACTTCGGCGGCGAATACGGGCTCGAATTTGAAAGCCGTGAAGACGAGGGGACAAAGGTGTTTATTCATCTGCCCGCAATACGCGGAGAAGATCCACTGCCTCCTCTCCGCGGAGCTTCGGGAGGACTGCCGTGAAACTGAAATTTAAAAGCATATCTTCATTGATCATTCCTGCCATACTGGTTTTGATTCTTCTTGCGGGCAGTTTTATCATTCTGTTTTTTACCCGCCTTTCTTCGCCCAGGGAGATCAGGGTTACCGCGGTTATTAAGGCCATTGCTAATGATTCCGAATTCTGGGAGGTGGTAAAGACAGGGCTGCGCGCCGGGGCTCAGGAATTTTCCGTAGACATTGACATTCAGGGCCCCTGGGCGGAAAGCGATGTGGAAGGACAGATCTCTATCATTGAAGGCATTCTGCGGCACGATCCTCCGGCAGCGCTGATTCTGGCGGCAACGGATTACAAACGGCTCGTGTCTGTGGTTGAAAAGGCCCACGCGCAGGGGATCAGGGTGATCGCCATGGATTCCGGAGTTGACAGCCCCATCCCTTTGAGTTTTGTGGCTACCAACAACATTGAGGGAGGGCAGAAGGCCGCCGCGGAAATGATACGGATTCTGGAGCCGGGGAGAAAGATCGCCATTATAAACCATGTCCGGGGTACAACCACAGCCATGGAGCGGGAAGCGGGAGCGAGAGAAATTCTGGAAGCAGACGGCCGTTACACGATCCTCGGAACATGGTTTACCGATAACTTTGAAGAGAACGCGTATTCCATTACCGAACAGGTGCTGCGGGATCACCCCGATCTGGGGGGGATTCTGGCGATGAACGAGATTTCCGCCATAGGCGCCGCCAGGGCTTTGCGGGATCTGGGTTTTGCCCAGAGACATGAGGATCCTGAAAAAGGGGTAAAACTGGTGGGTTTCGATCATTCCCTGGGGGAGATCCAGTCCATTGAACAGGGGATCATCGCCGCTACGGTAATTCAAAAACCCTTCAACATGGGCTATCTTGCCGTCCGGGCGGCAAGGGACGGAGTGCTGAAGCGGAAACTGCCTCCCTTCATCGACACCGGCCTGGTGCTGATCACCAGGGACAATCTCTATGAACCTGAAAACCAGAAGCTGCTCTTTCCCTTTGTCGAATAGACTCATGAAATAGTTTTTTTACCATTCTCAATAAATTTTTGACTATACGGAGTTTTCAAATGGGATTTATACTACCTGCATGGGAATATATAAGTCCCAATAATCACTTTATGGAGGAAACCATGAAAAAAATTGCTTTGGTATTACTGGTTCTACTCATGGCCGCTTCGGTATTTGCCGGCGGAAGACAGCAGGGCGGACAGGCCGCGTCAGGAGCGCCCAGAATCGCGCTGCTCATGAGGAATATGGACGAACAGTTTCTCAAAGACTATTCGGATAATATCCGTAAGCTTGCGTCCGACAGGGGTGTAGACCTTAACGTGCAGGATGCCCGCAGCGACGGCGCCACCCAGCTTACCCAGCTGCAGACCCTGCTTAACCAGGGCTACAAGTTCTTTGTAATCATCCCCTGCGTGTCGGAACTTTCCGAACAGATGAATCAGCTCATCGCCGAGAGGGGCGGGGCGGCTGCCTATTCAAACATTCAGCCTACCGTTGCGTCCCTCAAGGTCGGAAAGAGCTTTTTCTTTGCCTCTTCCCCCGAATTCGTCGGCGGACGTTATCAGGGACAACTTATTGCCGATTACTTTGACAAGAACGCCGCCAAGGCCCCCGGCAAGGTCGTCAACATGATCCTCATCCTCGGCCAGCTGGGCCATCCCGCTCAGGTAAACCGTGAGGCAGGACTCCTGGCGGAACTCAAGACCAGGGGCTACACCGTCAATGTGGTGGCCCGCGATACCGCCAACTGGACTCCCGATCAGGCCCAGCAGAAGATGGACGCATGGATTGGCGCCTTCAAGGGCAGTTTCAATGTGGTCGCCGCCCAGAACGATGGCATGGCCCTCGGCGCGGTAGAATCTCTGATCCAGAACGGCATGACCAAGGCTGATTCCGCCGACGGTACCACTCTTTCCGTGCCGGTACTGGGAATTGACGCCACCGCTTCCGCGCTTGCCTCAATGAAGGAAGACAAGCTCTACGCGACGGTTCTCCAGGATGCGGTAGGCCAGTCCGCGGCGGCCTTCGATGTTATCTATCAGCATGCCACCGGAACCTACCAGGCGGGCAATGCCGCGGGCGGGACTCCTGCGGCCACCACTCCCATTGACGAAGCTCCTGCCAACGACGCTTCCGTCATCGGACAGTGCTACCTTGTA
Organism: Treponema sp.; assembly: GCA_031265435.1. GTDB lineage: Bacteria > Spirochaetota > Spirochaetia > Treponematales > Breznakiellaceae > JAIRNJ01. Next base: position 11,879 of record JAISCR010000072.1, read on the forward strand.
CCCTTTGTACCGGTTGATAAAGACTCAGCTTATTACAAGGCTAACGCCAGGTAAGCTCCCGGAAATCGGCCTAAAGCCAGATTTCCAAATCCAATGTTGCTGTTCCAAAATTTCAAATTTTGGAACAGCCTCATGTAACTATTTCTTGTTGGGGTTAGCATGAGTGAAAGTGAATTTGTTCTGGAGATGCGCGGGGTAACAAAACGGTTTCCCGGAGTGCTGGCGCTGGACAATGTGAATTTCAAAGTCAAGCCCGGAACGGTGCACGCCCTCATGGGGGAAAACGGCGCCGGTAAATCCACATTGATGAAGTGTCTCTTCGGTATTTACAAGATGGACTCAGGCAGTATCATCCTCAAGGGTGAGGAGCGGATCTTTAACAATGCCGCCGATGCCATGAAGGCCGGGGTTTCCATGATCCATCAGGAACTGTCCAATGTTCCCCAGCGTTCGGTGGCCCAGAATTTATGGCTGGGCAGGGAACCTCTCAATGTGCTTAAGTTTATCAACCATAAAAAAATGCTCACCGATACCGGAACACTTCTTAAAACCCTTAATTTTGATTTTGATCCGGCGGCGCGGATGGCGGATCTTTCCATCAGCCACCAGCAGGGCTGTGAAATAGCAAAGGCGGTTTCCTATAACGCGTCAATTGTGGTTATGGATGAACCGACCAGTTCCCTGACAGAGAATGAAGTAGCCCACCTCTTCGACATAATCAGAAACCTCCGTACCCAGGGTGTGGCGATAATATATATTTCCCACAAGATGGAAGAGATCTTCCGGATTGCCGACATGGTTACCGTCATGCGTGACGGACGGGTGATAGGGGATTATCCGGTAAGCGAAATGAATACCGACAAGCTTATCTCCCTCATGGTTGGCCGGGATACGGTACACCGTTTCCCGCCTGTGGAATCCGAAATCGGCGAAGTGTTACTGGAAGTAAAGAACCTTTTCTCGGGCAATCCCCGCTCTTTCAGGGATATAAGTTTTACGCTTCGCCGGGGTGAGATTCTGGGCCTGGGAGGCCTCGTCGGCGCACAGCGGACCGAACTGGTGGAGAGTATCTTCGGTGTCCGGGAAGTTGCCGGAGGAGAAGTAATTGTAAAAGGCAGGTCCCTGAAAAAGCTCAGGCCGGAGAAGGCAATCGGCGCGGGTATAGGACTGGTAACGGAAGACAGGCGCAGTTCGGGGATCTTTCCCCTGCTCAGTGTAACGGTCAACACTACCGTTGCTTCTCTGAATAATTACAAAAACAGAATCGGTCTTCTGGATCACAAAAAACTTATCGCTATTGCCAATACCCAGAATCAACAGCTCCGTACAAAGACTCCTTCAATGGGTACGCTGATACAGAATCTGTCGGGGGGAAACCAGCAGAAGGTGATTCTTTCCCGCTGGCTTATGACGATGCCCGACATACTTATCATGGATGAGCCCACACGGGGTATTGATGTCGGAGCCAAGTACGAGATCTATACGATCATGGCGGAACTGGTAAAACAGGGCAAGGCGATCATCATGGTGTCAAGCGAGATGCCTGAACTCATCGGTATGAGCCACCGGATAGCGGTACTCTGCGCGGGACGGCTTACGGGAATTCTGGAACAGAAAGACGCAAATCAGGAAGAAGTCATGCGTTATGCAACTCAGTTCGGATAAACGGAAAAGGGAGTAATCATGAATAATGTATCGTGGAAACAGTTTTTAAGCAAATATACCACCTTTGTTACCTTTGTGGTGCTGGTATTCGTATTGGCCATACTCACCAGAGGCCGGGCCCTGACCTGGGATTCGATAAAAACCCTGATCATCGCGGAATCGGTGCGGGCCTTTGCGTCTTTAGGGGTGGGGATGATCATCATCACCAAGGGCATAGACCTTTCCATAGGTTATGTGGTTTGTCTTACCGCTTCTGTCGCCGCTTCCTTTGCACAGATACCGGAGTATGAAACGGCCCTCTATTACGGTCACAGTTTTCCCCTGCCCGTTCCGATTCTTGCGGGTATCCTCGCCGGGGGCCTCTTCGGGCTTTTTAACGGCGTCCTTGTAGCCTACGGAAAGCTGCCGCCCTTTATCGCGACGCTGGGAACAATGTCCATTGCCCGCGGTATACAGCTTATCTACACAAAGGCCGCCATTGTCAGTTCCCTTACCCCCGCCTTCAAATCCCTGGCGCAGAGTTCCATCGGTCCTTCATTCTTTCAAATTCCGTATCTGGGAATCTTTGTAGCGATTATCACGTTCATAATATGGGTGTTCCTCAAGCATACCAGGCAGGGTACCAACTTCTATGCCATAGGCGGGAACGCACAGGCCGCCAGGGTTTCCGGAATCAATGTGGAACGCGATCTGCTCTGCGTGTACTTTTACGCGGGACTTCTCTATGGCTGCGCAGGAGTACTGCAGGCCGGCCGCCTGGGTCTTGCCAATGCCCTTACCGCAAACGGCATGGAACTGGATGCCATTGCCGCGGTAACCGTGGGAGGAGTTTCCCAGAACGGCGGCGTCGGTACCGTTGGCGGCATGATCATCGGGGTATTTACCATGGGGCTTATCAACTACGGGATGAGTTTTCTCATGATAGATTCCTACTATCAGCTGCTGGTCAAGGGCGGTATAATCATTGTTGCCGTATTCTTTGATATGAAAAAATACGCCAAACGGGCATAAGAGGTTGATTATGGGTGATTCAGGCATTTCAGATTCAGGTACTTTAATCGATCCGAAAAAAGTCCCCCATGTCAGGCTGGCCTCCGGGGAAGAGGTTCCCTGTATGGGGATGGGAACTTTCGGTTCCGACAAGTATCCGCCTGACGAAGTCTCCGCCGCTGTTGCCGGGGCAATCCGTTATGGATACCGTTTTTTTGACTGCGCTTCGGTATATGGCAATGAGGATCTTATCGGTAAAGTTTTTGAAGAGGCTTTTAGTTCCGGGATTGTAAAACGGGAAGAACTTTTCATCACCTCAAAGCTGTGGAACAATATGCACGGGAAGGGAGATGTGCTCCTCTCTCTGGCAAAGAGCCTGCGGGATCTGCGGCTTGAGAGTATAGACCTCTACTTTATCCATTGGCCTTTCCCAAACTACCACGCGCCGGGGGTGAGCGGGGACGCCCGCGATCCCGATTCGGTTCCCTTTTCCACGGAACGTTTTATGGCTACCTGGGCTCAGATGGAGAGGATTGCGGACATGGGCCTGGCCCGTTACATCGGCATGTCAAACATGACCATACCCAAGCTTGAGGCCGTGCTGCCCCTCTGCAGGATCAAGCCCGCCTTCATCGAGATGGAACAGCATCCTTCTTTCCAGCAGCCGGAACTTTTCGAGTACTGCCGCGGCAAGGGAATTGTTGTTATCGGCTACTGCCCCCTGGGGAGTCCCAACCGGCCCGAGCGGGACAAGGCGCCCGGCGATGTGGTGGACATGGATTTGCCGGAAGTCAAGGCCATTGCTCAAGTCCGCGGTATTCATCCGGCCCAGGTCTGCCTCAAATGGGCTGTTCAGCGGGGAAGCATACCCATTCCCTTCTCCGTTCATGAAAAGAACTATCAGGCTAATCTTTCCTGCGTCATGCACGATCCTTTAAGCGAAAAAGAGATGGAAGAGATGAAGAAGGCCGAACGGAACTGCCGCCTGGTCAAGGGTCAGGTGTTCCTCTGGGCCGGAGCTTCAGGCTGGGAGGATCTCTGGGATCTTGATAGAGAATAGATCGGCTTTCCCGGCTATGTCGTAATACGCGGTATCAATCGTGCATTTGCGTGAGGAAAGCGATGATACCGGGCAGGCTGACGGGCGATGTCTATTCTCCAAAGCCGGATGCCAGCAAAGCCGTTAAGGTATCTACGGCCCGTTTCTCGTCATTGCCTTCCGCCACTATTTCCAGCCGGGTTCCCATTTTTATTCTCGCGGCCATAATTTTCAGCATGGACTTTGCGCTGATATCCGCCGGTTGTTCCAGATCCAGATTGCGAATGACAATAGACGAAGAAAACTCTTTTGCCTTCATCGCAAAATCGGAAGCGGGCCGCGCATGCAGGCCAAGTTTATTGGTTACGTGTACAATTGCACCATACATTTTATTACCTTAAGTCCAATTTTTCGCCATTGCTTCTTATACAGCACCGGTACCAATAAAAAGAATCTTTTTTACTACGCCGGAGTGTTCCGTGCCCTTCATCATTTCTGTCCACATGGATAAGACCATAGCGTTTTTTCATTTCACCGGTAGAGGCGCTTACCAGATCAATACAGCTCCAAACCGTGTAGCCAAGACATTCTACCCCGTCTTTGACAACAGCATCCCTCATGGCCATGATATGGCGGCGTAAATAATCAATACGGTACAGGTCGTGAATGGAGCCATCGTCGTTCACAATGTCCTGCGCGCCAAATCCGTTTTCTGCAACAAATACAGGCAGCCTGTATCGATCATAAAGACTGTTCATCGCCAGGCGAAGGCCAATGGGATCGATTGACCATCCCCATTCACTTTCTTTTAAATACGGATTCTTGATTGCGTTCAGCATATTACCGCCGGTAAAGAGCGCGTCTTCGCGAGTTGTGGCTACATTACTGTTGTAGTAGCTGAAACCGATAAAGTCCACCGTTCCGTTTTTCAGAATTCCTGAGTCCCCGGCTTCCCGATCCGGTACAGCGTCTTTTTCCGCTTGTATGTTAAGCGCCTTTTGTGAATACGCGCCGCGTACCTGTACATCGGAAAACAGATAGTGACTGTCCATCGCCTGCATGGCCGCAAGCTGATCTTCGGGCCTGCAGGTTTCGGCATAAAAGGGCGGGTATAACATCATCATCCCCAGTTTGAAAGCCGGATTTATTTCGCGTCCCAATGCTACCGCCCTGGCGCCGGCTACCAACTGATGATGGCCCGCCTGATACACCACCCTGTCAAAATTCTCCCCTTCCGCTATGCGGACACCCGCAGCCATCAGCGGATTCAGGATGATAACGTTAATTTCGTTGAAGGTGAGCCAATACTTCACCTTGTCTTTATACCGCCTGAATATGACCTCGCAGTAACGTACAAAAAAATCTATCATACGGCGGCTGCGCCAGGCGCCATACTTTTTTACCAGGGCATAGGGTGTTTCGTAGTGGCTTATGGTGACAACAGGTTCAATTCCGTATTTCAGACATTCTTCGAACAGGCCGTCGTAAAACCGCAGGCCCGCTTCATTGGGCCGCTCCTCATCCCCTTCGGGGAAGATTCGTGTCCAGTTGATGGAAGTACGGAAGCATTTGAATCCAGCTTCGGCAAACAGGGCAATATCTTCCCGGTAACGGTGATAAAAATCTATCGCCGTATGGCTTGGGTAATACAAATCCGGCTTTATCCCGTCGGTATATATCCGGGGCGTACCCAAACCGCCTGAGGTAAATACATCGGCGGTACTGAGTCCCTTTCCCTCTGTGTCGTAAGCCCCTTCGCACTGATTGGCGGCTGCCGCGCCGCCCCATAAAAAATTTTCCGGCATTGCAGACATGATTTTATAACCGGGACGCAATGGTGTATCCATCAAATACAGCTTCCATTATTTTGGCGGGCCTGTTGCAGTCGCCAATTGAAAAGGTATCGGGCGTGATGCCATAGAAAGATTCGGCCTCCCCGCTTCTGGCAATGACCCCGGCGGCGATTACTACGCTGTCAACAGGTATATGCCGGGTTTCTTTTTTATCATTTTCCAGTAGTACCGTATCGGGGGTAATTTCAACGCATCTTGTGTGTAACAGCCGTATAAGATTCGGCGCGGCATCCATTTTTTGCCTCAGGGCGATACGGTACAGCATATTGCCCTGCGCGGCAATTTCTCCGGTCATTTCCACGAGAGATACCTCTTTGCCGCGCAGTTCGGCAAGCTCCAGGGCAATCTCGGCGCCGATTGTGCCGCCTCCTATTATGGCTATTTTTTGTCCAAGTGATTCCCCGTGTTGAATTGCCTGATAAAAATCAACCACATGGGGCAAGTGTATGCCCGGTATGGCCGGTTCTATTGGGCGGGTGCCGATAGCTACGAATAGGGAATCGGGTTCAAGTTTCCTCACAAGTTCCGGCGTTGCCTCGGTAGAAAGACGGATTTCGGCGCCGCTGGCGCGAACCTTAGCCAGCAGATATTCCAGATAGCTGCGGATATCTTCTTTGTAATGTTCCATAGCCACGTAGTGTAGCGCGCCGCCGGGGAAAGCGTTTTTTTCAAAAAGGGTTACCCTGTGTCCCCTTTGGCGGGCGGTGATGGCCGTCATCAGCCCCGCCGGGCCGCCGCCCACTACTATCACGAACTTTTCCTTTTCCGATCTGCCGGGATATTTTTTTACAAATTCGTTGGTGAAACGGGGATTTACCGAACAGCCTACGTTACGCCGGTTTGTGGATATGTGATAGCACTGCATACAGCGTATGCAGGGCGTTATATCTTCTTCAAGGCCGTCCTTCGCCTTGTTCGGCCAGTCGGGGTCGGCAATAAAACTCCGGCCAAAGGCCACAAGGTCCGCGTCGCCGCTCTCGATAATTTCTTCCGCGCCGGCGGGGTTAAGCACGGCGCCTACCACGCTTACGGGAATACTGACGTTTTGGCGTATGATTTTCGCGTACTCCCGGTTTACCATCCGCTCTTTGAAATTAGTGGTCACCATGTGTACATTGCCTTCATGGTCGATGTCGAGTCCGGCGCTTACCTGAACCGTGTCAATGTATTTCTGGGCTTTTTTGACAAATTCAAGCGTGTCTTCAAAGGCAATGGAACCCGGTACCCATTCTACCGCGCTCACCCGCATGTCGACAGGATAACGCGGCCCCACGGCCCGGCGTACCTTTTCCAGAATCCTCAAGGGGAACCTGGCCCGGTTTTCAATGCCGCCGCCAAATTCATCGGTACGTTTGTTGAAAAGGGGAGATAAAAACTGGGCCGGAAGCCAGCCGTGGCCGAAATGCAGAAACACCATATCAAAGCCCAGATCTTTGGCATCCGCGGCGGCGGCGGCAAAAAGATCCGCGATGTTTTCCATGCCGGCGGCGTCAAGTGCGCGGACCTCGGTGCCGTCGTCCCTTTGGAAAGCTACGGGCCCCACCGCAAAGTCTTTCACCCGGGCATACTGACCGGCGTGGAACAGTTCCAGCGAAGCCCTGGCGCCGCTTTGACGGCAGCGTCTTATGCGGGATTGTGCCTCCTCTACCGAATACTTGTGAAACACGGAAGGTTCATCAGGACCGGCGAAACTGGATCGGCCGGGTTCCACAACGGTATGACCGCAGATGACGATGCCCGCACCGCCCAAGGCTTTTTCCTCAAAAATATTACCTATCGGCGCGGCGACTATCCGGTTGCGGGATACCATGGAATTTATCCTGACCGGGCTGAACAATCTTGGAAAATTCATGCCGGAGTTTCATTTTCTTTTGACTTCTCTTCCCCGGTGGAGATTTGCCTGTCCACCATCTTGAAGAAAGGAAACCAGATAAGCGAACTTATGGCGATAAGGACCACCTGTAACAGTGCCACCTGCCAGCCCTGGGCCAAAAAGCCCGAGACTATCTGCGGCATCGTCCAGTTTACTTCGGTACCCGTAAGGTGCGGTACTATGCCGAGGGCGATGGCAAAATAGCTGAAGGATGTACACACTATGGGAGAGAGGATATACGGTATGAACAGCAGTGGATTAAGCAGAATGGGGATGCCAAAAATGAGGGGCTCGTTGATACCGAAGATTGCCGGTACCACCGAGATGCGGCCAAGGGTGCGCAGGCGTTTTGATTTCGCGGCGAAGGTGAGCATGAAGGCAAGCCCCAGGGTGCCGCCTATACCGCCCGGCTGGCACAGCACCGAGAAGGAACCGGTGATGATATTGGGCAGGGGCTGGCCCGCGGCCAAAGCGGCCAGATTCTCGGCGCTGGCGGCCATAGTCAGCGGAATCCATGTGGCAAATATGGTATTACCGTGTATGCCGCAGAACATAAGCAGGGTGGCGAGGATCTGCATCACCAGATAGCCCGGCAGGGAAAGGCCAAGGCTCTTCACCGGCGCCTGGACAATGGTGTAAATGATGTTGTGAAAACTTTCAAAAGGAGTCTTGTTAAGGATCTGCGATACGATTATAGCGATAAGCATGACAAACAACGCGGGAACGAGGGAAGCGAAAGAATCTTCCACAATCGGCGGCACGCCTTTCGGCATCCTTATGTAGATCCGTTTTTTTATCAACAGCCTGATAAACCGGGGGACAAACCACGCAATAAGCATTGCGCCGAACAGTCCCGGATACCCAAGCCACTGCGTGGGGATGTTGGTGTAGAGTTCGTGGGGTGTAACGAGCAGGAAGGCCATAAGGGAAATGATCGAGGAAGAGGCCGGGTTAAGTTCAAGCTGCTGACCGTACTGGTACGGCAGGATTATGATCACGTACAGGGCGATGATGCTGAGGGTAAGGGACTGAATGGTCATCAGTATAAACTGCAGCCCTGTGGAAGTAACAAAACCCTGCCAGGCGGGAATGTCGAGGAAGGCGCCGAGGCAGGCGAAGGAGCCTATCATGATTACGGGCAAAAGCAATTGAAAGGTTCGGCCCATTGCGCTCATGAATTTGTTGCCCGATATCCTGTTTGCCACGGGTATCAGGATCTTTTGAAGGGAAGCGATAAATTTCTCCATAATGAATCTCCTTATCTTTGTAAAATGGTTAGCTGTTTTTTTCGATCAGGGCCACAGCGTCTTTCAGAATTCTGGCGCCGTCCATCATGCCGAAATCCATGGGATTGACGGCGGCAAATTTACCGGCCTGTTCCAGGTAAGAGCTTTTGAGAGCTTCCAGCCGGTAAGAAAGCTGGGGGCCAATCAAAAGTATGTCCATGTTTTTTACCAAATTGTCCGTTTGGGTAACCGAATAGGAGGCGATTTCCGCATCCACTCCCATTGTTTTTGCCGCCGCAATCATTTTTTGTGCGCACAGGCCGGTGCTCGCGCCGTTTTCGCAAATCAGGGCAATTTTGTACAATGCTATTCCCTCCCTTTTCTGTATAGATGAATAATTTCTTCCGCCAGCACATATACCGTATCCGCGGCGCTCAGGTGATCCGCGGCATGTACCATGAACAGGGTTACTTCTATTTTAATGCCATTGTCTCCCGCCTCGGCGCTGATAAGATCGGTATGCGCTTCATGGCTCCTGGTCAGATACTCCCCGGCTTCGGCCATGGTCCTGTCCGCCCCGTCCAAATCGTTTGAACGCGCCATCCCTATCGCCTGCAGCGCCAGACTCTTTGCCTGCCCGCCGAAAGATGTTATCTTCATGCATTGTTCAATAATGTCCACCGTGTTCATATCCTCATTTCAGTATTTTTGATATTGTGTACCGTCTTTTAAAAAATATATATACTAACTTTTGCACTTTCATGGTGCAAAAAGAGGTGTGGTAAATTTTATTTTCAAATGATAAATTTATTCCGACCATGCATGAAAAAGAAAAAGTCCTGTTGAGACTTCTTATGACTCAGGATGCCTGGCTTACTTCATTTTCCATATCCTCCCTTCTGGGTATATCCATACGCAGTGTTAAAAGTTACATAAGTGATATCAACGCCGCCTATCCTGAGCTCGTTGTTTCTTCCCACAGAGGTTTTCTTGTTAAAGACAAAAAACGGCTCACGGGGATTCTGCAAACGGCAAAATCAGGCGGTTTGAGGCAGCAGGGCATTGAGGATCGAAAAAAGTATATTCTCCAAAAACTGCTGCTTGATCAGGAACAGTATGACTTTGATTTGTTTACGGACGATTTGGCTATTTCTCCGGTCACGCTGATGAAAGAGCTTTCCGGGCTGAACGGGGAGCTTTCCGAATATGAATTATCCCTGAAAACCAAAAACAACATGGTGAGTATTACCGGGCGGGAAACCGATAAGAAAAAGATGATAAGCAGGCTGATATACGAAGATGCCCGGGAATCCTTTCTGAGTATAAAGTTGATAGAGAACTACCTGCCCCGCTACGATCTGGCAGAAGTACGCAAGATCATATTTTCATGCCTGAGAAAACATCATTATTTTATGGACGATTTTTCCATGATGAATCTGATTTTGCATATTGCCATAACATTGGAAAGACACAGGTTTTGCAAGGCCCCCGCACACACGGATAAAGGGAGAGAAGCGCCAAAGATATTTGTTAATGCCCACATTCAGGCCATTATGACGAATATAGCCGAAAGTCTGTACGAAAAATTTGACATGAAATTTACCACACAGGAAACAAACGATTTTTCCCTGCTTGTCATGTCAAGTGTTATCAAGGATTCCGCGGACAAAATGCAGGCCGGGGCGCTTGAGGAAACCGCGGGAGAAGGTGTTATCCGGCTTGTGAAGATGATGCAGGAAAAGGCCGAGGAATGGTTTAACATTTCCCTCGCCGATCCCGGCTTTACGGTACGCCTCGCTCTGCATATAAAAAACTTGTTGACGCGCCTTGAAAACAACATTCGGCTGCGTAATCCCCAGACTTCCATGATAAAAAATACCTACCCGTTTATTTACGATGTTTCGGTATATATGGCCTGTATCATCACCCGGGAAACAGGCTGCATTTTGAGCGAGGACGAGATCTCGTATATCGCGTTACATCTGGGGGTACTGATAGAAGAGAACAATAACATTAAAGACAAGCTGAGGGTCATACTGCTTAATCCCCGGTATTTTTATAATTCCATGAAACTCGCGGAAAGGATCGGCCGGATTTTCGACGACAACCTGCTTATTACCGGTATTGTCTCCCTGGAAGACGAACTGGCCGATTATTCCGGTTATGACCTGATAATCACTACGATCCCCCTTGCCAGTTTTACCTATACGTCCTTTGTACAAATTTCGAGGAACCTGAACAACAATGATATTTCGGTCGTTTACGGTAAAATAGCAGACATTTTAAAAATGCGTATCAAGATGAAGGTAGAGGCGAAACTCAAACATATATTTCGTGAGGAACTGTTTTATGTCAGCCGCGGTTTCAAAGATCAGAACGATGCCATAACGGTTATGGCCGATGATCTGGCGGAACGGGGATATGTGGACGCGAATTTTAAGGAAAAATTATTTCACCGTGAAAAGGTAAGTTCCAGCGCCTATTCCAATATCGCCATGCCCCATCCGCTGGAGATGTGCGCATTCACATCCGTTGTCGGAGTATCCCTGCATCCCCACGGTATTACCTGGAACAACACCAGGGTAAACATTGTTTTCCTGCTGGCCATCAATACGCGGGATCGTCTTTTTTTCAAGGATATATTTGATTTTATTACCGAAATTATCTCTGATGAACACAACCTGAAGATCATTTTAGAGGCAAAGACATTTGACAAGTTTATCGACATACTTGTTTCCTTTGCAAAATAAAAAACCTGTCGGAGGCGCGGCGTGGAGTATAAGGGTCTTGGGGTAACCCAAAGAATAGCCATAGGCAAAGTATTCAGGATAGTGGATGCGGCGCCATTCGATAGTAATGCGGACTCACCGCAGGAAAACGAACCGAAACCGGGCGTATTTTCCCCGGAGCGGGAAAAAGAAAAACTTACCGCCGCCCTGGAGAAGAGCAGGCGGCAGATTCAGGATATACTGCAAAAAATGCAGGCCGCCGATCCCGGCAACAAGAATGCCGGTATAATCGCCACCCAATTGGGTTATTTTGAGGATCCCGCCTACAATGAAGATACGATTGCCCTTATTGACGGACAGGGCCTCAGTGCCGTGGAGGCGGTACGGCGTATGACTCGTGAACTTTGCGATACTTTTAATTCATTTGACGATGATCCGTATATGCAGGGCCGCTCTTCGGATATTGCCGACGCGGGGAAGCGTATCCTGAATAATCTGACCGGAAAAATCACGGAGATCCCGCAGCCTCTGCCGTCCGGTACGGTGATTGTAGCCCATGATCTTATTCCCAGCCAAACCGCCCAACTCGATCAGGAACATGTGCTGGGGATGGTAACCGAAACAGGTAATATTACCAGCCATACCGCCATTATGGCCCGCTCTATGGATATTGCCGCGGTGGTAGGCTGTCCTGACCTGATGGGAGAAGCCCGGGACGGGGACCGTATCATCGTGGATGCCGGAAAAGGGCTTGTTCTGCTCAGACCCGATGACGCGCAGATTGAAACCTATACCGGCCTGCAAGCCGAGGAGGAGGCTGCGCGGAATACCGGCGAAACCGTCAAATATCACCGGATCCGGCGGAGTAACGGCCGGGAAGTGTTGGTTGCGGCCAATATCGGAAATCTTCGGGATGCAAGGTTTGCCAAAGAGAAGGGTGCCAATGGCATCGGCCTTTTCCGTACTGAATTTTTGTTTTTGGGTCGATCTGAAATGCCTGACGAGCATGAGCAGTACGAGGCATACCGTCAAACCGCGGAATTATTCGGTAAAGAACCGGTAAGCATCCGTACCCTGGATGTCGGGGGGGATAAGATGCTGCCTTATCTGCGCCTTCCGCCGGAAGAAAATCCTTTTTTGGGAATGCGGGCTATCCGCCTCTGTTTGAGAAATCCGGACATTTTCCGGGTCCAGTTACGGGCTATTTTACGCGCTTCTGTATATGGAAATCTGCGGATCATGTTCCCCATGATCTGCACTAGAGAAGAACTGAAAGAGGCCCGGGAAATACTGGGGGAATGTATGAGCGCATTGACCGGGGCCGGTATCCCCTTTCGTAAGGATATTGCGGTGGGGATGATGATAGAGACCCCCGCCGCGGCGATTCAGGCCCGGGAATTTGCGAAGGAAGTTGATTTCTTTAGTATCGGTACCAATGATCTCACCCAATATACCCTTGCCGCAGATCGGGGTAATCCCCTGATAAGCGGTTTGTACGACGGCATGAACCCTGCCGTTCAATATCTCATCAAATATTCAATTGAAGCGGCCCGCAGTACCGGTATCCCAAGCTGCCTGTGCGGTGAGCTGGCCGGAGACCCCCGGGCCATACCGGTATTGGCGGAATACGGGTTAGATGAATTTTCCGTAGCTATTGACGCTATTGCCGGAACCAAAAGAATATTGCTTTCCCTGGATGGGTTTAAAACGGCTTGCCTCTATTATTGACCAAAATATGCCGCCGGTAAACCGTATCAGGTTCTATTCAGGAAGAAAACAAAATAACCTCTGTTTCCGTAACGGGCTTAAAGAGGACAAAGCCGCATATTATTGAAAAGCCGTTACAGAAATTTATCGGCATGGATGCGGGAACCATCGACACAAATGAAGTATTTGCGGTTGTGAAAAGCATCGGCGTTCTCGAACCGCTGTCTGTGGAAATAGTAGACAGTCAGGAAAAAAAACGGTAGAACGCTTGCGGTAACCGTACAGGAAAAATGGGCAATTTTTCCTATGCCAATAGTCAGTATTAATTCAAACAGCTGGATCGCGGGCGGCGCATTGGTAGACGCAAACATTTTTGGACTCAAAGATGTGATGATGGCTATGGGTATGTTTGGCACCGGCGATTTGACAACAAGCGTTATGTATGCTAATACGCCCGACGGCATAGGCGAATTCGGCTGGAATGTAATGGGCTTTTTTTCTATTGAAGAAAACGAGAACACGGACCAAACAGGGGAACAAACCCTGCGGCGGTATAATTCAATGTCAATAAATCCTATTATTGGGTTGTCATACACATTAAGCGAACATATTACGCCGGGCCTTAGCCTTTCTTACCGGTATATTCAGCTGCAGGACACTGAAAATCCCATTAACGCGCCGGAAAACGGAGCGCAGGGGATTACGCTGTCGCCGAATATCGGCATACGCTGCAACACATGGGACGGTTATTTTCTGAATGAAAAAGGCGCGTCATTGAGATATAATTATACCCTGGTCATTGATGACGACGATGTACATTCCGTTTCATTAAACGCCGCGTTTAATCATTCAATTATTCCCGGTTTCAGGTTCACCGCGAAAGGCGGCATGACTTTTTCAACGCTTTCCGCCTCACCGTTTTTTGTTTCGTCTCCGGCGAGCGCCGGGGTACACATTCTTTCCGGGACTTATTCCGCCAATCATTTTGCGGGCGGTTCTTTAGGTTTGGAAAAATACCTTTTTAAATTGAAATTCGGTACTATCTCTGTAACAGCGGCGTATCAGGCGGTTTATTCGCACGGGGATTTACTAAATTATCAATTTGATCATGGAGCGGCGGCAATGGCGCAAATGTATTTCAGCGGACTTGCGCTCCCCGCCATGGGTTTGGGCGGGGCGTATAATGTTGATAAGAATACCTGGCAATTCGCATTTAATATAGGCATGGCGTTTTGATAAAACGGAACCGCTTAAAACCCATAATCATTCATCCCCCCTCTACCGCAGCGCCTCCCGCATGACGCGGGCAATCATTTTTGCCATTTCCGGTACCGGCGTATCCATGCCGTTTTTAAGCCACATTTGAACGAGCGACATGATACCGCCTATAAAAAAGCCAAAACCATACTCGGCCACCCTCTCATCCTGGGGTTTAACACCGGCGGCCTCCGTGAATTGCCGTATAGATTCAATGCCGTTACGGAAGAATCTTTTTTGAAAAGCGCCGTCCCCGTTTTCGCTCAGCAATATCTGAATTGAATTACTGTTATCGGCAATGGAATGTAAAATATCCTGCAAGAACGCGGTGGTTACCCGGCCATCCCCCTTTCTTTCCCCGTTTTTGTATGGACGGAAGATTTTTTCCATTTCAATAAACGCCTCCTTCTCTATCTGCCGCAGAAGGTCGTATTGATCATGGTAATACAGGTAAAAAGTCGAACGGGAAAGCCCGGCGCGTTCACAAATTTCTTTGACGGAAATTTCCAAAACAGGCTTTTCCTTCATAAGCGAAATAAGGCTTTCTTGTAAGGCTTTCCGGGTAAACCGAATTCTGATATCCGTTTTTTCCGCCATATTTTTCCCTTGCATTTTTTCTGTTTTTGCACATTTGTCGGACAGATTACGGCATAGTGTCCATTTCTGGGACAAAATACTTAAAAATGTGCTTCCTGTTTCATCATAATATGGTACGTTTTCGGTGTAGTCAATTACGAAGGAGTGCCAATTGGAGAAATTTTTCAAACATCCCTGGGTGATAGTGGCCGTTGTCGCCGCCATCACCGTCTTTTTCGCTTTACAGCTTCCTAGGGCGCGAATGGACAACAACATGACCGCCTTCCTGCCGAAAGATAATCCGGCGCGGATAACGACCGATCATCTGGACGAGGAATACGGTGAAGAAATCTCTATCCTCGTGGGGCTTGAGCGGCCCTATGGAACGGTCTTTGACCGCGAGTTTTTGTCGCGCATCAAGGAGTTTACCGAAGAAGCGGAAACCATGGAACTGGTTAAAGACACGAACTCTCTCGTATCGGCCCAGTACATTACCGCCGACAGCGAGAGCATCATCGTTACCGACCTCGTGGACGAGGGCTTTTCGGGGACACCGGAAGAAATCGCGGAACTCAAGCGCCGCCTCGCCTCATGGGATATGTACCAGGGTTCTTTCGTGTCCGATGACCTCTCGGCCACACAAATCGTGATAAAGGTTAAAGCATCGTCCGCCGAGGCGGGGAAACCGCAAGTCGTGGCGGTTCTTACGCGCCTCCGTGATTTGGCAAAAGAAATGTTTGCGGGATACGCCGCAGTCTACACTGCCGGACAGCCGGTCATATCGGCAACCATAACCGAATCGGCGCTTACCGATGTGATATTCCTCGTTCCTCTGGTCGTCGTGGTGCTGCTTGTCGTCCTCGTTATCTCGTTCCGGCGTTTCAGTTATGTAATGCTCCCGCTCTTAACCGTAGTTGTCGCTACCATTTGGGCCGTTGGGGCCATGCCGCTTTTGGGCGTAACCATGACCCTGCTTTCCATCGTACTGCCCATCGTCCTTATCGCGGTGGGTAGCGCCTACGCTGTTCACGTCATCTCCCATTACAAGGACGAGATACACGACAAAAC
>JAISCR010000150.1 GCA_031265435.1 Treponema sp.
ACGCCGTATTCGGCTGCGATACTGTCCATGGTCCGGTACTCCCGTAAGTATTTCAAGGAGATATACAGCTTGTCTTCGACGGTCAGCTTAGGAGGTTTCCCTCCTTTTTTATGCAGCGCGTCGAATGCCTTTTGGAGAATCGAGAGCATTTGATAAAAAGTACCGGGTTTAACCCCGTACAGCCGCTTAAAAAGAACATCCCTGGCGTCCGACGCCTTCTTTCCCCTGCCCATGTGGGTATCATATCATTTCCTGAGTTATTAAACAAGTCTATTCAACACTTCCATTTTTGATAGTATCCTCTGTTTCATTGTTTTGGCTGTTTCCTGATTCTTTTTATTTCTTCGTCTATTTCTTCCATTGTCGTTTTTTCCAGACCCTTTTTTAGGGATTCTTGTTGTATTAATTTAACAGCATTAATCGCCTTTGCCTGTCTTATTGCGGAAGATGCCCTAAAATCTCTTACGGAAACAAATTTCATATACAACCCTCTATCTACATAATATACCATTATCTTTCATTTGTCAACAATATTTTTAAAAAAAATTTTAAGGGCCGATAAAATGTGGCGGGGGTTTGGAAGCCGCTTGCGCGGCAATCAGAAAGCGGGAATGCAGCGAAGCGGAATGAACTGGGCAAACCGTAGCCCGAGCCGACCAACCGGCGGAGAAGCGCAAACGGGCTTTACAGTTTGGACATACTTCATTATTACATTTTGTATAATGATATTCCAGAAATAAACCTAAAATCTGATATATTCAACGTAACCAGCGTGGTGTTATTTATTATTGCCGTTGCAGCAATTATTGCATCATTTATAAACAGATTATGACTTTTATTATATTTGAATACGAGTTCGTATGCCATTTCTGATATTTGTTCATTAATATTTACTATTTCAATTTTTCTAAAAGCTTTTTGCATATTTTCTATTTCTTTCTTATTCCTTGCGCCCAATATCAATTCCATCATAGTTATTATTGACATTTTCAAATGATTTCTTTTATCTTTGCCGATAAAATCTATATTTTTATTCCCGCGCAGGTGATCGATTAATATACATGAATCTATTAAGCAGTTCAATTTTGTCTCCAGGCCTTTGCCCTTAATGTTTCTTTATTTATGTCATAATCTTTCCATAAACCAAAAACAGACTGAATAGGATCATCCTCTTCGATGATTTCATCAGTTTTGACATATAATTTCTCTATTTTTTCAATGAAAATATTTCTTTCGTTTTCATCAAGCCCATTTACTTCAGAAATAATTCTGTCTACTTCTTTTAAAGCCATAATAATTCTCCATTACTAATTGATTATACACATCTTTAAAGAATATTCAACTACTTTTTCTCGCCTTGTGGTAAATTCCTCTTTACAGCACAAAATTTTTTAACCTCAAAATTAAAGAAGCCGAATAAGTTTTTTAAAAGCCTCCTCTCTTTCTTTTACTTATTCGACTTCCTCGACCTTGCGGTAAATCTCTCTTTACAGCACAGTATAATCATTCCCCGGCATCGTCCTTGCTCTTCTTTACCCGCGTCCGCACCCGTACCGTAAAGAACACGGCGGCCGCCGCGAGCAGGGCAAAGGCCGCGAGGAAGAAAGCCGCTCCCTTCATGCCGGCATCCTGATCCGCCTCCAACGCTGTGGGAACAAGGCCTCCGTTATTGAGGAGTGAAGCCGCTTCAAGTTCGCCCGTTTCACCGTTTCCGGCAAGGGCCTTTTCAGGCCGTGTGTTAACAGTACCTTCCCGTTCGGGAGCCCTGTTTGTCATCTCCGTTTCCCGCGGAGCAAGATCGGCCCCGGCAATTCTCCCGGCGGATGAGTCGCCCGTGGTAGTACGACCGCTGTTGAGCGTTGATTCTACCGCGGGACTGCGGGCCGCTTCCGCTCTTTCCCGGCTGCTCTGGTAGTCGATCCGCGGAGAGGGCAGGGACGCAAGTTCTGTTGTTGTGGATGCAGGCCGTCCGCTTCCACCGCTGAGGGCCGCGGCAACCGCGCTGAGGCCGCTCCGCACACGGCGGACAGTGTTTCCGGCAAATTCCGAAACATCGTCGATGAAGGCGCCCGGGATAAAGCCAAACGAGGGACTGGTTACATCAATAGTAGGGTCTGTACCGTTCCATGTAAGGGCAAATGTAACAGTACTTGAACGCCCGGCTTTATCAGTTACCGTGATGTAATAAGGATAATTACCTGATGCACCCCCGAAAGGATTCGGAATAGTAACTGAGCTGGTATAATCTGTTGTACTCGTAGAAACTAAATCGTAGGTAGCATCATCAACTTTAGTACCAGAACCGATGCTTCCCGAGTATGTTTCTACATCATCTTCGGTTATAACGTTTGCGTCAAAGAATGCAAAACCTGTTATGGTCAAAGAAGTAGTACCTGTAACCGTCAATGAGGATTTTGCTGCCGTAGGATCTGTCGAGTCATAGATTATAGCCTTGAGGACACCGGCAGTCATAGGCCTCCCCGCCCGGCTTCTAAGCCAGAGATACACATCCCCGCTGGCAACTATACCGATATCCGCATCGGGGATTGACCATACATTACTACCACCATCGTTGATACCCGTGGTAACCCATGTGGGGACAGTGCCGGAGGCTGTACTAAAACCGTAAGCCGCTATTGTTCTTCCTGCCCCCAGGGTAACGGTAACCCTGTTCCCGGTCTGGGAATCGGTAAAACCATCCTGCGCCTCGTCCTTGGGCCCCTTAACCGTAAAATCAGTTATTGTAATTGACGGCACATCCGGCTCGTAGTTAAAACTCACGGATGTACCGGAACTTGTGGCATTCCCCGCCTTGTCCTGCAGCCACAGGTATACTACCGGGTTTGCGGTTTGCTTTAGATCTACAGTTCCCGCTGTCCAGGGTCCGGTTCCGGTGATGCCGGTTGTAACCCAATCACCTGAATCGGGTTGGGAATTGACAGTTGTAATGGCGTAGGCATGCAGTGAATTGTCTGTTGCGGTAATTGTAAGCGTATTACCCGTTTGGGAGTGGGTATAATCATCCAATGCATCAGTCATACTCCCTTTTACGATAGCGCTTATATCGGTAGGCGCAATATTATCCTTTACCAGCGTAATCCCACCAGGAAGACTTCCCGCATTCCCCACCCGGTCTCTTACTGAACTCAAGGATACAGTATTCGGTCCTTCACCGCCGTCCAACGTACCGGTAATATACACGATCTTGTTGGTTCCGGCCAGGTTTGTGGTATCTCCCGGCAGAGTTACTGTCTTGGTGGGGCCGTCTACTGATGCACCGACTATCACCGGGGTGCCGGTACTGCTTAAACTCACCGCGTCAGGCGTAAAGTCACCGTCAAAGATCAGCGTCTTTAGACCGCTGGATCCTTCCGTAAAGGTAAGTTTCACTATTGCCGCCGATTGGGTGTAGCCATTGCCTACCTTATCAAGGCTTAAGGCTGAAGGGCCTGTTGTATCCAGAGTAATGGTTTTTACCGTACCGGTCAAATCTGGAGTATTACCCACCACATCCGGTGCGGCGGTTACTTCTACAGTAATGCTGCTCCCCTCTACGCCTACCAGTGTCCCGGTTATGGCAATGCTCATCGAGGAATCCGATGGTTGCGGATCGCTAAAGGTTATCGTCGATCCGCTCCCGGTATAATCCACCTCAGTCCCGTCCACCGTGACTGTATTAGCCCCTCCCCCTACATATCCCGCTATGCTCAGCCCACTTAAGCTCAGAGAGCTAAGTCCTGAACCGGATTCTGTCACAAGAAGGGTATACTTTACCGTGCCCGAACTGTGGGTGGTAGAATCGTAACCGGCAACATCGTTCACCAGTGTCGCGGTACCGAACACAGGCGCTGTAGCGTCAAGGGTTATAGATGTTTCTGAGGGGAGATCGGTAGGTATTGTTTCATTCCCCAGATAATCCTCCGCCGCGGAGAGGGACACATAGTTTAATCCTTCGCCCCCTGTTGCCGTTCCGGTAATTTCGAGAGTACCCATTCCCATCGTCTGGGTCCGGTTTGTAAATTCCAAAACTCCGGTACCCGAATTATATGAGTGATCTACCGAACTCCCACCCTTCATAACACCGGTAACGGTTGCGAAGAAATCTTTAGTTGTATCAAAGGTAAGCGACTTGAGCCCTGCCTGCTCGGTAAAGGCAATGTGCAATACCGCGGTCCCCGAGGTATAAGCGTCGGTAAATCCCATGCTGCTAATAGACGGCGCTTCATTATCCTTTACCAGCGAAGTAATCGCAGAAGGAAAACCTGTCGCCTCATTCCCCACCTGGTCTATTACCGAACTCAGAGATACAGTCTTGTTGTCTCCATCACCGTCGTCCAGCGTACCGGTAATATACACGATCTGGTTGGTTCCGATCAGGTCTGAGTTATTTGCCGGCAGAGTTACTGTCTTGTTGTTAAATCCTACTACACCGTCTATCGGCGTGCTGCCGCTGTTTTTCACCCCGTCAGGAGTAAAATCACCGCCAAAGGTCAGCGTCTTTAGACCACTGGACGCTTCCGTAAAGGTAAGTTTCACCATTACCGCATCTTTGGTGTAATGCTTGCCGCCGGCTATCGCAGGCGCTACCACCTCAAGGCTTAAACCTGTAGGGGCTGTTTCATCCCGAGTAATGTTTTTTATCGTACCGGTCAGCATCGTTTGAGTATTACCCACTAGATCGGACGCGGCGGTTACTTGTACCGTCTTTTCATCCTCTCCAGTTTCCAGTTCCCCGGTTATGACAATGCTCATCGGTAAATCCGACTGTTGCGGAATACTAAAGGTTATCGTCGATCCGCTTCCGGTATAAAACGGCTCAGTCGTTCCCACCATAACCTTTTGAGTCCCCGCCGAATATGCCGGTATGCTCAGCCCACTTAAACTCAGAGAGCTAAGTCCTGAACGCGATTCCGTCACGGTAAGGGTATACTTTACCGTACCCGAACTGTAGTCGGTAGAATCGTAACCCGCAACATCGTTCACCAGTTCTGCGCCGCTAAAGCTTACCGGCGTCGTATCACGGGTTATTGACGCCGGCCCGGGTAAGCCCGATGTCGTCGTATTACCCGCCAGGTCTCCGGCGCTGATAACGCTTAGGTTTTTAAGCCCATCATCACTCTCACCCCCTCCGGGCAGGGTTCCCTTGATCCGTATGATTTTACCCGACCCCATGAGATCTGATCCGGTAATCAGGCTCTCCTTAGTAAAGGTCAGAACTCCATTGTTATAGGTATAATCATCTATTGGATTCGCAGTGCTACTGCTTGCCTCGAAATATACCTCAACATCGGAGGCATTTGTACCGGTAAATTTACCATTGCCATCCAGCGTAATGGTTTTAAGCCCCGAATCCGCCTCGGTAAAGGTAATGTACAATGTTGCCGTTCCGCCCACATCGTTATAAAGCCTACCGTTAAATGTCACCGTGGATATGGCAGGCGGAGTGTTATCCCTTACCAGCGAAGTACTCGCAGTTAAAAGATCTGACGCTGATGCCGCATTCCCTACCTGGTCTATTACTGAAATCAGAGATACAGTCTTCGGTCCATCACCATCGCTCAGCGTACCGGTAATATACACATCCCCGGTCGTGCACGCTTGACTTTCCGACAGAGTTACTGTCTGGCCGGTTATTGAACCAATCGGCCCGCCCTCACTGGTTAAACTCACCTTGGTAGGCATAAACGCACTATTAAAGACCAACGTCTTTAGACCACTGGAATCTTCCGTGAAGCTTAGCTTCACTGTCGCCGTCGATTGGGTGTAAGGACTGCCTTCCACATTAAGATCTAAGCCTGTAGGGGCTGTTTCATCCCGAGTAATTTTTTTTACCGTACCGATCAGCGTTGTTTGAGTATTACCCGCCACATCGAGTGCGGCGGTTACTTGTACCGTCTTTTCATTCTCTCCGCTTCCCAGTGTCCCGGTTATGACAACGCTCATTGCGGAAGACGACTTTTGCGGAGTGCTAAAGGTTATCGTCGATCCGCTCCAGCCATAATCCACACCAGTCCCGTCCACCGTAATAGCCCCCGATCCCGCTATGCTCAACCCGCTTAAGGTCAGAGATTTAAGCCCTGAACCCGTATTGGATTCTGTCACAGGAAGAGTATACTTTACCGTACCCTTACTGTGGGTGGTAGAAGCGTAACCCGCAACATCGTTCACCAGTGTTACACTGCCAAAGCTTACCGGTGTCCTATCACGGGTTATTGTCGCCGGCGAGTCAGGTAAACCAGCCGGTACCGTCGTATTACCCGCCAGATCTCCGGCGCTGGTAACGGTTACGGTTTTAAGCCCATCACCACCCTCTCCGGGCAGGGTTCCCTTGATCCGTATGGTTAGACCCGACCCCTTGAGACTTCCTTCGGTGGTAATCAGGTCCGGATCACTAAAGGTCAGAACTCCAGCGTTATAGGTATACTTACCTATATCAACCGGACTGCCGTTGCTTGCCCCGAATTTTACCTCAACATCGGAGGCAGCGGTGCCGGTAAATTTATCGCCTCCCAGCGTAATAGTTTTAAGCCCCGAATGCTGCTCGGTAAAAGTAATGTACAATGTTGCCTTTCCGTCCGTATCGTTATAATCCTGACCGGTAAATTCCGCATTGGATACGACAGGCAGAATGTTATCCTTTACCAGCGAATTAATCGTTTTAGGAAGACCTGTCGCCTCATTCCCCACCCGGTCTATTACCGAACTCAGGGATACAGTCTTGTTGTTTCCATCACCGCCGGTCAGGTTACCGGTAATATACACAGTCCCGGTCGTATTTCCCGGCAGAGTTACTGTCTTGCCGATCACATCTGAATCGGTTATCGCCGTGCCGTCGCTGGTTAAACTCACCTTGGTAGGCGTAAAATCATCATCATCATCAAAGACCAGCTTCTTTAGACCACTGGACGCTTCCGTAAAGGTAAGCTTTACCGTCAACTTCTCTTGGGTGTAACCGCTGCCTACCTTCTCAAAGTTTGAGACTATAGGGGCTGTTTTATCCAGAATAATTTTTTTTGCCGTACCGGTCAGCGCTGGAAGATTACCCACCTCATCGGGCGCGGCGGTTACTTGTACCGTCTTTTCATCCTCTCCGCTTCCCAATGTCCCGGTTATGACAATGATCATCGGTAAATCCGACTGTTGCAGACTGGTAAAGGTTATTGTCGATCCGGTTCCGGTTTCGTCATAAGCCGCCTCAGTCCCGTTCACCGTAACCGTATTATACCCCGCCGAATATCCCGCTATGCTCAGCCCGCTTAAACTCAGAGATTTAAGTCCTGAACCCTTTTCCGTCACAGTAAGGGTATACTTTACCGTACCAGAACTGTGGGTGGTAGAAGCGTAACCCGCAACGTCGTTCACCAGTTCTGCGCCGCTAAAGCTTACCGGCGTCCTATCACGGGTTATTGACACCGACCCAGGTAAATCCGATGTCTTCGTATTACCCGCCAAGTCTCCGGCGCTGATAACGCTTACGTTTTTATGCCCGTCCTCTGGGGGCAGGATTCCCTTGATCCGTATGGTTACCGTCCCTTTGAGATTTGTTCCGATCAGGGCCTGATTAGTAAAGGTCAGAACTCCAGCGCTATAGGTATAATCACTTTCTGAAACCGCACTGCCGCCGTCTGCCCCGAATTTTACCTCAACAGCGGAGGGAGTGGAGCCGGTAAATGTACCATTGCCCCCCAGCGTAATGGTTTTAAGCCCCGAAAGCGTCTCGGTAAAGGTAATGTACAATGTTGCCGTTCCGTCCGTATCGTTATAAAGCTTACCGTTAAATGTCACTGCGGATACGGTAGGAGCTATGGTATCCCTGGTTACGGAAACATCACCGGGAAGGCTATTATGATGATTGTTTCCAACGCTGTCCGTGGCTTCGATTATGCGTATGGTCTTCTGTTCATCGGGGTCGCTCAGCGTGCCGGTAACATACACGCTCTTGCTGCCGGGTCCGGCCAAGTCTGTGTTATTTGCCGGCAGAATTACTGTCTTGCCGCTCACGGTCGAATTGGCTATCGCCGTGCCGCCGCTGCTTAAACTCACCTTGGTAGGCGTAAAATCAAAATCAGGGCTGAAGCTCAGCGTCTTTAGACCGCTGTGTAGTTCCGTAAAGGTTACCATAACCTCTACCGTATTGGCAGCATAGCCTGACGCTCCGTCGGGAAGGCGAAAATCGGTAATTTCCGGCCCCTTCGTGTCCAGGGTTATTGTCTTCTCCGTGGTGTCCAGGGGCGATGCCGGTTTCCCCACCGCGTCCTTCGCCGCGCTTAGTTGGATTTTTTTAACGCCGTCACTCCCAGTCAATGTACTCGTTATTTCAATTGTTACGTTGCTTCCCACGGGTTTCAGCGTGCCGTTGAAAGTTAAGGTTCCGGTTCCGGAATCGTATTTATAATAATACCCCTGCTGACCATCTGTAGGGTTCGCCGTATACACTTGTCCGCCAACCTTTACACTGCCAATGGAAGCAAAACCAGTGGCAAAGCCAAGAGTCTCCAGCCCGCTGTCGGCTTCCGTCAGGGTAACCGTATAGGTAACATTTCCACTGGTAAAATCAGCCGGTTGATCCGCTTCACTGTTGACAAGGTTTGGATTCTCAAGCCTGGGGCCGGTCTTGTCAATAAACACCTTTTCGCCGTAGATCTTCTCTACCGCTATATTACCTGTCCAGTCTGTGGCGAGGACATAGATGTACTGCGCTTCAGTTGTACTCAACAGGGTTTCCAGAGTCTTACCACTCGGAATTCCACTTGCATCTACCGCCCCACTACCTGGGAGCCAGGAGATTGTAGATCCGGTGTTATCAGAAACGGAAATTGGTGCCCATGCCGGAGGAGCAGTCCATGTTCCCGGAGAGGAACCGGTACTGCGAAGATTCTTTATTGTCTCAGGCAGATTGGAAGCGGTGGTGTATTCGTTGGGGCTGACCAGGAAGAGATAGGCCAGCGGCCGGGTATAATGACCGCTCTCAGCGTCTTTAACCTTGATACTGCCGCTTAGCGTGTCGCTTACATATTTTTTGACGCCGGTGTCGCCGCCGTTAACCGGGACCGCGGGGATGGGATTTTTGTCGCTAAACTGGGGCGCCTGATTGTCCAGTAACAAACTGAAAGGATTTGTCCCGTTGGCGAATAGTTCCCTGCCACTCCCGCCTGTACCGCCAAAATAATCATAGATAACGGCCTTTACATCATTATTTATCGTATCGCCGGTGGTAAAGGGAATCCTCAGGTTTCTGATCTCCAGGGTGTCGGTTGCGGTGCCCAAGAAGGGTGTAACATCCTTAAAGCGGACAAAATACGTGTAAGTGCCGCCGGCGTTTTCTCCTATCCAATAGTATTCGGATTTGGGCTTCAGGGCTCCATTGATATAAACACCGGCATGTTGAAGAATGTCAGCCGATGGCGCGCCTACGCCTGAGGAGGGATAGCTGAATCCAAACATGGCAAGGCCGGACTTGGCGGTAATATTTTTTACAATAATATCAACGACGCCGCCGGTATGGTGATTTACAGTGCCGGGAGGGTCGTCAAAATGAACAGCGGTGGAGTGATCGAGTATAGTATAAAGATTCGAGCCGGAGGAAGGAAGAGTTCCGCCTCCGTAATACAGGGAATTGGAAGGCGCGTGTGAAAGGGCGTTATCCCAGCCAAACCAGTCAGCCAGCTTGACGTCTATTATCTTCCCTGAATCTATACTTGCTCCATCGCCGGGGCCTGTAAAGCTTAAGCCCCGGATTTCCAAAGTCCCCCCCGCAGCCGATTCGGCAAAACGCAGGGGCTCGGGAAGGGTAACGGTAAAGGTATTCCCACCCCCGGAAAGCGCGGCGATGATACCGGTTTCGGAACTGTTTTTGGCAATGGTCAGACTACTACCGGACAGGCCAAAGCTGCCACCGGTAGTTATTCTGATTTCTTTTATCCCCACGCCGTATTCCCGTACACCGTTCAGGGTAAAGGTTAAAGTTCCGTCGGTAACTTTATCGGCATAGTCCTTGCTATTCAAAGCGGCCGCGGTGTCGCTTGCTCCCTCCGTAACCAGCACAGGAGTGCCGCTCAAAGTTTTCAGGTTCAGCGCGCTGCCGTTCTTTATGTTTAGGCTGTTAAACGAGGGAGCGGTACTGTCAATAATAAAGTATTCAGCCTCATTAATCCCGTCGTACTTAATGCTGGACTTTTCCGGGCTTTGATTTCCCGCGTTATCCTCAAGTTGAAGTACCGGATGGGAAAAATTGGCAAGAGTCGGAGAAGCGGGCAGTTGTGGGACGGCATCGGCATTTTTGAGAGTCAATGACGAACCGCTTTCGGTCACCGGCCCGGTATGGTCGGCTTCTGTGTCCGATTGACCGGAATAATCAATGTCGCCATCAATGTCAGACCACCACGTGATATTTCCACCGGAACTATTGCTGTAGCCCCACCTCTTAAATCCCGAAGCCTTGTCGACCGGAGCCGTCTTCCTGTCCCTGGCCGTAAAGGAAAAGCCCACCTCGTTTGTGGAGTTTTTAAGGTACACCACCGGGGTAGTCCCGATGCTGGTCCGGTAACTGTCCGGGGGACTTATGGTAAGGGGTGCGGAGCCATCAAAGTCCGGGGGCGTCTCATCGTAGTACACAAAGAAACCGCCGGAGTCGTTATCAGGGCCGAGGTAGTCATCCGCGGGGTCGGAAATAGAGTTCACGCCGGTAGCGGTATTTCCCGTCAGCGTCCCGTGAAGACCGCCGCCGCCACTATCAACAACAGAAGGATAGTAGGTATAGTTACCCCTTACATCGGTAAAGAACAGATTAAAACGCATGGCTTCCCTGGTGTCATCGGAGAACCGCAGATCTGCCCCGCCCCAGTCCAGATCTATGGGTGAATTGCCGTCGTATGCGCCTTCCACGTTTCTGCGAGCCTCGAACAGTGAATAAACGGGACTTCCGCCGCCTGTTTTTGTGGCGCCAAAGAACCCCGCCAAACGCAGGCCCAATCCGTCCGCATCGGGGTTTCTATCGGAAGCCCTTGCCCTAATCCTGAACTGCCGGTTATTGATATAGAATTCCCTGGGAGCGCCGATGGGAGAACGAATAAAAGCTTGCGACCCGGCAGTCCCGTTTATAACGGTATAACTGGTAACCAAATCTGTAACCGCATTACCTGTAACCAAATCTATAACAACAGGCCTGCGGGTATCATGGGAGAAAGTATAGATATAGGGGACAGGATTGGAGTTCCCGATATGATCGGTCACCGTAATGGCTATGGTATGTACACCGCTTCGGGGCGGATGATCCCTGTTGAACATCGAGTCGGAGGAGGTATCAATGGTATTTGGATTCAACACAAGGTTGACGCCCGCGGTTGGGGTGTTTGGCCTTGTAAAGGTTATGTTTCCGCTATTGTCGCCGCCTGTGGGGAGTAAACCGTCCATAGTGCCGGTAAAGGTGTTTCCGCCTGGCCCGGCAACTTTGACTGTATATTCATTTGCGCCCGTGCCCGTACCGGACAGGTCATCCAGCGCCGCGATATTGATGTTCCATTTATCACGATCCGCGCCCGTACCCTGGGTAATGGTAATACCGTTACCGGGTATGTAGGGCGGGTTCGTGTCTTTGTGGATGGTGGCCGTGTCTGGAAGCAGAACCGGGCTGCTCTCGTTGCCCAAATCATCCTTCAATTTGACATATACCGGCAAGGCCCCGTCCGCCAAACCGGCTACCGAAGTAATGGGAAGACCAAAGTCGCCGCTGCCTATATTCTGCCAGGGGGCAAAATTACCGGTATCTTTCAGACTGAATGTCCAATAGATGTCGCTTGAACGGGTTCGGGGAGTTGGGGGAACATCACCGCCCTCGTCTTTCCCCAGATCCGCGATAACGGCGCTATTCTTGCTAAACTGTGCCGTTCCGCTGCTCTGGAACCACGATATTAAAGAAAGATCCTGGTATGACCCGCCTGTCACTCCAATATGATCCTGCCCGCTTATGTAGGGCGGAGTCGTATCCTTTACGATGTAATACTTATAGGGCGGATACTTTTCCGAATCGTTCATGTTCGAAGTCTGATCCCTGAACCTAAAGGAAAATTCTATTACCCCGTCCTCAAAACCATTAATGTCCACCGGAACAACGGAGAGCCGTTGACCGGTATCGGCTACGCCGGAGGGAATATCATCACTAAAGTAGTAGGCGCCTTCATATATCTTGCGGGAGGACGGATCGGCCGCAGCGCCTCCGTCCCGGTTGTATACGGACGCGGCTTCGATAACTACCAGACTTAATTGATCCAGATCGATGGTATCAACGGCGTTAAAGGCCAGGTATACAGGCCCTCTGAAACGGCGGGGAGAAATTTCGGCAACAGGGTCGGTCGCGCTCGGTGCCATAATTACATTATGGGGAGGAACAGCGGCGGTAGGACTCTCCGCAAAGCCAAGCCGGGTCATATAGGGAGGCTCCGCGTCTTTGGTACTGCCTACAGAATACGACCAGGTATAATCATCCGCCATGGTAACCTGATACCTTTCCGCGTAGGTAAAGAAAATGCCCTTTTCCATGGTGATATACAGTTTGGAGCCCATGGGAACCGCGTCTTTTACCCGAATAATAAGCTGCCTGCCTTTTAAGACCGGCTCCTCAAAATATGGGGTATAATCGGCCTGCTCGTAGTCAAGTCCGGGAGGCGCGCCGGTAATGCTGATATTCTTGAATTTCCCGTCCCGAATGGCGCTGCCGCCTTCATACTTGAAAGAATTTTCATCCATGTCCGTGGAAAAATCGACGGTTATCGGCATATTGGTGGGCTGATTCGTTACGTCAATACCGGGGCGCCGGCCCATCACCGTAGGCCGCTTCACGCATATCGGCTGGATCAGGAAGTTTCCTTCGCTTGCGTCTATGGTAACATCGGTTTCAAGCGCTTCGGGACTGGCAAAGAGAACAACATTGGCGCCGTATTCCGCCATGCTTGACGCGTCGTAAGCCGCCCAGCGGATAAAAAAGTAATCTGCCGCGGGGGTAAAAAGGACATGGAAAGGCACCCGCTGTCTAACCTCAACGCCGCCGACCGGAGTGGTTGCGCCGGTATTCTGCGCGGCCTGAACCCTCACCTCAAACCGGGGCGCGGTAGCCTCCCATACGGTCTCCTCAATGCTCTCTTTAAAGGGGTTTTCGGAGGTATCCACCATAAAATTTTCGCATCCTCCCGCGAGAAGCAGGACAAGACCCAGGGTAAGGGCCGCGGGACAGGACAAATGCGGTCCATGGTTACGCGATTTTGTATGGATCGACGCTAAAAATGAATAAAACCTACCTTTTACAGACATATACCCCTCTTTACAAACAAGCCGCCTCTTCATGTATCGGGATCGCCTTCGGATCTCCCATGAAAAGATACCTATCCCTTATTATATTCCCTTACTAATAGAGGATAGTATATCACACTTTCTATAATAAACAAGAACATACAAAATTATCGTTTGAAATATATTTCATTGACATTCGTAACATAGATAGTAAGATACATAGATATTTGTATATGAAAAATCAGGATACTCAAAACAAAATTTCCGCAAGCCTTGTTCAGCCCTTTCTGGAGCGCCCGCGGGTAGACGCGCTTCTGGAAAAGACCCTGAACAGTAATATTGTCACTATTGTCGCCGGGGAAGGCTGCGGCAAAACCTCCGCGGTATATGCCTTTCTCCGCAAACATTCGGAAGGCGTACTGTGGATACAGATTTCCGAACAGGACAATCTGGGCTGGCATTTCTGGGAAAACTATACCGAAGCCATAGGCAAATTCGATCCGAAAGCGGGAAAGGCGTTGAGAAGTCTGGGTTTCCCGGAAACCGCCCAGGATTTTGACCGCTATATCAACTTTCTGTACGATAATGTCCCCGAGACGGGTAAATTCATCATAGTGCTCGACGATTTTCACCTGATCCACGACCCGGCGGTACTGCGTTACTTTGAATATGCCTTTAGAGCCCGTATAGCAAACCAGACCGTGTTCGTCCTTTCCAGAACGGAACCCCGGTTCAACACGCTGCCTGCCCTGTCCAAAGGCTGGCTGTCCCATATTTCCGCCGAGGATCTCCGCTTTAGCGAGGAAGAAACCGCCCGGTATTTTGCCCTTCACGGGATGTCCCTTCCCCAGGATGAACTTTTGCGGGTGTATCAGGACACGGAAGGCTGGGCCCTGGCCATTGACCTTACCGCCAGAGACATGAAGAACCATCAGGGCCGCCTTCCCGATCTGCTCTGGAAAAATTCCGTAAAGAAAGCCATGGAACAGATATTTATTTCCATGGATAGGGCAACCCAAAGACTCCTCATCAAATGCTCCCTGGCGGAACACTGGCCCGGGGAATTCCTTGAAGTCCTCGACCCGGAAGGGAAGAGCATCGCCGCCCTGGGAGACTACAGTTCCGTGATCCGCTACGATCTCTACCTTAACGGCTACCGCATCCACCACGTCTTTCTGGAATACCTCAGGGAAAAGCAGGGAGAACTCGAAAAGGCCGAAATCCGCGCCGCTCTTCTCTGGAATGCCGAATGGTGCGTCAAAAACAACCTTATCATGGAAGCGGCGGCCCATTATGGAAGAATCGAAGAGTACAAGGGCCTCATGGGGCTGCTCACGTCCCTGCCGAGGCTCCTGCCGGTCAGCATGGGAAAATATTTTTTAAGCCTCATCGAGAACCTGCCCCCTCCCAAAGAAGAAGAAAATGATGAGGATCAGCTTTTTTTGTATTATGTTATGCGTCCCAAGCTCCTGATGCTCAGCGCCCGTTTTGATGAATCCCGCAGAGAATACCTCAATACCATAGAGCGCTTTGAAAAAATGGTTTCAAGCCCCTTTCGGCCCGAAGGGACGCACGCGCAAGCCGCCGGGGGCTCATTAAATGCCGCGCAGCGGCTTCAAATACAACCGTCCGAAGGGATATATTACCGTATCCTTGCGGCAACCTATAACAACCTGGGCACCCTGACCCTCATCACCAGCCGCCGGACAAAAGATTACAACTATCTCCCCTGGTTCGAAAAGGGGAACTACTATTACCGTAAAAACCCCCAGGTCCAGCCGGAGCCGCTTACAAAATGCTCAATCGGCGCCTATGTGTGCCAGGTCGGCTCCCCTGCCGCAAAGGGGGAATTTGAAAAGTCCGTTGAGGCCTTTAGCCTGGCGATTCCCTTTGCTTCCGATTCCCTGGGCGGCTACCTCTACGGCGTGGACGTGCTGGCATTGGCGGAACTGGCCTATTTCCGGGGGAATCTCGACAAAGCCGAACAATACGCGCGGGAGGCGTTTTTTAAGGCCAGGGAAAAAGACCAGTACGAAGTGGAACACCGGGGACTTTTTATCCTGCTCAGAATAGAACTTCACCGGGGAAATTATGGGGCTGTCGGCGCCCTGCTGAGGCAGATGGACTCCCTGTTACAGGAAAGCGGTTTCCTCAACCGGCTTATCATGAACGACACAATAACCGGATGGTTCTTTGCCCATATCGGCATGATAAACCGCATGGCACACTGGCTCAGGAACGAATCTGATGAAATGGGGATCTATTCCAACTATCACAGCCTGGAAATTCTGGTAAAAGCAAAAAAACTCTTTGCGGAACAGGACTACCAGGCGCTTTTGACCCTTTGGGAGCGGAAGGTAAGCCGGGATAGTCTCGGCAGCTTCCACCTTGGGCGTCTTGAAATGGCTGTTCTGGAAGCCGCGTCCCGCCTTCATCTGGAAGACGAAAATGGAGCGCTAAAAAGCCTGGAAAACGCGTGGGAGATGGCTTCCCTCAATGACCTTGAGATGCCCTTCATCGAAATGGGGGATGAAATGTGCCTCCTTTTCAGGGCTGCGATCAAGACAGAGACATCCATTCCCCGGCCCTGGCTTGAAAGCATAGACAAGAAGGCTTCTGTCTACGCAAAAAAACTTGCCATTGTGGAACGGCAGTTCCGGGAAGAAAACGCCGGGAAGATTTTCCTTACACGGCGGGAAAAAAGAGTCCTCGGAGGGCTTGCCCAGGGACTCACGCGGGAAGAAATAGCCCGAAAGGGAGATATGCCGGTAAGCGCCGTCAAAACCATAATCAAACAGCTCTACACCAAATTGATGGCGGTAAACCGCGCCGACCTCATCGGAGTCGCAACCAAAAAAGGATTCCTGTAAAGAGAGGCAGGAAGATAACACTCCATCTCCGCTCTCCACTTTGCGGCAAAAGCCGCCTGTGAGCACTTGACTTAGCTATGATTGTGTATATGATTTACCATATATGAGCGATTATCTCGATCCAAATAACGAAGAACTCCTCAAGGATTTCTTTAGCGAAGCCCAGATGCAGGTTGACACCCTGGAACAGAATATTCTGGTGCTGGAGAATGAAGGCGGAAACAAAGAAGCGGTAGACGAGATCTTCCGGGCGGCTCATACCCTAAAAGGCGGATCCGCCACGGTAGAAATGATGGAACTATCCCACTTTACCCACATGGTGGAAGATGTTCTTGACGCGATCCGCTCGGATAAGCTTGCCATAAACGAAGATGTGGTAGACACCCTGCTTTCCGCCATTGATATCATCAAGGCGATGCTGGAACAGCGCATGAACGGCGCGGTCTACCAGGAAGATACATCCCAGATGGAGCGGCGTTTGGAAGCCCTGATTCCGGAAGACGCCAAAAGCAAAAAAGGTTCGGCCAAAAAACCGGCCGCGCCCGCGGCTCCTCCCCCGCCTGCCGCCGCTCCGGCGGCGCCTGTTGCCAGGGCTCCCTCTTCGAAAGGAACGCTTTCCGAATACGAACTCCTGGAACTCCGGGAAGCGGCAGACGGATCGATGCCGATCTACAAGGTTTCAGTCAACTTCGACGAAAACAGCCTCATGAACACGGTAGGAGGCATTCAGGTTTACGCGTCCCTCAAGGGCTCCGGTACGGTGCTCAAAACCTCACCGGATTTTGAAGCTCTCTACGAAGATAACTTCTACCCTGTCGTTGATTATTACTACGCCACAGCCAAAACCCCGGATGAAATCAAGCGTTATGTTTCCATTCCGGATGTAACTCTTTCCTCGGAAATTCAGAATATTGAAGAACTGCTGGGCGCCGCCGCAAAGACTCAGGCTCCCGCGGCCCCAAAAGCCGCCGCTCCGGCGGCTGCCGCCGCACCCGCCGCTGTTCCCGTACCTCCTGCATCCGCCACACCCCCTGCGGCTCCCGCTCCCGTATCCGCCGCAGTTCCCGCGCCCGCCGCGGCTCCCGCAAAACCCGGCGCCGGCGCTTCGGAAGACGCAAAAAAAGCCGGGAAAGAAGCCGGTTCCATCCTCCGGGTAGACAGCAAACGTATCGACGATCTCCTCAACCTGGTTTCCGAAACGGTAATCACAAAGGCGACTTTCAACCAAATATCCTCTCAATTTAACGATTTGTCGGGGGAATTCCACGGCCTGGAAGCCTTATACCGGGAAAAAATCAAAAACCTCTTCGACGATCTCCCCGAGTATCTGGAAAAAATCCAGGAAGGTCTCTCGATCAAGGATATCCGCAAGCTCATAAGCGAAAAATACGGCGATATATTCACCCTTTTTGACAGTTTTGAATTATCCATGAAGAACAGCATGGGTAAATTCCGTTCCACCAGCCAAAACCTGGGGCGGATCACCGGTGAACTGCAGGAAGGCGTCATGCGTATCCGCATGGTACCGATCAGCCAGATATTCAGCCGTTTCCCCCGGCTTGTCCGGGATCTTTCCAAATCCCTCAACAAGAAGATCAACCTGGTTATCGAAGGGGAAGAAACCGAACTGGACAAGTCGGTTATCGAAGACCTTTTGGATCCGATCATGCACTCCGTGCGGAATTCCATTGACCACGGAATCGAATCCGTGGATGAACGGAAAGCCGCCGGCAAACCGGAAGAAGGCATGGTACTCCTCAAGGCCGCCAACGAAGGAAACATGATCGTTATCGAGATCGCCGACGACGGCAAGGGTATCGATGTGGAATCCGTTAAGCTCAAGGCCGCGGAACGGGGGCTTATCAGTCCCAACAAGATCCTCACCGACGTGGAAGCCTTCAACCTCATCTTCGAGCCCGGCTTCTCCACCGCCAAGCAGATCACCGCCATATCCGGCCGGGGAGTCGGCCTGGATGTCGTGCGCCGTTCCATCGAAAAACTCAACGGCATGGTTACGGTCAACTCGGAAAGAGGCAAGGGTACCAGGTTTACGATCAAGCTGCCCCTCACCCTGGCCATTATTCAGGGCCTCCTTGTGCGGGTGGGTACGGAAATCTACTCGATTCCCATTACCAGCGTCATAGAAAGCCTCAGAATCAAGCCCGAAGACATCAAGATGATCGACAACTACGAGGTCTTCAATATCCGCAACGATGTGATAAGCCTTTTGCGGCTCAACCGGCTCTTCGGAATCAAGACCGAGGAACAGCAGGACTATAACTTCATCGTTATCGTCGGTACTGCCGAAAAGAAAATGGGCTTTATGGTGGACAGCCTCATCGGGGAGGAAGACGTGGTTATAAAGCCCCTCCGGGATCAGTTCACCAATTCTCCGGGCATTGCCGGCGCTTCAATCCTTGGCGACGGCTCGGTCTCCCTCATCATTGATGTAAGTCAGCTGCTGGAGCTGGGGCTCCGCAAGGAAATGGAACAGCGCCGCATCCGCGAAGCTTCAATCCGGTAAGGTAAGGAAAAGACCATGGCGATGATCAAAGATTTGGCACAGGTAAACGCCGAACTGCAGGAACAAAAAGAGCGTGTCGACAATATTGATTACAAGATGATCACCTTTTCGCTTGCGGGGAAGGACTACGGCGTAGACATCATGAACGTGAAGGAAATCGCCAAGGCCGATAAATTCACCTATGTGCCCAATGCCGCAAGTTTTGTCCGGGGAGTTTACAATCTCCGGGGAGACATAATCCCCATCATCGATCTGCGTATCTTCTTTCATCTTCCGGTGGATCGCAAGGAAGACGGACAGGAAAACATGCTTATCCTCCGCATCGAAGACCGGGTCTACGGAACCATCGTGGACAAGATCGATAAGGTTGTAGGGATCAATTCCGAATCCATCCAGCCTCCCCACCCCATTTTTGGGGATATAAACATTAAATTTATCTCGGGCGTTGTGGAAAATGCCGGGGATCTCTACATTATCCTCGACGTGGTGCGGATCTTTACCCAAACCGAAGAAGAGAAGCAGAAACCCAGGGGTATAATAGCGGCGGAAAGCGCCGGAACCAACTTCTATGTAACGCCCACAGGCGAAACCCCGGCGGCGGAAAGCCGTACCCCGCGCAACGAACAGAGCATAGAGTTCATCAGGGAGAGCCTGCGGGCCCTGCGGAATTTCAATGCCAGCCTGATCAACGAAGAATGGCTTTACCGGCGTTTTACCATGTGGAGGGGCGCCCGTTCGGATACGGAACTGCAGCTTAAAAACGCCTCCGACGCGGACGATTTTCTCTCTCCCTTCCTCTCTCCCTTTACCGGAACCTTCTGGGATGACGATTATGCCGCCGCGGTAAAAAGCATGCTGCCCCAGTTTTCGTCCAACGGTATTCAGGTCTGGAACCTGGGCTGCGGCAAGGGCTATGAATCTTTTTCGTTTGCGTGTATACTTAAAGCATGTTATCCTGACAGCCGCATCAAGATTTGGGCCAATGACAGTGATATTATGGCGATTAGCCAGGCGCCGAATATGAGTTTTGATCTGGATGAAGTGCCGGAGTATTGCCGGCCCTATATGATCAAGGGAAAGAACGGGTATAGTTTCAATCAGGAGATCAAGGATTCGATTGTTTATGAATATCATGATGTCCTGAACGATACCCCCCTGCCGGAACTGGATATAATCCTGGGACGGGATATTCTTTCGTTCTTCCCGATACCGGATCAGGAAAGGCTCATTGCGAACTTTGTAGAAAAGCTCAAGAGCCGGGGAATCGTTATAGTGGGACGGAACGAAAAGCTGGTTGGGGAAGAATGGTTATCGCTGGCAACCGATCCGGTTTCCGCTTTCACGCATAACGCATAAAGCTTCGCTTTATGTCGATTGATTTTTGAGCTTAGCACATAAATGAAAAGCCATATTGAAAGGAGCGTTTTATGAGAGTTGAGTATATTAACCCCTTTGTTGAAGCTGCCTTCAATGTATTGAAAGAAGTTCTCAATACGGAAGTAAAACGGGGCGATCTCTACCTTAAGGACTCTACCATGCAGATCATGGGCGTCGCCGCCCTGGTCGGCCTTGCCGGAGACGTGGAAGGCCGGGTTCTCTTTGATATGACAAAAGACACCGCACTTTTCGTCGCCAGCGCCATGAACGGGGAAGACATGAAAGTGCTGGATGATATGGTAAAGGCCACCATTACCGAGCTTGCCAACATGGTCACCGCACAGGCAGTTACCAAACTCCACGATCTGGGCTTTAAGTTTGACCTCACCCCGCCCGCACTCTTTACCGGCGAAAACATGGAAATCTCCAACAACCTCAAGGTCGAAGCCCTGATCGTCCCCATGGAACTCGGCCCCGGCCGCAAAGTTGAGATCAACGTAGTAATCAGGGAACGGCTGTAGGTTTTTAGAAAAACTCCTGTCCGCATGATGGGGGTACAGCGGCCTTTAGGGGAACTTGAAGCTGTTTTTGGAAGCGGCGCACCGGGCGGAATAAATCCCGTCCGCATTGCGGGGGTAAGGCGGCCTTTATTGGCGCCTGGCCCTGCGGAATTTTTGAATTAACGCCGCTTGACACGGCGCTTTTAGTAGGGCGGTTAGCTCAGTTGGTTAGAGCACCAGTATGACACGCTGGGGGTCACAAGTTCGACTCTTGTATCGCCCATGCCCCTTCGGGGGCTTTTTTTATGCTCACCTGGTTTTACTCCTTTTGCTAATTCTTTACCCTATAATATAATCGGAGAGCGGGGACAAATAACCCCGAACCCGTTATAGTAGGGTATAGGAGATATAGCTATGAACGAATACACCGTTTTATTGAACTGGGATGACGAAGCACGGGTATGGATTGCGGTGAATGACGAAATCCCGCTTGCCCTGGAATCCGGTTCCCTGGATGTACTCATGGAACGGGTACGGTACACGGCTCCCGAAGTACTGGAATCGAACGGAAAACCCCATACCAACATCCGGCTCCATTTCAAGGCGGATCGGGTTGCCGTGGTGGCGTAATGGCGGCGTACGAAAAAAAGGTACGGAAAAAACTGTCTGAATACGGCTGTTCTTTTTTGCGGCATGGCAAGGGTGACCATGATATGTGGTATAGTCCCATTACCAACCAGAATTTTCCCGTAGACGGTGAAATAAAATCCCGGCACCTGGCAAACGTAATCATGAAACAGGCGGGGATAGGTTATCACTTTTAAGCTGGAAAGAAGAAATTGTAACCGCCAGGTCGAAAAAGTCGAGATAAAAAAAGGGCCCGAAGGCCCTAAACCACTGTTTTACTCTTCCTCGAGGCCCAGATCCTCGTCGTCGGAAGTTTGTTCCTCCTCATCTTCTGCAACGGCTGCCTCGCCGGCATGGCTGGCTTTTGGGATCAGCTTTGCCGAAGCGTGGCGGGGCCGGCGGTAGTTACGGCCTACATAGGATACCAGAAAGAAATAAAGTATTACAAGTACCGTTACGGCAAGTACCTGCCAGGAGGTAATAACCTGAAGGAGCATATCCCGCAGTTCTTTAGAGAACATACCTTCTTATCGGCATGTTTGGGGTATTTATGAACGTTTTTCCTTCAGTTTCATTCGAAAAATATGGAAAAAGGCTATACATACCCATCTATATGGCGTATCATTTAAAAAAACCACACCATATATACTGTAGGAAAGAGGATAGCATGAAATTCGAACGTTTGTTCACGGATCCGGCAAAGGGGCCCTATGACGGCATTGTCTTTGAAAAAAGGAAGAGCGAAATCCGGAATCCTGACGGAAAGGCGATATTTTTGGAGGAGACGGTCATTGTTCCCTCTTTCTGGAGCCAGATAGCTGCCGATATTATTGCCCAAAAGTACTTCCGCAAGGCCGGAGTGCCTTCCTGTAAGGTTTATGAATGGGAAAAATGGCTTCCCCATGCCCCGGAAATTCATATTTCTCTCCCGGAAGACGGGGCGGAGCACGATTGCCGTCAGGTTTTTCATCGTTTGGCCTTTACCTGGATGGATTGGGGCAGAAAAAACGGGTATTTTGACAGCGAAGAGGACGAAAAAACCTTCTATGACGAGACGTGCAACATGCTTGCCTGCCAGATTGCCGCGCCCAACAGTCCCCAATGGTTCAACACAGGGCTCTATTCGGTCTACGGTATCGACGGGCCCGCCCAGGGTCACTACTACTTCGACACGGAAAAAGGGGAAGCGGTAAAGTCCGATTCAGCCTACAAACGCCCCCAGCCTCACGCCTGCTTCATTCTATCCATCGAAGATGATCTGGTGAACGAAGGGGGCATCATGGATCTGGTAACCAGGGAGGCCAGGCTCTTCAAGTACGGGTCCGGAACCGGTTCCAACTTCTCCAGGATCCGGGCCGCAAATGAAAAACTTTCAGGAGGCGGGGTTTCTTCCGGGCTCCTTTCCTTCCTCAAGATCGGCGACCGTTCCGCCGGCGCGGTCAAGAGCGGCGGTACTACCCGGCGGGCTGCCAAGATGGTTACGCTGGACGTGGATCACCCGGATGTGGAAAAGTATATCGCGTGGAAAGCCGGGGAGGAACACAAGGTTGCCTCCATGGTTACCGGTTCGGGGATCGTAAAGAAGCATCTTGAATCAATCAGGAAGGCCCTTGCCGGCTTCCGGGGGCCGGAAACGGATAAATTCAATGCGGAAAAGAACCATGAACTTGCCGCCGGCCTGCGTCAGGCCCTGAATGACAAGATTCCTTCCGCCTATCTCTACCAGCTTCTGCGCCGTCTGGAACAGGGTGATGATGAGGTTGAACCCCAGGTTTTCTCTACCGCCTGGGATGATGAGGCCTACAACACCGTATCGGGCCAGAGTTCCAACAACAGTCTCCGGGTAAGCGATGAATTTATGCGGGCGGTTGAGAAGGATGAGGAGTGGAAACTGGTAAGCCGGGTATCGGATGAAGAGTTTAAAACCGTCAGGGCCGGTAAAATCTGGTCGGATATTGCCCGTTCAAGCTGGCAGTGCGCCGATCCCGGCCTTCAGTATCATACCACCATCAATGACTGGCATACCTGCCCGGCGGGGGGAGAAATCCGGGCCAGCAATCCCTGTTCGGAGTATATGTTTCTCGATGATACGGCCTGTAATCTCGCTTCAATCAATCTGGTCAATTTTTACGATAGACAAAACCGCCGTTTCAATGTAAACGGCTACATTCATGCCATTCGGATCTGGACTACGATTCTGGAAATCTCCGTGGTTATGGCCCAGTTTCCCTCAAAAAAAATCGCGGAGCTTTCCTATCAATACCGGACTCTGGGTCTGGGCTATGCCAACCTGGGGAGTCTCCTCATGCTGATGGGTCTGGCATACGATTCCCCCGGGGGCAGGATGGTTGCCGGCGCTCTCTCAAGCCTCCTCAGTGGAGAAGCCTATTCCCAAAGCGCCGTAATGGCCGGGAGGCTGGGGCCTTTTGTTCGTTTTGCCGAAAACAGGGATTCCATGCTCCGGGTAATCCGGAACCACCGCCGGGCAGCCAATAACGCTCCCGCTTCGGAATATGAAGGGCTCCATACCGCTCCCGGGGGCATCGATCCTTCGGCCTGTCCCTCCTATCTTCTGGAGGCCGCCAAAGTTTCCTGGGACAGGGCGCTTCGACTGGGGCAGGAGCACGGCTTCCGGAATGCCCAGGTAAGCGCAATCGCGCCCACGGGAACCATCGGACTCCTCATGGACTGCGATACTACGGGGGTGGAACCGGATTTTGCCCTGGTCAAATTCAAGAAACTTGCCGGCGGCGGTTACTTCAAGATTATCAACCAGTCCGTGCCTCCCGCTCTGGAGTCTCTGGGC
This sequence comes from Treponema sp., assembly GCA_031265435.1. Lineage (GTDB taxonomy): Bacteria > Spirochaetota > Spirochaetia > Treponematales > Breznakiellaceae > JAIRNJ01. The sequence goes on from JAISCR010000150.1 coordinate 23,989, forward strand.
TACAATCAGGATGAAATCGACAGGATCGTTGCCTATGCGACGGGCCGGAAAACCCTGAACGGAGCCCCCGGCGTCAATACGGAGAATCTTGCCGCACAAGGTTTCAGTCCCGAAAAGATCACCGCTGTGGAAGAGGCGATAAAAACAAGCCTCAATCTTGAAGGGGTGTTTAATGTCTGGATTCTCGGTAAGGATTTTGTTGAAAAGAACCTCAAGGTGCCGGAATCAACCTGGAGTCTCCCCGGTTTTAGTCTCCTTAAGCATCTGGGTTTCAGCCAGGAAGATATTGATGAGGCGGAACTGTATGCCTGTGGAACCATGGGTCTTGAAGGGGCTCCCGGTCTCAGGAAGGAACACTATCCGGTCTTTGACACCGCCACTCCTTCGGGAAAAAACGGCACGCGATCCATCTCCTGGCGGGCCCATATCGGCATGATGGCCGCGGTACAGCCTTTCATCTCCGGGGCTATTTCAAAGACGATCAACATGCCCAATTCGGCGGACTATGAAGATGTAAAAGGCGCCTACATGCTCTCATGGAAGAGCGCCCTCAAGGCGGTAGCCCTGTACCGGGACGGCTCCAAACTCTCCCAGCCCCTCTCCAGTTTCGCTCCCGGTACGGACCCTCTGGCGGACACGATCATCGCTCTGGAGCAGGGTACATTCAAAAGTCCTGTCCCTGCGGCGGATCGGGCCGCCCCCCGGAATCAGCGGAAGGGGCTTCCCAACCGCAGGGCCGGTTATACCCAGAAGGCAAAGATCGGCGGACATTCTATCTTTATCCGTACCGGCGAATACGACGACGGCACCCTGGGAGAGATATTCCTCGACATGCACAAGGAAGGCGCCGCTTTCCGGAGCCTTCTCAATAGTTTTGCCATTGCCGTTTCCCTGGGATTTCAATACGGGGTGCCTCTGGAGGAGTATGTTGACGCCTTTACCTTCAGCCGTTTCGAGCCCAACGGCGTTGTCCAGGGCCACGACTATGTGAAGATGGCGACCAGCGTTATCGACTACATCTTCAGGGATCTTGCAATCAGCTACCTTAAGCGCAGCGATCTGGGGCAGATAAAGAGCGACGATCTTCTGGCTACCGGAACCAAAAACGATTCCGGGGATCCGGGCCAGGATGAAAAGAACCGCTCAGGCCGGGAGAAGGCCAGCGCCGGTTTCAAGCCCGCAGGACTTCAGGCGGCCCGGACCGCGGCAACAGGTGTTTCCCTAAAGCCGAAAACATCCGGCGCCGCGCCCCTCCAACCCGCTTCCCGCAATGCCGGGGCCGTCCCCCCGCGGAACGATGCCGTCAAAATTGCCGAGGCGAGGATCAAGGGTTACGAGGGCGATCCCTGCCCCAACTGCGGTTCCCTCACCCTGGTACGCAACGGCACCTGCATGAAATGCGATACCTGTGGCGGCACAACAGGCTGCAGTTGAATTTAAAATGCAGGTATCGCCCGATTCCTGTGGCGGCACAACAGGCTGCAGTTGAATTTAAATGCAGGTATCGCCCGATACCTGCGGAGGAACGACAGGCTGCAGTTGAATTTCTTTCTGCCCCAAGATCCAAGACTGCGCAAGACATTCTGACAGCAGTGTAACCCTCTTGCGCCGTTTGTGTCTTCGTGGTTTTTCTTCTTCTCCTGTCTTTCCTGCCATAGCGGTGTTTATCAAATTTTTTTATAAAAACTTGACATTAAGAACAAAAGTATGATATTATACTTCAATCATGAGTGTTCTGAAAGGCTCAGGTCTATATCAAGGAGATTTATATGAAAAATCCTGGTTATGTATTTGTGGGGGGGG
>JAISCR010000165.1 GCA_031265435.1 Treponema sp.
CGCCGCGCGCCCTTCAGCCCTCAACAACTCCCCCCCCCCCCCGGCCGCCCCCCCCGCCCCCCCCCCCCAAAAGTCTTGCTATATAAGGAACCGGAAAGCTTCATAATATGTGTATATCACAGTCTTGGGTAACTGTCAATAGCCTGCCGGCGGCATGGTTACCGAAGCCCGGCACAAGTTTTGCGATTTCCCGCCCTTGCTAAAATATCGCGGCGCCGAACCTGCCGGTCATTTCATCTTTATTGGCAATGGGACAGGCCAAAAACGCTCTTCTGCCGATAGTGATGCTGTCGTTCAATATGATAATATTTTTCAGGCTTTTGCATTGTGAAAAAGCGTTTTCGGCGATTGAGACAACGCCCTGGGGAATCAGGATGCTGTCGAGCTTTTCACAGCCGGTAAAGGCTTTTTCGATTCTGGTTACCCCGCGGCCTATGGTAATACCAGTCAGATTTTTACAGCCCGAAAACGCGTTGTCGGGAATGACCGTGACGCCGGAGGGGATGTTTATTTCCGTTAATGCCCAACAGTCGTTAAAGGCGCCCGCTCCGATGGTTTGGACACCGGGGGGAATCACAATCTCCGCAAGAGCGGTACAGCGGGCAAAGGCATTGCGGCCTATGGCGGTTACTTTATCGTGAAGCACCACCCGTTTAATCCGCCCGTTTTGCCGGAACGCCGCGTCCCCTATCACCGTAATATCATCGGGGATAAAAACTTCTTCGGCGCTCCCTGTGTAGGCCGTAAGAACTCCGTTTTCGCTTACGAACCGCATGTTATGAAAATTGTCTTCACGGCGTTTTGCCTCTTCGGCCTTTCTCTGTTCCCGCCGGATCTGTATATCCGGCCACTGAGCCTGAAACGAGGCAAAAACCGCCTGTGTTTCCCTCTTTTCAGACGCCGAGACGGCCATCCCCACCGCCCGGTTCATGTATGTTTCACAATCATAGAAATCAAAATTTTTAAAATTTTCAGAATAACAGCGGACTATGCCGAGCCATCCTTTATAATATTGGGGAAAATACCAGGAGAGGCTTTTATAGTACCACAGGGCGTCCCGAATTTCCCCCAGATCGTAGAGGGCATCCGCCCTTTGTGAAAGCCGCTGCCTGAAACCGCTCCACTCCTCTATCCCGGTTTTTACGGAATTCGCCGTTTCCGTATTGGCGCCCGGCGCGGCGGCGCTTTCCCGCAAAGACCGCTTTCCCGTTTCCGTCAACATGACTCCCATCTGGGGCAGCAGATCGGCAACGGCTTCTTTTAAAACCGATAAACCCTGCAGTTCCCCCAGGGAACAATTTTTCGGGCCGAAAGAGGCTTTTCGGACACCGGTTCCCGCATCGGTTATTGATACTTCCAAAAAGAATGTGCCGTTTGATATTTTTTTTAACGAACCGGCTGCAATGTATTGGGCGTTAACCAGAGTGCCGATAGCAATATAATCCTCATCCGAATAATCGCCCGACAGGGAATGATTCTGTTCCGCGAGGATCGTTTCCAGATTCCGGCGATCTACAATGGTCATAAAAGAATATTTGTTAAAATCCGCGGTTACGCTGCTTTGTATCAGTGTTAACAGCCATTCCTCACCGGGCCCCAGATCTCCGCCCTGGGGCAGCAATACCGCAACGCGAATGCCTTTTCCGCCGTCTCCCTCAACATACCCGCCGGGCGCGGCGCTGTTTTGGGCGGAAAGTACACCGCCCAGGAGTATCAAAGACAGAAACCATGTTACATGCCGCTTCATATCACACCCCACATTTCGTAAACCAGTATATCACATAATCCAAAGCCTTGCCTATGCCTGCCTCCGGCTCATGAATTTTGAAATTGCGGGCCTGGGAACGGCCCTAACCCTCAGCAAGCGCCCCAAAACAAAGCCCGGCGTTGACCGGGCTTTGTTTGAACGTTTTTAGTTTCCTATGGCGGCAAGGTCCGCCGCGATGGCGTCTCCGGCTTCTTTGGCGCTGATCCGGTTCATAAATACCAGATCGATGTTTTTGGTAATTGACGCGTCTTTTTCATTCCACTTGGGAACCAGAGGGGCAATATAGGTTTCGGCAGTATCAAACTCCTTCTGGAAGGGACTGATGTCCCGGCCCCTGTCGGCCCAATACTTGATATAATTAGGCCAATAGGTTTTTGTTGAAGGGAAAACTGTTCCGGTTTCCGCCAGGATCTGCTGGCTCCTCGCTCCGCCCAGCCATTTGACGAAACTCCAGGCCTCTTCCTTGAGCTTGCTGCCTGAGAACACCGACTGCCCGATACCGTTTACAATAGTGCTCCGCCCCCTGGGGCCTGAAGGCAGCATTGCTACCTGCCATTCAAAACCGCACTGTTTCTGTAAATCACCCAGAGCCCAGTTGCCGTTGGGGTGCATGGCAATCTGACCGGAGGCGAACAACACCCCTGCGCCTACCGACTGTACCGCGGATTGGGGAGGCGCCACGAAGTATTTGTACATGGTATCCTGCAGCCATTGGATGGCTTCCACCGACCTGGGGTCATTAAAGGTAAGAATATCGCCGCCGTTCATCCGCATAAAATTCCAGTAGCCCACATTATTCGAATTCTGGATCATAAATCCATAGGTAACAATATTGTTCCTGTCAAAGGCAGGAGAAAGGGCATTGTTGCCCTTGTTATCAATGGTCATGCGCTTTGCCAAATCAATAAAGCTTCCGCCGGTCTGTGGATCCCATTTGAGATTATCATCCGGATAGGGTACCCCATATTTGTCGAAGAGATCCTTGTTATAAATAATGCAAATTGAGTCCCAGTCTTGAGGCATGGCATAGAGCTTGCCGTTCTCGGTATAAATATCAACGACCTTCTGGTTGTGGGCCGACAGGGAGACACCATCACGGGCGATCCAGTCATCCAGAGCCACTGACGCTCCCGCGGTCTGCAGGGTCTTGAAGTACCAGGTCTGGTTCATGAATACATCCGCCGCATTACCTCCGGCAATTTCGGTCTGCATCTTCTGCCAGTACTGATCCCAGGGGGCAGTCTGAACATCAACCTTGACGCCGGAATTCTGTTTTTCAAATTCGGCCACCGTCGCCTTGATGCCGTCAATCTGCTCTCCGGTCCAGGTAAAGTACCGGATAGTGGCAACTCCTGATCCCTTGTCGGATTTACCGCCGGCAATCACTGTTTGTACACCGGCCAAAGCCAGTACACCAAACACCATTAGTGCTGCGAATTTTTTTGAGTTCCGCATATAATCCTCCTGAAAATTATGTAATTACCCTATACAGGGATAATTCGCTCTTCAAAAACCTCATTTGAAACCGGTCAACGCAATGGACTCAATGATATAATCCCTGGTACAGAGAAAGAGAATGACCAGGGGCAGGAGCGCAATGCTGGAAGCGGCAGTTAGTCCTGCCCAATCTATATTTCTGTAACTGAAGAAAACCGTTGCAATAGCTACAGGAACCGTTCGCAGCACTTCCCTGTTTGTGGAGATTAGAGGCCAGAGAAAATCGTTCCATACTCCGACAATGCGGATAAGACCCAGAGTGATAAGGGCATGAGTCACCATCGGCAGAAAGATCCTGAGAAACATCCTCCCGTATCCGCAGCCATCAATTTCCGCCGCCTCCTGCAGGGAATCAGGCATGGACATAAAAAACTGACGCATGAAAAATACACAGAAAGCAGAACCGAAAAAACCGGGCAATATCAAAGCCCAATACGTATCCAGCAGCCGCAAGATTCTGAAGGTAATGAACTGGGGGATCATGATAACAATACCGGGCACCATCATGCTTGATAAAAAACAGAAGAAAAAGAAAGTTCTGCCGTGAAATTTGATGCGGGCAAAGGCGAAGGCGGCCATGGAACTGAAGAACAGCTGTCCTGACACAACAATGGCGGTAACGAAAAATGAATTGAGAAAGAAACGCCCAAAGGGGGCCTTGTTCCATGCATCAATAAAATTCTTTACCGTTACATGTTTGGGTAGGAGAGAGGGCGGATAGCTGAACATCTCCGTTGAAGGCTTGAAGGCGGTGAGCAGCGTCCATACCAGCGGGAAAACTGCGCAGAATACCCCCAATGCACAGAATACATACGTAATGGTCTTGCGGATAACCTTATTGCCCTGCAGTGATTTTTCCATTTTCCGCTCCTCCTGTCCTATGATGAAAAGTCCGTTACCATATTCCGCTGGAAAAACAGATACTGAACCAGAGTACAAATTACCAAAATGATAAACAGTATTACTGCCATGCAGCAGGCATACCCCATTTTGTAAAAAGCAAAGGCATTCTGATAAATATAGAAATAATAAACCCTGGTCAGATCTCCGGGGCCGCCCTGGTACATGCCGTAAATAAGATCAAAGATCTGGAAAGAGCCGATCACCGAAGTAATCAGGGCAAACATGATCGTGGGCCGCATCAGAGGTAAAGTTATCCACCACACCTGCTGTACCGCACTGGCGCTGTCAATGGTGGCGGCTTCGTAAAGAGTTTCCGGTATGTTGCCCAATCCCGCGGTAAAGACCATCATGTGGTAACCGCAAAAAACCCACATGTTAATGACGGCAATGGAAGCCATGGGAAACCAGTCTGCCGCTACCATGGGCGCAATATTAAAATGGAAGATACTGCGGGTAAAGTAATTAATCACGCCAAAATTGGGGTCAAGAAGCCACTTCCAGATAAATGAAATGATCACCGGAGTGGTGATCCACGGAACAATAAAAGAAGTCCTGAAGAGCCCTACACCCTTGATCTTCTGTTTCATTGCCATGGCCATGAAAAAAGCCAGGATAAGACTGGCGGGAATATGATACACCATGTATTGCAATGTAACGTAGATGGCATTCCAGAAAAGTTTATCCCTAAAGAGAGAGGAATAATTCTGTATACCTCTCCATACCGGGGGTGTAGAAACATTCCATTCAAAAAAACTGATAACGAAAGACGCTGCAGTAGGAATGGCGAGAAATATCGTAAAACCCAGCATGGCAGGCAAAATAAAGAGTAATCCTGCTATGTTCTGGCGGGTCTTTCGCCGCTTAAAATAAGTTCCCTGTTTATTCATGCTTACCCCTTATTTTTGCAGCTTGATGCTGATGGCCTTATAGGGCCCGGCTTTAACACGGATCTTCCCGTCGCTGATGGTCAATTCCGTTTTATTCTGTTCGTTCATATCGGAGAGCCATGCGCGGCTAAAATGCCGGGCCGAAATTTCAACCTCTGTTTCTTTTCCCTGATTTTCGAAGAACCGCAGTATATAACCGTCTCTGTCATAGGAACGTTTGAAGGCGGAGAACTGAATATTGGGCGCCGCCCAGGAGACTGCCGTCATGTTTTCCAGAGAGGTATCTTCCTGTTTTGACCGTACCGCATGTGAAACCGGAGGATAGAGATAGGCTTGAGCCAGGGGCAGGAAGGGAGCTTTCTCTCCCTGTTCGGCGCCGTAGGGAATGTAAGACCATTCAAAACTTTGGGCGCCCGGGCACTGGGCTTCCGGAGTTTCCACTGCCGGGGACGCCCCGCCCTTACGCTGCATGGTGTTAAGCCTGCCCATAAGGGCAAAACCGCGGAGCAGGGTCAATGCAAGCTCAGGACATCCTGTCAGAGGATTCACCGAAGCTTCATAATCGTAAATACCCTTTACCGCTACCGCGAGCCCCCGTTTTCCGTCTTCCAGAGCAATCCACTCCCGGAAAGGCAGAAGCTGCGTCACCGGCTGGAACCAGCTTTCAATCTCCTTTTGCCGTTCTACCGGACGATCAATAATGGCCAAATGTCCCTGAGAACGGACAAAATCCGTTTTGATGAGCGGAGCCAGCCTGAGCCTCAGACGGTGATCCCTAGCCGTATTTTCGATATTCAGTTTTACGTCCGCACGCCCTGTCCCGGCGTAGAGACTAACCGTAAAGACCATGGGGAGTTCCACCCGTTCCGGGCTGCGGAGATCTCCCTCAAGGCATGCCGGAACATTCAAGCTGCCCCGGATTTCCATGGAAGCCCGTACCGGCCCCCGCTCCAGAATCCGTGCGTGGAAAACACTGCCGGAAGAACGGTTGAGTTCGCCGGGAATCCAGGGTGGCGAAAAGTCCCAGGCATCTCCGGCATCGGCATCTTCCTCAATGAGGTTCAGACTGTCGTAACGGCAGTTCCGCTTCTTGTCGAAAATACTGAGCAGCGCTCCGGCCGCCTCTATGCGTACATAAACATTCTCAATGAAAACCAGGCCGTTTTCATTCCCTGTATTTAAATCTGTAACAGGAACCTGCACGGAGCCCCCGGCGGCTGTTGCCGTAACGCTCCGTATTCCGGAACAAAACTTGTCCATAAAAATAACACGCCTGAATACCGGAGAGGGGAAGGGATCATTGCGGGCTTCGCCAATACCGTTCAACGGAATCTCCTCCCGATCCAAAATCTGACCCGGAAGAATGACACCATTACTGTCCTGTATCACTACCGGAAGATTCCCTGCGGGCAGCCAGAGATCGCAGGGCTGTATAAAATCCGCGGATACCGGCGCATAGCTCAGTATACCCTTACTCTCCGGCAGCTTCTCCCACCAATGCTCACTGTGTTTTCCCCAGTATGCGAGTGCATCGTGAATAAGCCCTGCCGCAATCTGCCTGACTGCGGCAAAACGGAATTCCATTTCCCTGTGCACCTCGTCTACCGAAGAACCATGGATTGAATCATGGGCGCTATTGATCATGAGGTAAGTCCACGCCTCATCCAAAAACCGGCGCTTGTCCGGATAATCGCCCGCGGATGCCAGGGCATCCAGAGGCTCTGCATAGCGCTCAAGCAGAGCTTCGCAGGCAAAGTTTTCATGCTTCAGATAACAGCGGGTAGAAAGAGCGCCAAGCAAAACATACTGGTAACGGGAACCGAGAAGTTCCATGCTGTAGACTGCAGGATTACTCATCTGCCGGTAAACCAGCTTGATGTAGTCCTCGGCACTCCCCATCACAAATTCAATATCTTCCTGAGTTTCATTGGCAGCCTTTACCGAATCACCGATATTGATCTGGGGAGGCAGATGATCGAAACCCGCAATAAGGGGGATCACTCCGGAAGGGTAACGATCCTTGATTCTCATAACATTGGAAATCATGCTTTTCGCGATTCGTTCCGGATCATCATGATCTGCCAACTCCCTGTGCCATTCAAAGGAGAGGTAGCTGTCATTGCCGTCGTAATATGGAACAATCCTCGGCTGCGTAGGATCGATCTTCTTGTTAAATATATCAAAGGCTCCGGAGTAGCTTTCCCTAAAATGGCTTACCAGTACTTCCGATCCGTCAAGCCCTCTGTAGATAAATTCATCCGGGTGGCCTCCATGGATTTCCGGCAGGCCCCTCATGAACAGCAGGCTGTCAATACCAAAACCACGAAGAATCTGGGGCAGCTGAAGGGGATGGCCAAAATTATCAGGCAGATAGCCTGCCCTCATATAGCCTCCGAAATAATCTGATTTACGCCTTCCATAGAGACAATTCCGTATTATGTTTTCCGCGCTTGGAAGCCATTCATCAAATTGAGTAAAGAAAGGGCCGATAATAAGCTTTCCCTTCCCGATGAGTTCACGAAGTTCTGCTTCATCCTCCGGAATCACCTCAAGATACTCTTCCAGAGGAAAGATCTGTCCATCCAGAACATAACAGTTAAAATCATCACGCTTCACTGCCTTCTTGAGATCTTCAAATGTTTCGACAGTCCAGAAACGATACGAACGCAGGGGCTGGTACCATTCAATATCCAGATGTCCTGCGGTGATGATAAAACCTGTCAACTTTTTCCCGCCCATGGCATTACCCCTTAACACGTATACTGTCCAGCCGCCTGATCGTTTCCGCCAGTGCCCGGCCGGTATGGTAGATCGCCTTCCATGGATTACCCATGTTGGATACTACCGGTTCCCCATTCCGGCGGAGAAGCTGACGGCTCTCTCCGGTTTCCGGATTAATGAATTTCTCTTTTACAAAAGCCCAGGTTTTTTCCAAAGCCTCCAGATACCGTTTCTCACCGAAACAGAGATAGCCGTTGGAAAAACCAACCAGAGCCTCAAAGTTCTGCCACCATTCCTTATCCTTGACCAGTACTTCCCGGTCGGCGATACCGTCCCGGTATATTCCGCCATATTCGTAATCGAAGCCATGCGCAAGACAGTGATCCAGAAGATGCCGCATCACCGCTGTATAGGCAGCCTCCTCGTTCCGCAGGGTATCCATCGCCAGCTTCATAAGCCAGCTCAATTCCACGTTATGACCATAGGAAGTGCTGTCCACAGGAGTCCCGATGACCTCAGAAGTCTCCCGCTCATCATTCCATGTACGGTGAATGTTAATCGCAGGAATCCTGTTGAATGTCCTGTCGAATTGATTGTAGCCATAGCCGAGATCGGTGTTCATCATGAAACGTACCAGAATATCTACAAGCTCCCGGAGTTTCCGTTTATGGATCTCCCTGCCGCTGGCCGCATAGAGGGTGGTAAATGCCTCCATTAAATGCATGTGAATATCCAGAGATTTCCGGTCTCCGGCAAACTTGCCCCCCGCGGAGAGGCTCCAGTCCGTTTCCAGGTTTTCATAGTAACCGCCACAGAGGGTATCGGCGCAGTAAAGCTGTAAAAGTTCAAAGGTTTTTTCCGCGTATTCAAGAAATTTAGCGTCTCCGCTGAAACGGTAATACTCACTTAAAGCATAGAGGGCAAAACTTTCGCCGTAGACCACCTTCCCTGCGTCCAAAACCTTACCCGAACGATCCGTCTTCCATACAAAGCCTCCGTTTTTATCATCCCAAAAATGATCGATGATAAATTGAGCGCCCTGTTTTGCGGCCTGCTCCATGGCAGCCTTATGTTCCCGGAGGCAGAAAGGATAGAGATAGGAAAAACCCCAGAGCATCCGGGACTGGGTAACAATATATTTATTCGCATCCCCGGTACTCTTCCCCTCTTCATCAAAACAGGTCAGGAAGCCGCCGTATTGGGCATCAACGCTCCGCTTGAGCCAAAAGGGGATAATGCCTTCAACCAGGGCCTTTTCCATCTCATCCCGAATGCTCTTCAAGTCCATATACCTCTCCAAAACTCATATTGAATCGTTTCACATAGCAGTAATCATTAAAATTATGCATATTTGGTCATTAAACCTTGCTTTAACCGCATATTTATGAGTAAATTCATGTATCATACCCTTCACATGATGTGCATGAATGAATTATATTTGAATCGTTTCAATATGTCAACATAAATTTGAAAAATATTTTATAGTGGTTTCAGGTAAACGATGGCAACGATAACTATAAAGGATGTAGCGAAATCGGCCCGGGTTTCGGTAGGGACTGCTTCAATGGCCCTGAACGGCCATGAAAAGGTAAAGCCCAATACCAGAAAACGGGTTTTGGCCGTAGCGGAAGAACTGGGTTATCATCCCAACAAATACGCACGCCTTCTCAACAGCAAACAGACAAAGGTGATTGGCCTTTCCATCACCGATATAACCAACCCGTTCTTCGGTATCATCATCGACATGGTGGAGGCGGAACTATCCGGCAGAGGCTACGATACTATGCTGGGCATTACAAAGGGAAGCATCTCAAAAGAAAAGGAAACTATCCACAAATTCATCGAGATGCAGGCCGATGGGGTGATCATCGTGCCCTCCCATAAACAGGCCCCCGATACGGCATACTTGCGGAACCTCCGTTCCAGAGGCATCCCTTTCTGTTTCATCACCGCGTACTATACCGGGGTAAACGCCCCCTGCGTCATGACAGATCTTTCCGCAGGCTCCTACCAGTTGACCAGGTACCTTCTGGAAACCGGGCACCGCAAGATCTTCTATATCGTGGCAAACCAGAAGATTCCGGTCTCCAACCTCAGGGTGGAGGGCTACCTGGCAGCCTACCGGGAGGCCGCCTGCTCCTTTTCCCCGGAGTGGATCATCATCAGCGAGCCGACTTTTCAGGGAGGATATGAGGCTACGGGACAAATCGTTAAGAAGAGCCGCCCCGATGCCATTCTTGCCATGAACGACATCATGGCCATGGGAGTACTGAAGCAGCTCAAGGAACATAATTTACGGGTTCCGGAAGACATTTCCGTGGCGGGATATGACGATCTCCTCTATGCCTCCCTCCTGGAAACAGCCCTTACCACAGTCCGGCAGCCGATGGAACAGATGTGTAAAAAAGCAGTGGAACTGATACTTGATCGCATCGGCAATCCCGGTGAAATTGACGAGAAAATACTCCTCCGTCCGGAATTGATCCTGCGAAGCTCTACCATGGCAAGGAAATAGCTATAATGGTATACTCAGTCAACTGAGGTTAATCGTTATGGCAGCAGCGCATTCCGGCAATCAGAACAAAATCAGCACCCTGACAAAAAACTGCTTCGGCATGGCCGACTTCGGCGTATCGGCGATGGTATCGTCCATGCAGTTTTACATGCTCATCTATTACACCGATGTGGTCAAGATCGATCCGGGCATCGCGGGGACTGCCATGCTGGTGGGCAAGCTGACCTGGGATATGGTGAATGATGTGTTATGCGGCTATATTACCGACCGCACCCGTTCCCGCTGGGGCCGCCGCAGGCCCTTTCTCATCTTTTGCGCCCTGCCTTTGGGGGCAAGCTTCTGGCTTTTATTTTCCCTGCCCACAGGGATGTCCAATGTAAGCGCCTTCTTTGCGGTTATCGGGTCATTCCTGCTCTACGATACCTTTATGACCATGGTTTCCACGGCCTATTATTCCATGACCGCCGAACTTACCCTGGATTACAACGAACGTACCAGTCTGACCTCCGTGAGGATGGTGTACAATTCGGTAGGGTATATTTTTGGGGCTGCCGTCACCACCGTACTGGTTTCAATGCTGCGGAGCGGTATGGGGCTGCCGGATCGCACGGCATGGAGTATGGTCGGCCTGCTCTTCGGCTTTTTATGCATGATCACGGTCCTGGTTACCGGTCTTACGGTAACCATGAAACCCGCGGTAGAACCTGCGCCCACCAGTCTTACTCCCCTGCGCGCAATTTTGGGTACCTTAAAAAACAAACCTTTTATGCTGTATGCGGGTATTCAGGCCCTGGTATCCATTGCCTTTACCTTCATCACCACCATGCTGCCCTATTTTGTAAAATATCAGCTGCTCATGGAAAATCAGCAGTACCTTATCATGATGGCTCTTCTCCTTACATTGACCATCTTCCTCATACCCTGCAGAACCCTGGCCAACAAGGCCGGGAAGAACCGTGCCTATGCCATAGGGCTTTCACTGGCCAGCGCCGCCGTGATACTGTGTTTCTTTATGCCGAACGGGGCAAACAACATCATGTTTGGGGTGGCGGTCGTGGCGGGTATCGGATTTTCCAGCCAGTGGATCTGCCCCCACAGCATGATCCCCGATGTAATCGAGTATGCCGAACTGGAAACCGGCGAACGCCGGGAAGGGGTTTATTACGGCCTTAACGCGATGATTTCCAAGATAAGCAACGCCCTGAGCATCATGCTCTGCGGCTGGGGCTTAAAGTTCTTTGGCTATGCCGAAGGCCAGGCGCAGACGGCCAGATCTCTCCTGGGCATCCGCCTCATGTTCTCCCTGCTGCCGGTGCTGATCATGCTGATCAGCGTACCAATGCTGTTAAAATACCCCATTACCAGGGAGTCCCATGCCAGGGTAGTGGCAGAACTGGCTAAACGGCGGTCATCCTGAAAATTATAAGATTAGCCTTTCAGTTTGAGGATGATGTCCTGATCGTAGTCTCCAAAACCTTTGCCGAAGATATTGATGCCCCCGGCGTGTTCGGCGTTTTCCGCAATGCCGATACGTACTTTTATTGAATGGTGATCCTCCAGCCGGAGATCGGCAAGCGTCACTTTTGACACCTGCCGCCGGTCAATGAAAGTACCCTGGTCGGTCAGCTCCCAGGTGCTTAAAAGTCCGTACTGGGAACCTTCCAGTTTCCAGAACGCGGGAGTGAATCTGCCGCGGCGGTCGCCGAAGTCGCCGGGGCTTGTCCAGGTACCAATTTCAATTTCGTTGATCCAAACGGTAATATCGGAAAGCCACTTCTTGTTGGTACCCGGCACCTCGCTGGACATCTCCATGGAGAGTTCTATGCACTTGAGAGAATTCTTCTTTGAGTAGAGGGCGTTGTTGGGAAACTTGTACTCCACATAGCCTCTTTCAAACCAGACCAGCGCGGCCTTGACCCGGTCGGGGGAGAAGAAGGTTCCCGGCACATCCAGATAGCCGATAATGCCGTCCCTGCTGCACAGGCCGCAGGGGGCGGAGACATCGTAACTGGTAAAGAGGCCCACGGGCATCTCCACTTCTATCATTCCGCCTTCTCCGGAAGCCGGGGCAGGGGGATTGAAGGTGATAAGGAATTCCTTGTAGCGGGAACTGCAGATCTTCTGCCCGCCCTTGACTCCGTTGGCGCTGTGGCTGTCGATGAGCCCCGCCTCCTCAAGCACAAGCACACTGGTAGTGGCGGTAGACTGGGGGATGGAGAGGTGCTGGGCTATCTCGGTAACATTGAGTTCCTGATTCTGCAAAAGTTCGAGTATCCGAACCCGTACATCCGAAGAAAGCGCCTTGAGGGCCTTGGTGTCTCTGGAGGAGTCAATAATAAGAGCCTGCTGACCAAATTTCCGCATTTTTGTAGTATGTTTCCCTCAGGCTCTTTCGTCAAGTGAAGCGGACGAAGAATTTTTTACCGCCAACCGTCATGGTTTAGCCGCGCTTTTTTTGAAACTCAATTCACCGGAAACAACATCGGCAGTAACGGTGTCGCCTTCCTTTATCGTGCCCGCGATGATCAGCCTGGCAAGGGGGTTTTCAAGATCCGATTGTATTGTCCGTTTGAGGGGTCTGGCGCCGAAGAGGGGATCGTAGCCCCGTTCCGCAAGAAGTTCCTTTGCCGTTTTGCTGAGGCGGAGTTCTATCTTCCGTTCCGCAAGGCGCGCCGCAAGACGTGTAAGCTGAATATCAGCAATCTTGCCAATCTCACCCTTGCCCAGCCGGTTGAAGATAACCGTCTCGTCGATGCGGTTAAGAAATTCCGGCCGGAAACTTACCTTGAGCAGTTCCATGAGGGAATTCTTGATCGCCTCCGGTTTCTTTGCCTCAAGGATCAAATCGGAACCCAGGTTGCTGGTCATGATGACGATAACGTTTCTAAAGTCCACTACCCTCCCCTGGCTGTCGGTGAGACGACCGTCATCAAGGAGTTGGAGAAACACATTGAAAACTTCCGGGTGTGCCTTTTCGATTTCGTCAAACAGAACAACGCTGTAGGGTCTGCGGCGCACCGCTTCTGTCAGCTGGCCTCCCTCTTCGTAACCCACGTAACCCGGAGGCGCGCCGATTAAGCGGCTTACGGCAAACTTTTCACCGTATTCGCTCATGTCGATGCGGGTAAGGGCCTTCTCGTCGTTAAACAGAAAATCCGCCAGCGTCTTTGCCAGTTCTGTTTTTCCCACACCGGTAGGTCCCAGAAAGAGAAAGGAACCCAGAGGCCGGGCGGCATCGGAGAGACCCGCCTTGTTGCGCCTGATGGCGTCCGACACCGCTATTACTGCCGCACCCTGGCCGACAACCCGTTTTTCCAGCACCTTTTCCAGATCCAGATACTTCTGCAGTTCCCCGCTGAGCATCTTGGAGACGGGAATCCCCGTCCAGGTTGACACTACCTGTGCGATGTCTTCTTCGCTCACTTCTTCCCTCAGCAGAACCTGTGCCGCCTTCCCCTTGGCATCTTTTCTGCCTTCCATCTGGTCGGTCAGGGCCTTGAGTTTTTTCTGCGCTTCGGGAATCCTGCCGTGCTTCACCTCGGCGGCTTTGGAAAGGTTTCCCTCCCGTTCGTATCTGGTTTCCTCGATTTTGAGTTCTTCTATCTGCTGTTTTATAAGGCGGATCTTTTCGATGTCCTTCTTTTCGGCATCCCAGAGGGCCTTCATCGCATCCCGTTCGGAGGCGGCTTCGGCAATTTCCTTTTCCAGCTTCCCGAGCCTCTGTTTGCTGGAAACGTCTTCCTCCCTGACAAGAGACTGCTTTTCTATGGAAAGCTGAAGGAGCCTGCGTTCAAGTTTATCCAGTTCCGTGGGACGGCTTTCGAGTTCCATCTTGATCCGGCTGGCCGCCTCGTCCACGAGGTCTATCGCCTTGTCGGGGAGGAAACGGTTTGTTATATAACGGTTCGACAGTGTTGCCGCGGCTACCAAAGCCTCATCCTTGATCCGCACCCCGTGGTGAACCTCGTAGCGTTCCTGCAGACCGCGGAGAATCGCTATCGTGTCTTCCACACCCGGTTCCGGGGTGTAGACCTGCTGAAAACGCCGTTCCAGGGCCGCGTCCTTTTCAATATGCTTGCGGTATTCGTCCAGGGTGGTGGCGCCGATACAGCGGAGCTCCCCCCGCGCAAGGGCCGGCTTGAGAAGGTTCGACGCGTCGGTGGCGCCTTCCGCGGCCCCGGCCCCGACCAGAGTATGAAGTTCGTCGATAAAGAGGATGATCTTCCCGTCCGAAGCCTGAACCTCGTGGATCACCGCCTTGAGCCGCTCTTCAAATTCACCCCTGAACTTTGCCCCTGCCACGAGGGCCCCTATGTCCAGGGCGAGAAGCTTCTTGTTCTTCAGGGACTCAGGCACATCACCCGCAACGATTCTGCGGGCAAGCCCTTCGGCAATGGCGGTCTTCCCCACACCAGGCTCCCCAATGAGCACCGGGTTGTTCTTGGTTCTCCGGGAGAGAACCTGCATGACCCGGCGTATCTCTTCATCCCGGCCGATCACCGGATCGAGCTTTTCCTGCCGGGCCAGAGCGGTAAGGTCGCGGCAGTAACGGTCGAGAACCTGGTACTTCTCCTCGGGATTCTGATCGGTTATACGGGTGTTTCCCCGGACCTGCTTGAGGGCGCCCAGAATCGCCTGCTTGGTCACCCCCGCCTTCCTGAGAATATCGGCCGTCTTGCCTTCAGCCCCGGCAATGGCAATAAGGATATGCTCGGAGGAAACAAATTCATCCTTCAGGGACTTTGCCTCGGTTTCGGCCTTGGTTAGAACCTTGCTTGCCGCGGAAGAAAAATAAAGCTGGGCCGCCTCTCCGTAGATCTTGGGCGTCTGGGAAATGAGCCTGTCCGTGTCGGAGAGAAGCTTATCAAGATGTGCCCCTATCCGTTCCGCCAGAGAAGCCGCGATGCCTCCATCCTGTTCCAGAAGAGCCTTGAGAATATGCTCGGTTTCTACCTGACTGTGATCGTTCCGCTGGGCGATTGCGGAAGCCTCGTTGAGAGCCTCCTGCGCCCTGATTGTCAACTTTTCGTAATCCATTTTTACATAATCTCCTATATATAAGATACGAAAAAGAAGAGGTGAAAACAAGTCAAGATTGATTCGCAGGCGGCCTTCATACCCAAGGGCTTGCTCCTGGGTTCTTCATTATAGAGGTTTCTGGTTACTGAATGAACGTTCAGCCAGCATATTCCGGTAAGCGGAATTTATGATACGGCTTCCTCTTGCCAGGGCCGGATGACCATGTCCCCCAAGCACCGCATCGACGGTAACATTGCGGAGACGGCGAAGAGAACTCAGATAGGCGGCAAAATCATAATCTTCTCCAACAGGAATGCCCGGCCTGCCATAAGCGCAATCGGGGGCAGCCATAAGAAAATCTCCTGTAAAAAGAATGATTTTTCCCCGGATATTGGCTTCGTAGGCTACACTCCCCCGGGAATGACCGGGTACCAGGTGGCAGTGTACATCAAGACCCGGCAGTTCAAGCTTCTCTCCGTCCCGGATAATCCGATCCACCCGACAGGGAGGAAAAGCCATGGGATAGGCATAGTTGATGGTTCGCTCATCTCCAGCTTCTATACCCTGAGCATCACCTTCCCCTGCCATGATGAAAGCACCCTTGTCCCGAAAATGCCGGGCATTCCCCGCATGATCAAAATGGGAATGGGTAATGAGCACATGGCTGATTCTCAGATCCAAAAGGCCCCAATAAACAAGATTCCCTTCAATAATTTCCAGATCTTCTTCGTTCAGTCCCGTATCAATCAGGACGAGCCCCTGCCTTTCGGGCAGAACAACACCATACACATTGGGATGCATGGCATAAGCATGGCCGGAAAGCAGATAGACATCCTTAAATAACTGCATTACTCTATCCTTTCACCGCCCCCGCGGTGAGTCCTTCTGTAATATATTTGGAGAAAAATACAAAGATCAACAGTATAGGAAGCACTCCTACCGCAATCCCCAGGATTCTGGCGCCGTAATCCGCCACAAACTGATTCCCCAGGGCCGCAATAACCAGAGGTATGGTAAACATCCGGGGGTTATTGATCATGACCATGGGCAAAAGGTAGGCATTCCAGGAATTGAGAAAGGAGATCAGGGCCAGGGTAAAGGCCGCGGGTCTGATGATTGGAAACACCAGCCGGAGGAAGACACCAAAATCATTACAGCCATCGATACGGCCGCTTTCCATAATCTCAAAAGGTACCGCCTCCTGCATAAAAGCGTTCATCAGAAAAACTCCAAAGGCATTGGCAATGTTGGGCAGGATTAGGGGCAGAAAAGTCTGGGAAAGATGGAGGATACGCATTTCCAAAACAAAAGCCACAAGACCTATTTCCATAGGCACCAGCATGGTCGCAAGGATTGTATTAAAGGCAAGTTTTTTGAAACGAAAGCGGTACTTGGCAAAGGCAAAACCGGCCATGGCACTGAAAAACACTGTCAACATCATGCTGCATACTGCAACAATGATACTGTTGAAAAGAGAACGGAAATAATGTACAGCCAGTATGGACTGGAAATTTTTGGCAAGGTTTCTGCCCGGTATAAAGGTAAGTCCTGAAAAGATGGCATGATTATCCTGAGTAGACATGACAAACATCAGGATAAACGGAATAAGATTAACTGTGGCAAGAATAACAAGAATGAGGTTGATTAATATCGAAAAATATTTATGTAATCCGGAATTCCACTTCATTTATTCCGTCTCCTTTATGATTCATCTTTTTTGGTAGCCAGCCAAAAATAGATCATGGTAAACACCAAAATTATCATGAACATGGCGTAACCGACTGCGGCCCCATATCCGCTTTGACCGCTTTGGAAAGCCACCTGCAGATACTTCATATTCATGGTTTGAGCCGAATGATTCACTCCGCCTGAATAACTGAAGCCGTCTCCCTGGCCGAAAAGCATCAAAGGCTCTTCAAAGATTCTAAGGCAGCCAATGATGCCCAAAGTTACCTGAAATACAATTGTAGGCTTCAGCATGGGGATAATAATCCTGATCATTGCGGTGGGAGCCCGGGCACCGTCTACCCGGGCGGCTTCATATATTTCTGCCGGGATAGCCTGCAGTCCTGCCAAATATATAACGGCAATGTAACCAAGATAACGCCAAAGTGACACAAATGCCACCAGGGGCTTTGAAAGTATCGCTGTATGGAGCCAGTCAATATTTCCCCGAATGAGGCCGGCGCCGGCAAGGAATTTATTTATCACTCCAAAGTTCTGATCAAAAATGGCGGCAAAGATAAGTCCAATCGCCACAGGGGCAGTAACATAGGGTACAAAAAATGCGTTCCGGACATAATTTTTACCGAAATGGACAAAACCATAATTTAACGCAAGGGCAAGGATAAGCCCCAGCGCCTGCATAGGGATCATGCCTTCAATGACAATAACAATACTGTTCCACACGGAACGGTAGAATGAAGGATCGGTAAAAACAATCCGGTAATTGGAAAGCCCCATAAAATGCATCGGCCCATAACCGATCCACTGTGTCATGCTGATATAAAAACTAAAAAGCATGGGAAACAGGTTAAAAAGGGCGTAGATAATAAAAAAGGGAGCTATGAATACATAAGGCCATTTATTTGTATGATTGAGCTTCAAGGCCGAACCTCCTGAAGGGAAAAATCCGGCGGCCCTGACCGCCGGATCAGGCTCACAATGTTATCTGGTATAGACCGGAATCTGGGAGATTATATCGTTTTCAATCTGCACTACAAGATTTTCGGGACTTTCACCCTTTGCCAGATTTTTGGTATAAAATCCCATGGCATCGTAGAAAGTACCATCATTGGCTACCGGTCGTTTTACAGTCATGGCCTGCATGGTCTGAAGATAGTAATCGGTAACATTCTGTCCGCCAAAGAATTCATTGGGCTGGAACAGATAGTCTGCAGAATACGCGCTGTTAAGCCCGGGGTAAAAGTGGATCATCTGATACTTATTCCTGCCGCCTTGGGGGCTTACTTCGTAGCGCATCCACGCGGCTATAGCATCTTTGTTCTTGCTATTTCGGTATGCAGTCCACCAGATACCGCCCCAATTGTAGGGGCCGCCGGGAGTAGAGGCTACACCCCAGCGGCCTGCGCCATTGGGATCGTTTACTTCGATAACAAAGCTCTGAGTCCAGCAGGCGCCCAGATAGAAGAGTACATTACCCTGTTCAAAAGAAGCATGCCATGCGGGAGTATACTCATCCATGCCGCCGTCTATCCTGGCTTCGGCGATTTTTTTGATGAGCTCATATGAATCCAGATAATTTTCCTCAATAAGAAGTTTGTTGCCTTCCCGCCAGGGCTTGCTGCTCTGATCCACAGTAGGATGAATAAGACCATCCAGACCGGCAATACCCCAGACCTTTCCGCCGGAAGCTGTCGTCACTTTTTTGCAGACATTGATAAAATCATCCCATGTAGTAACCATAGCGGAAACTTCTGTAGGGTCGTCGGTACCCAGATATTGCTGCGCAAGATCCCTGCGATAGAAGAGCCCTCCGGGGGCGGCGGTATTGGGAATACCGATAAATTTCCCTTTGTCATCGGTACCGATGTCGGCCAGATAAGGAACCAGCATTTCCTTGTCTATGTTATAGGGGGCTTTGGAAATATCATCCGAGATATCCATGTCATAAAAACGGCCCACATTGTTGATCTCCGCACAAAGAATATCCGGAACGGCAGCGCCGGAGGCCAGGGCCGACTGAAGCTTCATCATATAATCTGAACCGGGAACAGTAACAAAATCATAAGTTATCTTTGGATATATAGTTTCCATCTTCTGGATCATACCAAAGAAGTTTGTATCCCAAGTCCAGACCATCAGGCTACCGGTAATATCTGCGGGACTCTTGCCGTTCACCGCAAAGTAAGGATCCGTAGCAGGAATATCGCCGTTTTCCAGGTAACTTTCCGGCCTGGCAGGCTCTGAACCTGCCTGGGAATTATCGCCTGATGTGCTGCCGGAAGATTTTGAGCAGCCGAAAACCATAATGGCAAAAGCCAAAATAACAATGAGTGTACAGGTAATACCTGTTTTCCTGAAAAAAACCGTGTTCATAGAAACTATATTCTCCTTAAGTTAGATTTCATTATAGTATGAAAGGGGAATTTTCTGAAACAAAGCTGATATTATTATTATTTGTTGTAAAATATTAAGATCTGCTATGGGTCCGGTATTCATTGGGATTCATGCCGGTCTGTTCTTTGAATATACGGCTGAAATATTGAGCGCTGCCGAAACCGCTCATGTCGGCAATTTCGTATATCTTGAGATCTGAATCCATTAACATTTTTTTTGCCCGGCTTATCCGATAGCCCAGTAAAAAGTCGCTGATGTTCTGTCCCGTTTCTTTTTTAAAGATCTGGCTCAGATATATACGGCTTATCCCGATATATCCGGAAATGTCTTCAAGACTTATTTGCCGGGCGTAGTTATTCCTGATATAGGTCAACGCCTGCCGTACTTTTTGTCCGTACTTTGAAAGGTCTGCCTTCATATCCATGCCTTCCACAGCTTCCTTCCAGGCCTCATGGATTTCTGCCCAATTCCGGTACAGGCAGCTTCCGGCAGCATTACAGGCATGATCCTGTTTCGCCGCCATCCGACAGAGCCCTCCGTAAAAGTCATGTACTACTGCTGCCGTATCAGCCTCGCTGCAGCCTGCCTTAAAGGAAAAGATCAGGAAAACACGTTCTCCTGACGGAATTTTTCCTTCGTTCACCAGCCAGATCCGATCCAGCCCTGTCTTGTCTCCTGCCCGGGCACGGTAGGATTCCAAAAAAGAAACAATAGTATTCCGAGAACTTACTTCTGCCAAAAGGATACGAAAGAGACCCGGCCCTTCGGGAATAAGCCCGTTTAGCCTGTAGCGAATTTTTTCGCCTGTCGAAAGATGCCCCAAAAGAAAACGCTTCCAGAGATCCTGCCGTAACCACTCAATGCTCTCGCTTTCAATATATTCTTTCCGGAATTGTTCATCAATTTTAGAGAGAAGCCGCCGGATATCTTCCGCTTCGAAAGTATGCTTTAGAAGGTAATCTACTGCCCCCAAACGCATCGCATCCCGAAGGTATGTAAAATCCTCATGACAACTCAAGATCACCACTTTGGCGGAAATTCCCTTTTCTTTCAACGCCCTGATAAATTCAATCCCATTCATCACCGGCATGGTAATATCGGTAAAGATAAGTTCCGGCGCCAATTCCTCCACCATGGTCAACGCCGCCTTGCCGTTAGCCGCCTCTCCCGCTATGGTATAACCAAATTCAGCCCAGGGAATGATGCTTTTAAGGCTCTTTCTGGGTATGACTTCATCATCAACAATGAGAACCTTTTTCATTCCGCCTTCCTGTTAAGGCTGTATCGCCTGTATATGACTGTCCGCTTCTACCCGGGGTATCCTGACCTGTACCATTGTGCCTTCTCCACTGCGAGAAATAATACTGAGGCCGTAGCCTTCCGAGAAGTAACGCTTAATCCGGCCGTCTATGTTTTTAAACCCTATATTCTTCATGAGCCGCCTGTCCCCGGTCAATACCGTTTCCTCTTTCCCTCCGGCAAGCTGGCTTTCAATTATTCCCAGCTCTTCTTTCCCGATGCCGACCCCGGTGTCTTCAACCTCAATGAGGATACCTCCATCCATGGAAACAATCCGTACCATAATATCTCCTCCCTCTTTGGGCAATATTCCGTGAAAGACGGCGTTTTCTACCAGGGGCTGCACCGAAAATCGGGGAATAACACATAAAGACAAATCCGGCTCTATTTCACAGTGATAACAGAAAATACTCCCATAACGGATCTTCATAATCTCAACATAGTCCTCCACCAGATCCATTTCCTGTTTGATGGTAATAAATTTATCGGAATCGAGACTGGCCCGGCTCAGGCTGATGAGAGAGGCGGTTATCCTGCTGATGTCATCCGCCCCCTTTTCCCTGGCTAAATAACGAATGGAATTAAGGGCGTTGTAAAGAAAATGAGGATTAATCTGAGCCTGTAACGCATAGAGTTCCGCATTCCGTTTGTCCTCTTCATCCTTTTTTATCTGATTCAGTAAAGCCTCCATCTTGGCAGTCATGCTATTGTAGCCATCTACCACCTGCTGCATCTCATCCCCTCCCGAATAGTGCACCAGACTATGAAAGTTCCCTCCCTCTACTTCCTTCATGGATTTAAGGAGCAGAGTAATGGGTTTTGACATGCGGCTGATGATCACACTGCTCAAAACTATAGCAATGATAATGCATAAAGCTAACAGGACAAAGGTAAATAAGCGGTTCCGTCTGGCTGCCTGCATCAGGGTACTATAGGGTATGACCGCCGCAAGATGCCAGCCGAGAATATCGCTCCGGGCGTTCAGGCACATATAACGCACTCCTTCAATCATAAGGAGCCGGCTGTCTGTCTCAGGCCAATCTTCCCCGGTAATCGCCAATGCCAGTTTGTTTCCTTCGGGAAAATTGGCTCCCTGCGCAAAGACCGGTTCCCCAATCGCATTGAGGAGCAACAAATAGCCGTCCCCGGGGAGCTCAAAATCTTCAAGGCTTTTCTGCAATACCTTTGCATCAATATCCATCACCAAAAAACCGATTTCGCCGGCAGTATTGCTGGATCGGTAGATCCGCCGAACCAGGGAGAGGACATCGATACGGGTAGTCTCATAGAGTTCACGGTATACCCCTGTTACATAGGGCTTGGTACCCTGGGGATAGCCCATGACCATAGCGGCCTGTAATGGCGGAGGGATCACGTTCAATACCGTATCCAATACTTCACCGGCCGTGTTAATCAGATACTCTTTATGAATACTGGTCTTGGCACGTATATGATTTTGAAAACGCTCCGAAAGCCTGCGAAGCATAATATCATATTCAAAACTGCTTTTATCCGGCATATCCGTGAGAGCCTGCTGAATCAGATCCTCTGCCATGATACTGATACCGAAGCTTTCGGCATCAAGAAACTGGGTTTCGATACTGCTGATTCCAATCTGAAGGGAGTTGACCAGGGCCCCAATATGACTATGCTCAATCTCATTGATAAATTGATAATAGTTAGCAGCCTGAACTATCGTCATGGCGCCGATAAAAAGCAGGGAAAAGGCAAAAATCATGCGGTATTTAACACTGCGTATAAACCTGAAAGAGCCGCGAAGACCGGTTTCTTTGGCGTTTTTTCCGCTTACCATAAAAAACCATTATATACTTTTTTTTCGTAATAGGATATACTTGGATGTATAATCTTGCAGACTAAGGAGTAAACTAAAATGGAAAAGAAACTTCTATCGGTCAGGACGGTGGTTGCCGTCGGAATCGGGGCGGCGATCATGTTTGTGTTGATGCGTTTTGTGGCAATTCCTTCCGGGGTTCCCAACACCAACCTCAACCTTTCCTCCGCCATCGTGGTCTTCTTCGGAGCGGTCTTTGGGCCGGTCGCGGGGCTTCTCATCGCCTTTATCGGACACGCCCTGACAGACCTTACCTGGGGCGGGGTCTGGTGGAGCTGGGTCATTGCCGATGCGATATTCGGCCTTTTGGCGGGTATCTTCTGGACACGCTACGGAATTGAAGAAGGGAAATTCGGTGTCAAGAGCGCCATTTTCTTCAACATTGTCCAGATTGCGGCGAACCTTATCGCATGGGTCGGTGTAGCTCCCACACTGGACATCCTTATCTATCAGGAACCGGCGGACAAGGTTTACATTCAGGGTCTGACTGCCGCAGGGCTCAATTCCCTGGTGGTATTGATCCTTGGCACGATCCTTGCCGTTGGGTATTCCAGAACCAGAACCAGGGCAGGTTCCCTCAAGGCCGAGTAAAATCCGTATTTTGGGGAGTGAAGCTTGAAAGGAGCTGTCCGAATACGTTTTTCAAACTTTTCGGACAGCGGCATTTAAAAGGTTCTGCATGACAAAAGATTCGGCTCAACTTCATTCCCCTGTCCTTGTCTTCAAAGACTTCTCCTTCCGGTACCGTTCCCAGGCCGAACCGAGTCTTATCGGCATAAACTTGAGCGTCAACAGGGGGGAGAAGATTCTCATCCTGGGGCCTTCCGGTTCCGGGAAGTCAACCCTGGCCCACTGTATTAATGGTCTCATCCCCAATGCCTTTCCCGGCGAGATGACAGGATCACTGTCGATTTTCGGAGAAGACGCGGCCGGGCTGGGGATATTCGGCATTTCAAAAAAAGCGGGAACGGTGCTGCAGGATACCGACGACCAGTTTGTCGGCCAGAGTGCCGGGGAAGACATTGCCTTTGCCGCGGAAAACGACATGGTTCCTGTAGGGGAGATGCGCCGCCGGGTGAAAGAGGCGGCGGAACTTGTTCAATTTGAAGAAGCCCTTACCAAAGCGCCCCAGGAACTTTCGGGGGGCCAGAAGCAGCGGGTCTCCATGGCCGGAGTATTGACGGATGATGTTGAAATTCTCCTCTTTGATGAGCCTCTTGCGAATCTGGATCCCGCAACGGGAAAGCAGGCTATAGAAACCATAGACAGGCTTAACAGGGAACAGGGGAAAACGGTAATCATCATCGAACACCGGCTTGAGGATGTGCTGCATCGTCCCGTAGACCGTATCATCCTCATAGACAAGGGGCGCATCATCGCGGATCTGCTTCCTGAAGATATGCTGGCGTCGGATCTTCTGGGTAAAACAGGTATCCGGGAGCCCCTGTATCTTTCCGCTCTCCGTTTTACAGGCTGCGGTATACACGCGGGTCTCAAGCCGGAACATGTTGAGACTGTTGTCTTTGATGCGGAAAAACTGAGGGCCTGGGCCGCGGCGGAAGAAAAGGCCGATGGGCCCTGCCGTGATGGAACAATTCTGGAAATACGGGATCTTAATTTCTGTTATGACACACAAGCAACTTCCTTACGCCCACAGCCCGAAGGGACCCATACACAAGCCGCCGGGGCCGCTTCAAAGAGGCATGGCACACTGGAGAACATTTCCTTTTCCATTCCGAAAAGTTCCATCACGGCTCTGGTCGGCAAGAACGGAGCCGGAAAATCCACGCTGGCCGCACTGATCTGCGGTTTCTACAAACCCGCAAGCGGCGCAATCCTCTATGAGGGCAAGGACATTGCCGGCCTTTCCATCCGTGAACGGGCCGAAAAGATCGGCTTTGTGATGCAGAACCCCAACCACATGATCTCCTTCCCCCTGATCTATGACGAGGCGGCGCTGGGTCTCCGCAACAGGGAGCTTGCCAACCGTAAAAATTCCGGACAGGAAACGAAGCTTCACGCGGAAAACGAAATCCGGGAAAAGGTCTACGAAAGTTTCCGCATCTGCGGCCTTTATCCCTACCGGAACTGGCCGGTAAGCGCCCTGAGCTACGGCATGAAGAAACGGCTTACCATCGCCTCGATCCTCAGTCTGGGGCCTTCCCTCCTCATTCTGGACGAACCCACGGCAGGACAGGATCTAAAGCACTACCGGGAAATAATGGATTTTCTTTTCAGGCTTAACCGGGACAAAGGCATAAGCCTCCTCCTCATTACCCACGACATGCACCTGATGCTCGAATATGCCGATCGGGCAGTGGTGCTTTCCGAAGGCAGAATCCTTGCCATTGACAGTCCTTCCGCGGTTCTTACCGATGACAGTATTATTGAAAAGGCCAGCCTCAAACGGACAAGCCTCTACGATTTGGCTCTCCGGGCCGGCATTACGGAGTATCAGGGTTTTATAAACCGCTTTATTTCCCTGGACAGGGAAAAGAGGTACAGGCAATGAGCCGCTTCATGTTGAGTTATCTGGAACGTGTTTCCCCGGTACACAGGGTAACAGGGGCCGTAAAGCTTATCATCTTCCTGCTCTGGTCCGTCCTTGCGATGACAGGTTACGACACAAGAGTCATGCTGTTCTCTTCGGCCCTCGGCATCTTTCTCTTTATCATTTCGGGGATCAAATTAAAGGATATTTCTTTTATTTTCAAAATGCTCATCATCTTTATGGCCGCCAATCTGCTTGCGGTCTACATTTTTTCTCCCGAAGAAGGAGTAAAGATCTACGGCAGCCGGCATCTTCTTGCGGAAGGCTTCGGGCGTTTCACCCTTACCAAAGAACAGCTTTTCTACGAATTCAACATCTTTTTAAAATACTGCCAGCTGGTACCCGCCGCGATTCTCCTCATTGTAACTACCCATCCCAGCGAGTTTGCCGCTTCCCTCAACCGTATCGGAGTGCATTACTACATCGCCTATACGGTAAGCCTTACCCTGCGTTACATTCCCGATGTACAGCGGGACTACACCGCCATCTCCCAGGCCCAGCAGGCCCGGGGCACAGAACTTTCCCGCAAGGCGCCCCTGTTCAAACGGATAAAGGGCATCGCGGCGATACTGCTGCCGCTTATTTTTTCTTCCCTGGAAAGGATAGACAGTATCAGTAACGCGATGGAACTGCGGGGTTTTGGCAAACATAAAAAAAGAAGCTGGTATTCTTCAAGGCCCTTCGGCAAGGCTGACGCACTAGCCCTCTCCGCCGGTATTTTACTGTTTGTGCTGGGAATGTGGTTTACATTCAGGGACGGGAGCCGGTTCTACAATCCTTTTATTAACTACCCTTAGCGAAGGGAATAAGCAGATAACATTTTTCCAGGCCCGGAGGCGCAATTATTTCCCGAATATCCCTCCTTTCCACATGACGTTTTTTCAAAAACCGCCGATGTCATAGTTACAACCGCAGCGCAATCAAACAGGACATGAGATACAGAAGCGCTTTCTTTTGATCCGGCTGTTTGATGTCGATGTGTAAAACTTCTTCGGCTTTGTTCAGGCGGTAGATGAGGGTGTTGCGGTGGACATGGAGGGCGTCCGCCGCGGCGCTGATGTTTTTGCCGTTTAGAAAATAGTGATACAAAGAACGGACCATTTCCCGCTGGGTTTCGTCGCCGCTTTCCCACAGCGAAAGAATGCCGGGGTGGCAGAAACAGCGCAAATCCGCTCCGGCCGCCAAAGTCCGCAGCACATGATCGGTTTGGCAATCCTCATACAAACAAAGCGCCGGACCCGGCGGCGGCTTGCATTGGGAGGCGGCAAAACTGCTTTGGACATAATAACAGCGCAGACGCATAAAATTGTTAAAAACCATGCTGACCCCGCAACGCATTTCGGTCTTTTTTAAGAGCTGATCCAGTTTTTGTTTTTCCGCGCCGGTCAGCACCGGATGATCAGCACAGCGGACAATCATAATAATTGAATTCCGATACACCGAGATCAGAGCTTTGGGAAATATGGCGCTTAGTTGTTTTACATAAAAAACAAACTCAATAGGCGCGGCGAAATCAACAGGGCAGACAAATGTAAAACACCGGTACTCATCGCTGATTTTCCATTTTGTTTTGTTCAGATGATAGGCAGCAATTTCTTCGGAAATATCAACGCCTTCAAGCAGGCCGTGTAAATAATGAATGTCGTTTTCCGCCATCCGCATATAGATATGGTTGTTTTGGAAATACAATTTGAGCACATGGGTTATCCGCCGGATTATGTCAATCTGTCCCTCCGTAAAGGGCGCGTTTATGTCCACCATGCCGATGCTGCCGTAGAGATTATCATTGATCCAAATAAACGAAGAAAGATAGGCATGGCTTGGGTCTGCCGATGGATTATAGATATATGACTGGTCATTTTTTTTCGCGGCTAATATTTCAAGATTTCGTTGCTCCTTTAACGTAAAAAAATCACTCATCACAAATTGCGGATTGTCGATTTCTTCCCAGATAGTTCCCTTTGCGGAACGAAGGAATTTGCCTGCCCTGCCTATAACCGCCATATTATTGTCAAAGA